>CAIMXI010000094.1 GCA_903845365.1 uncultured Geobacteraceae bacterium | reverse complement strand
GCACTCGTAATAAAAAAACCGGTGATTCATCTTGTAGCAGATAAAGAACCCCACCCGGCGCCATACACTACGGAAGGTATAGCCATCTCGCGAGAAATGATCAGCGACTTTCCGCCACCCTGCCAGGCACCTGAAGAACATATCAGGATGCAGGCATGACGGGATTAAACGGAGCATCAGCCTACTTCCGGCATGTTATTCCGCTTTCGGCCCGGCAGTGGCGTTCTCTTGGATTGAGCGCATCTTCGAGTGTTATCGGTGAGCGCCGTCTACCTCCAGAGGATCATTCTGACACAGCTGTTACGCATGGCCGTGGAGATTCGATATTTGCCGGGTTTGACTATCCGGCATATGAACGATTTTCCCAGGATGCCGACTGGATGTCCAATGTAGTGCTTATGTCCAAGATGGTCTACGTCTGGCTTGATCAGTTGAGCCGCAGTCATGGTTATTCGATCACCCGCCTCGACCAGATTCCGGATTCCGAGCTTGATCGGCTTGCATCCTGGGGCTTTACCGGCCTCTGGCTGATAGGTCTCTGGGAGCGTTCGCAGACTGCGCAACGCATCAAGCAGATATGCGGCAATCCTGATGCCATAGCTTCTGTCTATTCCCTTTTTGATTACGAAATTGCCGAGGATCTGGGTGGCTGGGATGCGCTTGCCAACCTGCGGGAAAGAGCTGCCAAACGTGGTATCCGTCTTGCCAGCGACATGGTCCCCAATCACACCGGTATCTGTTCCCGCTGGGTGATCAATCACCCGGACCGGTTTGTCCAGACAGATTATAACAGCGCCTTCATGAACATGCCCAAGAGGGAAGAAAACCACAAATACCGCACGACCATCAAGAACGTACTGGAGTTCAATCCAGAAGTTCTCAAGCGTTTCGTCAACTTCATGTACAACCCGGATGAAAAAACAGCCGTCGAACAGTTCGGAACGCAGGGGAAATATTTCGGTGCCTGTGTACTCCTTGCCACCATGCCAGGTTTGCCAATGTTCGGGCATGGCCAGATTGAGGGATTTCACGAGAAATACGGCGTGGAGTACAAACGTGCCTATTGGGATGAGCAGGTTGACGAAGGTCTTGTACGCGGTCATGAAATGTGGGTTTTTCCACTGCTGCGTCTGCGCTGGCTCTTCTCCGGTTCGGAAAACTTTATGCTCTACGACTTTCACTGTTGCGATTACATCACTGAGAACGTTTTTGCCTATTCCAACAGGGCAGGCGATAAGCGAACACTGGTTATGTACAACAACAGCTTTTCCAGCGTTGCCGGATGGATCAGGGAATCTGCCGGTTATGCAGTAAAAAATGGAAGTGGCGAGCCGAAAATCCAGAGTACAACTATGGGCGTTGCTTTGGGGCTGTCTAACGAAGAGGGGGTGTACTGCACTTTCAACGATTACGCTACCGGTTTGACGTATCTTCGCAACTCACGTGAGTTGTGCGAATACGGATTCTACGCTGAACTGAAAGAGTACCAGTTTCATGTATTCTTGGATTTCCGTGAAATTCGTGATGATGCTGAGGGGAACTGGGAACGGCTCTGCACGACGCTGTTGGATGGGAGCGGGGTGGAAAGCCTCGAAGATGAGCTAAAGCAGATGCGTTATGGGGCTTTGAACGAGGCCTTTAAATCCGTCACCGAACTGGTGTATGGCGAACTTGTCTGCAAAGGCTTATTGCATTCGCATAGAGCAGAAATAGTGAAGCATGATCAAGGCGCTGCAACGGCGGCCGCACGCGTATTTTTTGTTGAGATGCATCGACTGGTGCATGACACAACCTCTCCGCACTGGCTTCATAAACAGCTTGAAATGGCTGAACTACGCTTCAATCGACTGGTGTCGCTTTTGAAGACAAAACCGGTTTCCCAAGTGGCTAAAATTTTCCGCTCCAGGTTGATAGGAATTCTCCGGCAGCCGGATGAATGCTGGGTACTACTGGCATGGGGACTGTTGTCAGGGATGAAATCTGATGTTCTCGAACAGTTCGGTCTTGATTGCACTCTGCGCCGAATGCTTAGCCCTGACATAGCGAAGCAGAGTCTTGATCTAATGTCCGCTTTGCTTGAACTACCGGAAAAACAGGAAATGGCCGCATATTTATTTGTAACTCCAGCTTGCAGGAACTTCCTTGCTGTTCACGAAAGCATGGGGACAGAATGGTTTAACAAGGAAAGATTCGAAGAACTTTGCGAGTGGCTGGCAATTGTGGGGCTTCTTGATGCGGGTGAACTTCCAGAACCGCCAAGTGATATTTCAATCGAAATGGTAAAGGCGGAGCGGATTCTAGAAAAACAGTACGAGCAGGCGGAAATTGCCGGATACCGAACCGTCCTTTATCAGCGGATGCCGGGGGGAAGATAATCCCGGGTTTCATCCTGCGTAACGTCGTTTTTGCTATGGAACGTTATGGTAAGAGATTTTCGATATTCCTATCGGATATGGGCTGCTGCTTACAACTGCCGGGCTTTTATTGGTCTCTGTTGAATCAGTTGCTTTTGCAGGAGCGGTAGATAGGTGCCTGTCATTTGAAGATGGGAGAGTTGAAACTATAGTGGCAAAAGGAGAACTACAGCATGAAAAATAAATGGATTCTGCTGGTGGAAGACAACGCCGATGACGAAGAATTGAGCCGGCGCGCACTCAAAAAGAACAAGATACTGAATGAAGTAATTGTGGCACGCGACGGTGCTGAGGCGCTTGATTATCTGCTCGGTGTCGGCAACCATGCCGGCCATAACATCGACAACCTGCCGGCGGTGGTTTTGCTTGATCTGAAGCTGCCGAAGATTGACGGACTGGAGGTGTTGCGCCGCTTGCGCGAGAACGAGAAGACGGCCCATGTTCCGGTGGTGATCCTGACGTCATCAAGAGAGGAACAGGATATTGCCAACGCCTACATGAACGGCTGCAACAGCTATATCCGCAAACCAGTGGATTTCACCCAGTTTAACGAAGCGATTCAGACACTGGGGTTGTACTGGCTATTGCTGAATGAGCCGCCTGTGGAGTAGAGGCAAGAGAGGCAGGGGCATCCCAACGCCCACTGCTGAAAGGGGAAACAAAATGACCATGACAACCGCACATACCCAGGATCTCCGTCTGCGTGCCGAAGCATTGTTTACGGCGAGTGAAAACCTCATCACGGAATCGACATCCCCTGAGGAAATCACACAACTCTTCCACGAACTGAAGGTACATCAGATAGAACTTCAGATGCAGAATGAAGAACTGCGTCGTGCACAGGCTGACCTGCACTATTCGCAGGCTCGCTACTTTGACCTGTATGATCTGGCGCCGGTTGGGTATATGACTCTCAGCGATAAAAAATTGATTCAAGAAGTCAATCTCACTGCGGCGACCATGTTTGGTATAGTTCGGAGCGCGCTCGTCAAAGAGGGGATCAGTCGGATACTCCCCAACGATAATCATCAGCTCATTTTCTATAAGCACCTCAAACAGTGCGTTGAATCAAGTGCAGTTCAGGAGTGGGAGATGCGCCTGCTGCGTGCCGATGGTGAACAGTTTTGGGCGCATCTTCAGGTTGCACCGGGGCAGAACGAAGAATGCTGGCTTGTTATTAACGATATCACCGACCGCAAAAATGCCGAAGAGAAAATCAACCAACTCCACCTGGAAATGGAACAGCGCGTGACCGAACGAACCGCGCAACTAAAGGTTGCCTACCAGGAAATGGAATCTTTCGCCTATTCCGTCTCCCACGACCTGCGCGCACCGCTGCGAAGCATCGACGGTTTCAGCCTGGCGCTGCTGGAAGATTATGGCGACAAACTGGACGATGGCGGAAAGGATTATCTCCGCCGGGTACGCTGTGCCACGCAAAAGATGGCGCAGCTTATTGACGATATCCTGAAACTGTCGCGCATCACAAGATGTGAATTGACGCTTGAAACGGTCAATCTGACTAAAATAGCCGAGATAATCGCTGATGAATTGCACAGTACCGAACCGGAACGGAAGGTGGAGTTCGTCATCAAAAAAGGTCTCAAAGTCAATGGAGATTCGAGGCTCTTGAAGGTGGTTCTGGATAATCTGCTTGGTAATGCCTGGAAATACACCAGCAGCCATGCCAAGTCACGGATTGAGTTTGGCCGCTCAAAAGTTGATGGGAAAACTGCCTATTTTATCCGCGATGACGGCGCCGGTTTTGACACCAAATATGCTGACAAGCTGTTCGCCACCTTTCAGCGATTGCACACCGAGCAGGAATTTCCCGGCACCGGCATAGGTCTGTCGCTAGTGCAGCATATCATCCACCGCCATGGCGGCACGGTTTGGGCTGAAGGCGCGGTGGAACAAGGGGCGACGCTCTGGTTTACGGTTGGAGGCTGACAAGGAGAACACCTGATGAAAACACCACTACGTTTACTGATTATTGAAGATTCTGAGGATGATGCTTTGCTGCTTATGCGCGAGCTTACAAAGATCGGCTATGATCTTGAGAGCCAGCGGGTCGATACAACAGAGGCGATGAAGGAGGCGCTTGCCGTAAAAACGTGGGATCTTGTCGTTTCGGACTATATCATGCCTCATTTCAGTGGTCTGGATGCATTGCAGATACTGAAAGAGAGCGGAATTGATATTCCTTTCATTATCGTATCGGGAAAAATTGGGGAAGAAACAGCCGTAGAAGCCATGAAAGCCGGAGCAGATGATTATATTCTGAAAGGAAACCTTGCGCGGCTTACACCTGCCGTCAAACGTGAGTTGGCGGATGCGGAGGTGCGCAGCAACCGTCGGCAGACGGAGGAAGCACTGTTGAAAAGTGAAGCTCGCTATCATGCCATTATAGAAGATCAGACAGAGTTGATCTGCCGCTATCTGCCGGACGGCAGACTCTCTTTTGTGAACGGGGCATACTCCCGGTATTACGGCATATCTCCAGGCGAACTGATCGACATAAATTTTATTCCGAATATTCCCGAACCGGATCTTTCCATGATTACCGGGCTTCTGTCTGGAATCACCCGTGACAATCCGTTGATTGAGTACACCCACCGCATTATAACACCTGCCGGAGAACTACGCTGGCAACGCTGGACACAGCGGGGGATTTTTTCAGATGACGGAACACTGACTGAATATCAGGCAGCGGGATTTGACATTACAGAGAACAAACTGACAGAGGAGACGCTTCTGTTTCTGCTGCAGTGCGGAAACGGTCAGACAAGTGAGGATTTCTTTGAATCACTTGCCCGCTATCTTGCCCAGACCCTGAAAATGGACTACGTCCGTATTGGCCGTCTAAATGATGATTGCCTTGCTGCCCAGACCCTGGCCATTTACCACGACGGAAAGTTTGAGGGTAATGTAGTTGAGCATATTCTGAATGACACCCCCTGCGGCGAGGTGGTCGGCAAGCAGATCTGTGTCTTTCCGGAGGATGTTCGCAATCTGTTTCCCAGGGATACGGCATTGCAGGATTTAGCGGCAGAGAGTTATATCGGAACCACTCTCTGGGGTTTCGATATGAAACCAATCGGTCTAATCGCGGTTATAGGCCGACAACCATTGGCGAACCCCGCACTGGCACAGTCCATACTGAAACTGGTTTCGATCCGTGCGTCCGCCGAACTGGGGCGGATGCATGCGGAAATCAAACTTGCGCATTCCGAGATGAAGTTCCGTTCACTCTATTCTTTCACCAGTGAAGCGGTAATGTTGCTGGATGCAGAGGGTTTCTTCGACTGCAACAAGGCGACACTGGAGCTATTCGGTATTACTACACAGGAGATGTTCTGCAAAAAACATCCTGCTGAATTGTCACCGCCACTGCAGCCGTGCGGCATGGATTCCGTAATTCTGGCGAATCAGCGCTTCGCAACCGCGATAGAAAATGGCAGTAATTTTTTCGAGTGGTTACACCGGCGTTTCGATACAGGCAAAGAGTTCCCCGCCGAAGTGTTGCTCAGCAGGATTAATCTGGCTGACAAGACAGTTGTACTGGCAACAGTTCGCGACATTTCAGAGCGCAAACGACTGGAGGAGGAACTATGCCAGGCCAGGGTGGATGCCGAAGCCGCCAACATTGCTAAGAGTGCTTTCCTCGCCAGCATGAGCCATGAAATCCGTACTCCGATGAACGGTGTTATCGGAATGACTGGCCTTCTGCTGGATACCAGATTGACTGAAGAACAGCGGGGATATGCCGAAATTGTACGTAAAAGCGGAGAAAGTCTGCTGAGCCTGATCAACGACATCCTTGATTTTTCTAAAATCGAAGCGGGCAAAGTTGATATGGAAACCATCGACTTTGATCTGAGAACAACAATGGAAGACACCGCTGAACTGCTTGCAATCAAGGCTGCGGCTGCCGGACTGGAACTGATCTGCCGTATCAACCCGGTCGTGCCACCGCAGCTTAAAGGTGATCCCGGACGACTTCGCCAGATAATAATCAATTTGGTTGGTAATGCTATAAAGTTTACCAGTGAG
>CAIMXI010000093.1 GCA_903845365.1 uncultured Geobacteraceae bacterium | reverse complement strand
CGAAACCCCGATCTACTCATACTTGATGAACTTGGCTATCTCCCTCTCGACAAAAGTGGCGCCGATCTCCTCTTCCAGGTAATCAGCCATCGATATGAAAAGGGTTCTACCATCATTACGACAAACAGAGTATTCAAGCAGTGGCCAGAAATCTTTAACAACGACAGCATCCTGACCTCAGCATTACTTGACAGGGTTTTGCATCATGCAAATACGGTCTGTATCGAAGGTAAAAGCTACAGGATGAAAGATCAGGTTGAAAACTGAGACCGTAACAAATTCAAATTGCGGCCTTATCTGCAACAAAGATATAGGCGGCAATTTGAAAATGCTCGAATAACGACATTTTTAAATCGCCATTTTTAAGACACTTCCGCGAGGCCGCTCTTATTTTTTAGATATTCGTCTGATCTCTTTGTATAAATGCAATAAATCAAGTTCATCAGGTTCATCAAGTGCATTCGGTTCACACTGCGTAGCAGTCTTAGCGACATCTCCTCAGGTTTAGTATCATTCCGACCAATCCACTCCTTCAGTAGTTCTCC
Organism: uncultured Geobacteraceae bacterium; assembly: GCA_903845365.1. Taxonomy (GTDB): domain Bacteria; phylum Desulfobacterota; class Desulfuromonadia; order Geobacterales; family Pseudopelobacteraceae; genus JACRCG01. Next base: position 1,958 of record CAIMXI010000093.1, on the reverse strand, counting down.
ATTCTTCATGTCTTGCGCAGCATCTCCTCCACGAAAAATACGTAATTTATATCGTAGTCGAATAAACAAAACAGGAGGACTCTCAGTATGCAACATACCGTCTGTGAGCAGTGTTTTGAAACACTGAACGAAAGCAGTGCCTTGGGTACGACGCAACAACAAGTAATAAACGTTTCAGATGCACCACTTGATACACCACACGGTAGGGATCTTGATAAACCCTTCGATGCGCCTCGTTCCGTATTGCGAGACAAATCGGATCGTTCCCGAAAAATGCGGTTGGCTAGTCCGATACAGATCACACCAATCACTGCCGGACACGGATTCGGACACAGACTAGGACTCGTATTCGCAAGCACTACCACTAAACGCCATAGTCCAGCGAAGACTCACAAAACACCGCTGGTATCAGTGGAATCATCAAAAACTGGTAAAACTATCAAAAATGTACCGACGGCAATTGGTGTTAAGAAACCCAGCACTATTGGTAAACGGTTGTTGGCCGACATAATCGCCATTATGAAGGAAAATCACCGTTCCAAAATGAGGTCGAAGCAACTTTTGGTGCATCTTTGTGCCGATCCAAAAAAGCCCTGGGCAACATGCGGTCGTGGCGGAAAAAACCTCAATTTCCGTCAACTTTCCGCATTGCTCCAGGAGTTCGGTATTCACAGCAAAGACATGCGGTTTAACAAGAAAAGCTTCAAGGGCTATCAGAAGGAATGGTTTGTGGAGGCAAGGCGACGTTGTCGAAGTAAAGCGAAGGGATAAAGCGCAGCGGCAGTGGGGGAAATAACAGAGATGGATCATTTTGAATTACGTAATTTATATCAGAAGGTATGAGCAACAAATGTATCTATTTAGAAAAACTGTAAATAACCAACATATGCGGACATGTATTGTTAGGGGTGACAGCAATGCTCTCATCCTAATACATCCTGTGCGAACAAGTTATAGAGGCGCAAAAGTGTGTTTTTTGGCGGCCTCTTGATACTAGATATACATAACATAACGTTAATATATTATAATTAGATTAATACAATATATAATACAAACAATCCACTTATGGATAGACCCAATAGATAGATCAAGTAGATAGAAAAGATACACATACTGAAATTTTTTAAGCCCAACACTCCACTTATAGATAGACCCTACAGATATACAGATTAGATAGAAAAGATACACATACTACACATACTGAAAATTTTTAAGCCCAACAGCTAGAAACAAACACTACCCTTACACTGCTTGGATTGAGTAGCACCCTTTACAGCACACTGCGCAGCAGCCATCACTCATACCAAATAGCGTAACACTTTGAAAGGAGGTTCATCATGAAAGTAGATACCACCACTACAGCTTCTGATAATACCGGATTTAGCAGGCTAAAACCTTACAATGCAAGATATTGGAAGGGCTGGAATGTTGAAAAAGCTGAGTATCATCGGAAGAACAACGACAAAAAATGTAAGTCAAAAAGTACATACTCGAAAATTACAGCTCAATATTTGCAATTTGCGAGAAGTTTTGAGCCCTACTACTTTTTCATAACACTGACATTCGGACAATTTACCGGCTTTGCTAAAAGGTGTCAGTTTACAAATGATCTGCTTTATATGTTAAACCGCAAGAAATTCACTGATAAATTCAAGGCTAGAAATCATTTTTTGGAAGGTTTTGCCTTCTTTGAAAACCATCCAAGTAGAAATTTTGAATCTAATGATGACAAGTTGCACATTCATCTACTGATAAAACATAACAAAAAATTCGACGAAAAGAGCTTTTCTCAGCATGTAAATGAGTTTTACACCATTGCCCCTTGACGCCCACCAGAACTGACCCTTTTCTGTTCATCAAGACTGACCCTCTGTATGCGCGGTCTATGGGTAGAGATTTTAATAGAGAAGGGCTTAACGATGTAGTCTGTGTGTAATAATGAGGACGATTTGGCGAGG
>CAIMXI010000092.1 GCA_903845365.1 uncultured Geobacteraceae bacterium | reverse complement strand
CGCCCATGGTGAAGCACTGATAGCAATAATTCGTAGAATAATTTCCGAAAACAACCCTTTGCGTATGCTTGAAGAACTTGCTGAAAAGATCAGGACGCTTTTCCCATTAGCAGTATCCAAAAAGCATATGAGCGGTCGTGGTCTCGGTCGTATGGATGCAACACCTTCACTGGCTCGCCATGCGATACTTGCTTGAAATTGGTTGGAGAACAACATCAGTGGTTGTCAACAAATAAAAACTTGAACATCGAGTAAAAGGGTGTTGGTTAAAATCATCGGCAGTTAGGGCACCAATACGTTTTGGCAAAGTGCTGATTTTCAACGATGAGTTGTGATACAAATTGTCGTGTCACGTTAACCTTCACTAGAAATCGGAGTTGTGTAATAATCCCTTACATTTATCTGGAAGCTTGCAATGTAATTGCCCGCATGATTGAGGCCTGCCAGAGAGGAGCAACCGATGAGTATCATGACCGAAACGCGGGATATGGCACTGGGGCTCGCTGCCCGCTTTTCCATTCCGAAGGTTGCAGGAATAGCCTTCCCGCCATTTTTCCCAGGGGGTCAGCCCAAGGAGTGTGAGTTTATGGCCATGGCTCTGGAGAGCGGCGCAGGAGGGATTAGTTATGTACTTATCCCCGACAACAGCGCTGCGGACTACATGGCATTAATGCCGGATACGTTTGTCGGATGCCGCCCTGAGCATTATGTTGAGGCCTTCGGTGGGTGCGATCCTATTCTGAATATGCTGGGGCTTGCTGCAATTAACGTCATTTGCCAGCAGGTGATGCGACTCACCGGGAACGCTCCTGGCAGTGCCACCGATTCCATAGGCTTGATGCAGATTAGGGCTGGAGACCGGGTGGGAATGGTCGGCTTCTTTCCACCCCTTCTCAAATATCTTCGTGACACCGATGCCGAGCTGGTCATCATTGAGAAAAACCCCCAACTCATCGAACGTTATCCAAAGCTTTCTGTAACTATGGACGTAAATGCGCTGAATAATTGTAACAAGGTCTTGTGCACCAGCACTACCGTGCAGAACGGAACCATTGAGGATGTGCTGTCGCACTGTAATGCAGCCGAACATATTTCCGTACTGGGACCGACGGCTGGCTATTTTCCAGACCCACTTTTCGCCTGCGGGGTGCATGTGCTGGGTGGACGCCTAGTCAACGACGGCCTATTGTTACTGGAACTGATTGCCCAGCGCAAACCCTGGGGAACAGCAACTCGGAAGCTCTGTTTTGAGGCCAGTCGTTATGGCGGGTGCCCTGTGTCTTCCTAATCGGTAAGGTTACAAGGCAGCAATAAATTTGTTAAATACATCAACTAATAGTAGGGATATAGCACTTATCATAAAAGATTGAATATTGCCAAAATCTACATCTTCATCTGATGATCAGAATTGCCTGATACGACTTTTCTCTTGCCGTTAGCGGTAATAATGGCTTTCAGCTTACTCTCCCATGCTTCGAGCGCCTTTTGCTTCTCGACATCGTATTTGTTCAAATTGTATGTTTTGATTATCCCCTGTTTAACGTGGTTCAGCACGGCATCGATAACCTCATCCATGAAACCAAGCTGAGACATGAAAGTCGCAGCTGTGCGCCTCAGGTCGTGCGGTGTGAAGTCGGCAACGCCAAGTTTGTTTTCGGTAATCGGATTTCCGCCACTATCAAATACCTGTTTTCCTTTAATTTTGACAGGGACGGCAAGATTCCGGTTAATAACCTGAGATATAGAGAGCCGCGCCATTGGTTGTTCCGGTTTTGGTTTCTCTCCATCTTTTAACTTTTCCTCAGCACGAGGAAATATAAAACCCTTGCTCTTAGTCATATCAATCAATTCAAGTGCCGTGTCAGTCAAATAGACTCTGTGTGAACGCTTGTTCTTTGAACGTTCAGCCGGAATAGTCCACCACTTGCCGTCAATTTCGTTCTTGTGCATAGCTATCACTTCGCCTGGTCGTTGGCCGGTTAGAAGTATTAAGCGCAAAGCACGCTTGATTTCACTTGAAATATGGAATGTGTCGAGGCTGTGCCAAAATGCTTTTATTTCGGGTTCTGTGAGAACACGGTCGCCTTGATTCAGCGGAGCAGGCATAACGACACCGTCACACGGAGAATGATCAAGTATGTCACGTTGAACTGCAAAACGGAACATTTTCCTAATGATTTTGAAATTGTTGTTGGCACTTCCCGGCGCACCACGACCAACAATAGATTCTAGCAAGAGAACAATATCTCTTTTTTTTATCTCAGAAGCCTTCCGTTTCCCCCAAACAACTAGGGCGTCCTTATTCAGAATTCTCTCGTCTTCTTGCCATGACCGCTTTGTGGGCTTGGCGTGTTTCTCGATATATTCAGAAATCAGTTCAGCAACAGTTAGGGCTTTACGATGCTCTTCTCGCTCAACACTTTTTTCAGTTTTAACTTGTACCGGGTCAGCACCACCTGGAAGTCCATCTTTTAAGAGCTTCACTTGTGCAGATGCCGCCTCATATTTTTTGCGGGCGTCTTTTAATTCAAGATCAGGATATTCTCCTAAATTCAGGAAGCGCCGTTGCCCATCAACACGGTACAGATAGAAAAATACTTTACGGCCAGAAGGCAATACTCGAATTCCAAAGCCACCCTTTTCTCGTGAGGTGTATTCCTTGACTTTCGGCTTCAGGTTTCGTACAAATATGTCAGTGAATTTAAGTGCCAAATTTACCTCTAAGTCTGTTGCCGTTTTGTTGCCGTTTTTGTTGTGGCTGTAGACAATATATTTTAAAATATATTGACTCGATATGATCCAGTAAATATCTTACAAATCGCGTATTGTAAATGGGTTATGTAGTATTCGTGAAATATAGTGGCATATTTTAAAATACTTTGAAGTGGTTCTGTTATCTTACTTACAAGCTGGATGTCACAGGTTCGATCCCTGTTTCGCCCACCAATAATTACAGCCACTTACATTGATTTGTAGGTGGCTGTTTTTCTTTTATATTTTTACATTCATACTTTATTCATACTTTGCATTTTCGCTACCCCTTTGTATAAAGACCGCCCCTGAATATTATCAAGAGCGGCTCTATCCCTACAACAATCCTCTTTCCACAAAGCTCAGATACTCTCCGTCCCCAACAATAATATGATCCAGTAGCTTGATCCCCATAATTTCACTAGCCTCTTTGAGTCTCCTGGTAATGGAGATGTCTTCAGATGAGGGCGTCGTGTCACCGGAAGGATGGTTATGGATACAGATGATAGCTGCAGCAGCAGAGAGGCAAGCGGTTTGAAACACTGACCTCATGTCAACGATACTCTGATTAAGGCCTCCTATCGAAACGATGTCCATACAGAGAATCCTATTTTTGTTATCCAGATGAAGAGTGATGAACTGCTCCTTTGGCTCCTGCATCAAAAACTGAAAAGTATCTGATACCTGCGAAGGTGATGTGTACCGCTGTCCTGTTTTCAGGTAGTTGCTAATGTCCTCTTTGACGGTGAGAGTTTCGTATAGAGGGCGGTTTAAATTTCACCCAGATTCGATGAAACGACCTTAAATTTTGCACGATTATACGGATTGAAAGACATCAGACACGGAGCATCCCAAGCCGGTGTCATACCCAGATGAACAGGAACAGCATTTAGCATTTATCGCCTGTCGCTGGGTTTCAGGTATCCAATCAGCAGATGGGTAGGTGTCTGCATATAATGGTTCCACCTTCCCTACGAGCCTATTCAGCAGATGGTCAGGAAAATTAACAATCGCCCCTGCCGGTATTTCTCCCTTTGCCGTCATAAAGCTCATGGTGACAAGGCATTTCATAGTATGTCTTCCTCTTCGAGGAAAAACTCTTCCTGAGTTGAGAATGGAACGGTTGGAACATTTGAGGGTGTTTTTCCCAAACTTTCTATATTTTTTTCTCTATAGGACTTTGCTGAAAAAGTGTTTAAAGGTTCCAACTGTTCCAAATCAAGATAAATCCCCTGCCAGCAAATACCGTTTGAACGCTTTTTCTTAAAGCCCTTTTCTTTTAGCATATCTCCAAACCTCCGATCACTTAGACCTTTCCAGCCAGAGAAGTCTTTGAACGAGGCTATAAGTGCCGATGCGGGAGTGTGTTTCGACTCATCAAGGGCACAACATTCGTCCAGCCCCTTGACGCCCACCAGAACTGACCCTTTTCTGTTCATCAAGACTGACCCTCTGTATGCGCGGTCTATGGGTAGAGATTTTAATAGAGAAGGGCTTAACGATGTAGTCTGTGTGTAATAATGAGGACGATTTGGCGAGG
>CAIMXI010000091.1 GCA_903845365.1 uncultured Geobacteraceae bacterium | reverse complement strand
GCAAGCAGTAACTACTCACCGGTGACCGGTCTCAATGCTGGCAGATTCGTTATCAACCCGGCAACACCGACTGCAAGCATAACCAATTCACCTGTCACCTTTAACGGATCAGCGCAGACAGCTACGGTCACCTGTCTAGGTGGCGGTGCTGCAACTCTTGCTAGCGGTGGTACCGGTACTAACGCTGGCTCTTATCCGACTACAGTTAACTGTGCAGCAAGTTCCAACTACTCAGCGGTGACCGGTCTCAATGCTGCCAGCTTCGTTATCAACCCGGCAACACCGACTGCCAGCATAATCAACTCTCCTGTCACCTTTAACGGATCAGCGCAGACAGCAACGGTCGCCTGTCTCGGTGGCAGTACAGCAACTCTGGCTACTGGTGGCACCGGCACCGACGCTGGTTCCTACCCGGCAACGGTTAACTGTGCAGCAAGTTCCAACTACGCTGCGGCAACCGGTCTCAATGCTGGCAGTTTCGTTATCAACCCGGCAACACCGATTGCAAGCATAATCAACTCACCTGTCACCTACAACGGATCAGCGCAGACCGCAACGGTCACCTGTCTGGGTGGTGGTGCAGCAACCATCGCAAGTGGTGGTACTGGCACTAACGCTGGCTCTTATCCGACTACAGTTAACTGTGCGGCAAGCAGTAACTACTCAGCGGCAACCGGTCTGGCCGCCGGTAACTTTGTGATAAACCCTGCGACACCGACTGCCAGCATAACAAACTCATCTGTCTCCTACAACGGCACCATCCAGACTGCGGTGGTCGCCTGTCTCGGTGGCGGTACAGCAACTCTGGCTAGCGGTGGCACAGGTACTAACGCTGGTTCGTACCCAGTAACGGTTAACTGTGCGGCAAGTGCCAACTACTCACCGGCAACCGGGCTCAATGCCGGCAGCTTCGTTATCAACCCGGCAACACCGATTGCAAGCATAATCAACTCACCTGTCACCTTTAACGGATCAGCGCAGACAGCTACGGTCACCTGTCTAGGTGGCGGTGCTGCAACTCTCAGTGGTGGCACCGGTACTAACGCTGGTTCCTATCCGGCAACGGTTAGCTGTGCGGTAAGTACCAATTATGCAGTGGCAACCGGCTTGTCTGCAGGCAATTTCGAGATAAAACCGGCTAACCAGTCATTAGTTATAATCACTGGGCCCCCAAGCGTAACCTTTGGTACCACTGGTACTGCCACAGCTTCAGGCGGCAGTGGTGCCGGCTCCTACATTTTTAGCACCGGATCTTCAACCGGCTGTACAGTTGCGGGTAATATTATCTCAGTTTTAGATGCCAGCGGAACCTGTACACTTACCGTTACCCGAGTTTCTGATACAAACTATTATGTTTCAAATGTTTCTGCTGATTATTCCGTTACTCTGATCAAATCTGCTCAATCATTATTAACCGTAACCGGCGTGCCAGTAACCGCACAACTCTACGGCGCAACCTTCACTGTAGCCAGTTCCGGCGGCAGCGGCACGGGTGCCGTCTCCTTCAGCGCCACCGGTGCCTGCTATAACAGCGGCGCTCTTGTCACAATGACCAGTGGCACCGGTACATGTTCCGTCACCGCCACAAAAACCGCTGACTCCAACTACGGCAGCACCACCTCGGCTGCTGCGACTGTCAACGCCGCTCTGCCGGTCACCGTTCCAGGCGCACCAACAGCTGTCACTGCAGTTGCAGGCAATGCCCAAGCCACCATCAACTTCGTCGCACCGGCATCCACAGGCGGCAGCCCGATCACCGGCTATACTGTGACTTCATCACCCGGCAGTGTTACAGCAACCGGGACTGCAAGCCCGATTGTTGTAACCGGCCTTGTCAACGGAACTAGCTACACATTTTCAGTAACGGCTGCAAATAGTGCCGGTACCGGTACGGCCTCAGTGGCATCCAACAGCGTGATAACATCTGCGCCGCTAGTTGTCGCAAATGGTACCACTACAACAGTAACAACCAATGCCTCCGGCCAGAATGCATCAACTATCGCTCTCAATACCCCAGGCGCCGCCGTGAACATCCCGGCAGGAACTGCTATGACCGATGCGGCAGGCAATCCTGTGACCGGACCTCTTACAATGACTGCAACCGCTTCGACCAGTATTTCATCGCTTCCCACTGCGGAAGTGGCCGGGCGCACTGCCGACGGCAGGTCTATTAGATCTATGGGTGGATTCATAGACATCAATATCTCCAGTGTTTCAGGCTCGGTAAAACGATTTGCCACACCAATAACCGTGAACATTGCTTTATCTCCAAGCTTTGCAATACCAGGCTCTGCACTGGAATATTTCAGCTTTGACGGAACAATATGGAATATGGAAGGTGCAGCGACAGTTAAAGCCGATGGAACTCTGGATATGCAGGTTTCGCATCTTTCGATCTGGGCGGTGGCCAAGTTCTCCTCCGCCCCGACAGGTGATGTAAATGGAGATGGAAAAGTTGATATTGCAGATGCCCTGAAAGCATTGCAGTTTGCGGTGGGTATCGGAAAGCCTGCGGCGGCTGAACTCGCAAATGGAGATGTCGCGCCGCTGGTATCCCCAGTAACCCAGAGCAACGGAGTTATTAGTGCCACGTCATCACCAAACGGTGTCATTGATCTTGGAGATTCTATTGCTATTCTTCAAAAAGCAATCGGGATTATTACATGGTAGTTTCAATCGAACAAAAGAAGGTATGGCTTAAAACGTAAGGGAGAGGGTATGATTAAAAATACATGTTCAATAGTGGCAGGAATTATATGTACCGCTTTTATGCTTACTTTGTTGCAAGGATGTGGTGGAGGAGGCGGGGGTGGAGCAGGAGGCGGAGCGACGGCAAGCAGGTCAGTCCGCCCTAAAACCGTATTGGAAGGTGCTATTGGCACTACTGTTAATGGGATCTACATTACTCTTACTCTTCCGCCTGGTATGAGTGTAAGTGCTGATGCCTCGGGTGTGGTAAACAGCGGAGTCGTTACTATGTTGCCACCCAACGATACAAGCAGTTACTCCGCCGCAAGTTATATTCCTGCCTCGCGTAAGTTAACCATAGGAGTTATAAGGGGAGCCGCCACGTTTTCTGCTGGCGATTTCTTTACTGTTACATGCGATGTGGAAGCGGGGGTATCTACCCAAAATATGGTGATAAGCGTAGACGGAGTAAAGGGTTACGATAAACTGGGTGCCGAAATAACTCCTATGCCGACGGCAACGGCGAGCTTATAGTCACGGTTTTATTTTTCCGTTAATTTAAGCGGTTCTTGATCCTCACATTCGATTATGGTTGCAGGTTGATCTATTGCGACCCGTGTAACGGCATAGACCGTCACGGGTAGTTCTTTTCCTTTTACGATAACCCTGCGCTCGCCCTCAATTTTCAACCCTTTCAGAGTTCCTTCCTCTACAGCTTTTCGAATATGTTCAACGGTAGTCTCGGTGGCCAGGATATCAGCCTTGAATATTCTGGTGAGCCCCTCCACGCGTGCCCCAAGATTTACATGGTCGCCGATAACGGTATAATCCATCTTTAGCCCCTCGGCACCTATGTTGCCGACAACCACCTCACCGGTATTAATACCAATTCCACAGGAGAGTTTTGGTCTCCCCTCATTATCCCATTTTTCGTGCAGATGTTCTAGCGCCATTAACATTTCAGTCGCGCACAAAAGTGCCAGCTCGGCATGATTTTTACGTCGGATAGGTGCATTCCAGAAGACAACGATGGCGTCGCCGATGAACTTATCCAGTGTCCCTTCCCACTTCAATATTACTTTAGTCATTGCGCAGAGATATTCGTTTAAGAGTGCAACTACGTCTTCCGGAGTATTTCGTTCTGAAAATGTGGTGAAGCCTTTCACGTCAGAGAACAGAACCGTAACTTCCCGTTTTTCCCCACCAAGTTTTGCCATGTCAGGATTATTTATCAATTCATTGACAAGCGCATGGGTAACATAATTTGAAAAGATGGATTTGATTTTTCGAGAATAACGCTCCTCAAAGGCATAGTTCCAGGCAGTCATAATAACGAACATAAGCAGGACCATGTTTATCGGGCTGGCCATATTCATCCATATACCTTGTTCTGCAAAGAGCACAAACCCGACTATACCGACAAATATCGCGGCAGTCAGTGCGGTAACAGCGCCCCACAAAAGTCTCATGCGGCTCAGCGCCAGAGACAGCAATACACCGACTATAAACTGAAAGGCACCTTCCTGGAACGGAGTTGCCTTCTTGATAAAATGGTTCTGGATTATTGATGCGGCTACGGTAGCATGTTTTTCCACTCCCGGAGTGACTGCAGAAAAGGGGGTTACGCGAAGGTCGTAGAGACCTATTGCTGTAGCTCCTATTAACACTATCCTGTTGTCTATAACTTCGCGCCCAACAGACCCGTCAATAATATCCGCTATGGAAATGTACTTGAAGGTTTTGCCGGGGCCATAATAATTAATCGGCATCCTGCTCCAGTGATCGGTCGGTATGAAAGTCTTGCCAACCCTGATGCCGCGTGATGCCTGAACGGTTAGCTTGTCAGCGGGGACTCCAAGAAAGGTGGCGGCACAACGCAACCCTAGAGTGGGGTAAAGGAAGTTGTCGTAGCCCAGCAGTAGGTGCTCCCAGCGCAGAGTTCCGTCGAATTCGTCAGGGAACATGCTGATATGTGCCAGTGACTTCGCGCTCTTTTTTAGTATCGGCACCGGAATCGTCAGAACGCCGCCAGACATGATGGGGGGAAATGTATTAAACCGTTCGGCATCCTCAAAAGAGACTATTGCCGAATTTTCAAGAACTGAATCAGAAATCGGTTTTGACTGCTTTTCAAAATCAAGTGCCATTGGAAGTATAACGTTGCCTGCGTCGCGCATTGCCTTGGCAAGGCGGGGATCATTTTTGTCAGATTCGGGGAAAATAATATCAAAACCTATGACGGCGGCATCTGATTGACTCAATTTTTCCACCAACTGAGCCATGACGTCGCGCCCCCAAGGCCAGCGGCCAAATCTTGCCAAACTTTTTTCATCAATGGCGGCAATAACGACAGAATCAGGGGGATGAACCGTACCGCGAAGAATGAAGCGGTAATCGTAGAACTTAGCTTCAATCTGGGTAAGGATCATCGGACTTTTGAACAACAGGAGGCTAAAAAGGATGGTTACAGCCATACCGATTGCAAAGCGAATAATGGAATTGCTGACGTTTTTCATATGACACACCTTAAACTGCGAAAGAAAAATTAAGACCGATTCAACACTTTTTTAGTTGAGTTGATCCAACTGTCCCTTAGTAACGATGACACGTTGAGCTACATTGCCATTTTTACAGGAAATGGAAAATAGAAATTTGATTTTCAGACAATTAACCCTGTTTTAAGTTGATTTGCAGATAATCAGTCCAGCAAATAATACGCTGTTTTTCATCCATGCGGACAAGCTCCTTTCACTGTTCGACAGACAGAAACAGTTCCTACTGGTTAAGCAGCGCGACCGCAGGCCTGGCCGTGCCATCGTTTACTACGCTGGTCAGGTGTTCGGAATTCTCGACCAGGTAGAGCACGAATACCGCATCACGCTGTATATCGGCAATCCTTATGACGACATAGGATTCGAGCGGGAGGCGCGGGTAAGCCGAACTTCTCCTTATTAGTGAAGTAGCGAAATTCATCTACGCCCCTGGTCATCCCGATCAGGGGCTATTTTTTTGCCCGTAAATCACCAACACATAAGCCACCAACACCACACAACAACACACAAGAAAGGAAAATCACCATGATCTGGATAACTATCCTCATAATCATCGTAGCACTAGCCCAATTCGGCCTCCTCGCAGCAGCATTCAAGACCTTCATAGGCATCCTGGCGGCAATTGGCATCTTCATGCTTTGGGTCGAAAGTAGGGGGGGTAAATGAACATGACCCAAAGAGAATTTATAGAGAAGATGGTGTCGCTCGGTGTCCGGTATAAGCCCGGATTCTTCCCGAACGGTGCCTGGAAACAGCATGGGAGCATTCTCAGCGCCTATGCCGGGAAAGTTCTCTTAGGTCAGTATGACTGCGCTACCGGTAAAGGCTGGTATCAGGAGGGAGGTGAACAAGGGAGGTAGTTGTGCCCTCAGGGGTCAATTTAAAGAAAGGAGGTAACCAACATGTTTATAGCGTTCTTACTCGTTATCGTACTCGGCGCCATACTGATTAAGTTCGGCGTTCTGACAGCACTCGTCGCGGTAATGACAGTGTCAATCAAAGCATTACTTGCAATCTTAGCCGTAATGGTTCTGCTCGTGCTCTGGCTAATAATCCGGAAACGCTAACCACATATTCCACACATCATAGGCCGCCTTCGGGTGGCTATTTTTATTTCTGGAGGTAATCAATGAACGAAATTGTCGAAGAACTGGTGAACCGTCTGGATGAAGACATGCTTTATGAGTTTCACGAAAGAGCTGGGATACTTGAATACGATGCAGACTTTGACCGAAACCAGGCTGAACAACTCAGCTTACTCTATCTGCTCAAGAAATACCCGGATTGTCTTACGGGAAAACAAGTATCTTATCTGAGGTAACATTAATCTGAAAAGGAGAAGAACAATGGAAGAGATTCAAGTAGTTCGGCGGGAGACGTGTTTAAACATTAGTCAGTCTGGCAACATTGTGTACGAGATGGGAAGCAGTGGAGAGGGTGAATTTATTCGGCTTGTGAAATCGGACAAAGGGGGGATGTGTAGCCGTGACTGGATTTCGATGAAGGATGTTAAAAAATTGGCAGGTTTTCCTAACATCACTGCCAAGGATCTGAGGGCATTGTTCGGTGAAAAGTCTTCTACTAATAACCCGTATTTTTTTAAGGCCGTTTTAATGCACGAAAGAATCTGCAACATTTCCACCACTGTCCCCCTATCTATACCCGCCAAAGCAAAACCTGCCAAAGATAAGAAGTCCTCTCAAGCAGCATAGTCACAAGTAATCCTATGCGCCACCGCCTGGCGACTGTGGGAAATCTTCAGTTTTCGGCAACATCTCATAGAGGTCTCACATAGACCAATTTAAGACGTATTATAGCTAAATAGTTTAATAATTTAACGGCCTTATCTAACAGTCAGGGAATAGATTCATTGCAGCAAAATCTCATCAATAAAGGAGCCACAACATGAATTTCACAGTAATTGGCCTGATAGGAATGCTCTTATTATTCAAAATTAGCGCTACTCCGGAACGGTGGTGGATAGCGTTTGCAATCATCATAACTACAGCATCCTTGTTTAGAATCGATTTTGGGATGATTTCGTTGGTCATTGCCATCGGGGTCTGGCGCGTCATTTCAGATATAGGCCAGGCCGCTAGTAGTCAATAGTAACCAATCACTACGGGATCCCTGAAAAGCTCCCTATCTATTTTGGAGGAATAACATGGATACGCTATTCGGCAGCGAAGTTACAAGCAGCAAGCCGCGCACAATTAAATTCTTTTGAGTAATCCCCCACCTTTGGTGGGGGACTCCCAAAGTTTGACAGTTCCTGAAATATGTAGAAGCCTCCTTAACGTGAACCGCTCAAAGTACACGAAAAAGGAGGCTTCAATGAACGACGCACAAAGTTTATGTCACTCGGTGTGGGATTGCAAGTATCACATAGTCTGGATTCCGAAATGCCGTCGCAAAGTTCTGTATGGCCGTATTCGCAAGGATCTTGCGGAATATTTGCATGAGTTGGCTCGACAGAAGGAGTGTAAGATTTTGGAAGGCCATTTATGTCCAGATCATATTCATATGCTGATATCGATCCCACCGAAATACTCCGTTGCCCAGGTGGTGGGGTTTATTAAAGGCAAGAGCGCAATTCACGTTGCTCGAACGTATCTTGGCCAGCGCAAGAACTATACAGGGATGCACTTTTGGGCAAGAGGTTACTACGTATCGACTGTTGGAGCCGATGAAGAGTCAATACGAGAATACATACGTAAACAAGAACACGAAGATAATCGGCTGGAACAATTATCACTTTTGACCGAAGGATGACCACCAACAGTGGTCAGATAATCTTTTGAACAACCGCTTTGAGCGGATCACGATTTTGAAAGCCCCCACCTTTGGTGGGGGATGCTTACTTTCGGCAGATCAAAGCCATTTATGAAACGCTCACTGTCAAAGAAGAAATCACCAACTACCTGAAAACAGGACAGAGATACACATCACCTTCACAAGTATCGGACACATTCCAGTTTCTGATGAAGGAAACCAAGGAAATGTTTCTGACCCTGCATCTTGACGGTAAAAACCGGATTATCTGCATGGACGTGGTCAGCATCGGGAGCCTCAATCAGTCGATCGTTGAGCCCAGGTCAGTATACCAGACGGCATGCCTGTCAAATGCTGCCGCCCTAATTCTGGTGCACCAGCATCCTACGGGTGATCCATCGCCATCATCAGAGGATATTACCATAACCCGGAGACTGAAAGAGGCGGGTGAAATTATGGGTATTAAGGTTTTAGATCATATTGTTGTTGGAGATGGGGAGTATTTCAGCTTCACAGAACGAGGGCTATTATGAAAGAAGACACTATCATGACGATATATCGCGTAAAACTGAACGAAGACGAGCGCATCAATTATCCTGCTTACCACTTCGGCGACAATTTTCCTTTCCGGATAGAACCGTTCATCTATAATATGGCAAGGCGCCTGTCCAACGACTATCAGGGCGGGCTGTGGATCATGTATGAGTTAACGAATGGCGGTTTCTACATGTCTCCCGATTCTGATACACCTTTCAAAGTGGTGTGTATGAACGGTTATGAGGGTAAGATGTCAGCGGATGCCTTTGGAATAACAGTCTGCCTGTACGCTTACAGCCATTTATCGTTCTCTGAAGAGCTAGCTGACGTATGCGGGGAGCAATTCCACCTACTACGGGACTTTGCTCTGGATCATTGCGAGGCACGTAAAATATTTTCAGCCATAGATTAAGGCGTCAGAATAATGGTGGTCTGGGTGTACTGTTCTGGGCATCCAGGCCACTGATGTGGTAGATATAACGATGAACTTATTCCGGTCTGTTCAGAAAGTCGGTTTCTGGTCACTTGTGTCATCATACCACCTCCGTACAGACATCAAACGGACCGAGAACAACCCCCATATGACATTTTATACTCATGCTGCGTACGGCCAGCGAAGTTATGGTGAAGACTTTGGAGAGCGCACTGGGGAGGATGATGCCGATGGCTGCGTGATAGTTCGATAACGGGGTATGGGGGCTAAGGCTTTCATACCCTTTATTACCTCTGGCTCTACCGAAAGCATTACCTATGCAGCCATAGCTGCGGACAGAGAAGCTTGCATAAACATTAATCGCCTTTTCAGAATAAAATATATATTCCATATAGGTCAAATTTAGTATAAGCAGAAGGAATCAATTGTATAAAAGTTACGATGAGGAGATATATGTCGTCGCTTTATCTGCTCTGAAATTTGAATGGCATCGGAAAGGAACTGACAATGTGGAAAAAGAGACTCTCCCTGTTATTTATCTTTGCTCTATTTGGCTGCCAGAATTCACCGCCTCAGGACAATACCGGTCAGCGCAGTACGGCTAAACTCCAGAAAATCACCGTTGCTTATACAACTCAGCCGCAGAGTACGCTCGCCCACATCGCAGTGGCGAAGGGCTACTTCCCGGAAGAAGGGTTGGAAGTGCAATCGCTTATTCACACTTTTGGCAAGGCTTCACTGCAATCGCTTCTCGATCACAAAGCTGACTTTGCGGCTGTGGCTGAAACTCCCTTTATGTTTAATGTGCTTAAAGGGGAGAAGATTTATGTGATTGCCAATATTGAAGCAAGCGGCAAGAACAACGCTATTGTTGCCCGGAAAGATGCTGGTATTTCTGTGACGGCAGACCTTAAAGGGAAGCGCATCGGTTTCACTCCGGGAACCACGTCCGATTTCTTTCTCGATTCCATACTGACGGCAATCGGCATGACCCGGCAGGCCATCCAGCCAGTCCCTTTGAAACCTGAAGAGATGCAGGCGGCCATAATAGAGAAAAAGGTGGATGCGGTCTGCACATGGAACTACCCGTTGACTCAGATCAAGCGGCACCTTGGACCTAACGGAGTTTTGTTTTACGATCCTGAAATTTATACCGAAACATTTA
Organism: uncultured Geobacteraceae bacterium; assembly: GCA_903845365.1. Taxonomy (GTDB): domain Bacteria; phylum Desulfobacterota; class Desulfuromonadia; order Geobacterales; family Pseudopelobacteraceae; genus JACRCG01. Next base: position 2,411 of record CAIMXI010000091.1, on the reverse strand, counting down.
ATTTTGCCGCTCAGCAAGATTTTATCCATAAAAACCCGGATACCGTCAAACGCTTCCTCCGCGCTCTGATAAAGGCGGAGAATTTTGTTGCGCAGCACCCTGACGAGGCTCAGTCCCTTATGAGTGCAGCAACCAAAACTGACCTGACTCTCATCCTGGATGTCTGGAATGCCTTCAATTACCGAGTCATTCTTGACGATAAACTCCGCATTACTCTGGAGGACGAATCTCGCTGGGCGATGAAAAATAAGCTCACTGACCAGACAGTCATGCCTGATTACCGCAAGTATATTTATCTTGATGGTCTCCGTGCTGTCAAACCTGAAGCGGTCAAGGTCGACAGGTAACCGCCATGCGCGTAAGGACAAAGCTGCAGACCATTTCACTTTTTATGATTGCGGTTCTTGCCGTTTTGCTGGCTGCTGCCTTCACATTATTTAACGAAACCAGAAGCGCAAATAGCAACTTGAAACTGGCAGACGAGATTCTTAACAATATCCAGGAGCGCACCTCAATAAGGGATCAATTTTTCCTCTATCACGAAGAACAGATGCAGATTCGATGGGATGAAAGCAAGCAGAATTCCGATCAACTGTTGCGTCAAGCTAAACTCCAGTTTCAAGGCAAGGAACATCAACAGATCATTGACTCTTTAATCAAGAATATCGATGAATCTGCAATCATTTTTCATCGAATTGCCGCCAACAGTAATGTGATGAAATCGGCTGACGACAACCGGGAAATACTCGAAGAACTTGACAAAAGACTTTCGAGTCAGTTGCTCCTGAAAGCGACGACAATCCGCGATAGAATTCTGACACTGAAAGATTTGACTACGCACGGTGTTGAACGCTCATACCAAAATATGATGGTCGTAGTTTTAGTGCTCGCAGGTACGATGGCATTCTTTACCCTCCTGCTTTCGGCAAGCCTGATGAGGTTGATCCGGATGCGTTTGATTCCGCTTCACGAGGGCACAATAAGCATTGGCAACGGCGATTTGGAATGCCGGATTAATATCAGCGGTTCCGATGAATTTACCGATCTTGCCCATTCTGTCAACACCATGACGGAAAAGCTCACGATGGAAATCGCAGCACGAATTAAAACTGAGGAGGAATTGCAACAGACCAGGGCCGCTGAACTGGAGCGCAAACGCTCCGAGGAAGCAATACGGTCTCTGTTTGAATGGACGCCTGTAGCGACAATTGTTCATCGAGATGGAAAAATAATTTACACCAATCCGACCGCCATTAATATGTTTGGTGCAAAGTCTCAACGGGATCTGCAGGAAAAACTTTTTCTGGACTTGATGCACAAGGACTTTCATCAAGAATCATTATCAAGGAGGGCTCTTGCTGAGCAGGGCATAGCCATACCGATGATAGAATGTAAATTTTTAAAGCTTGACGGAACGGTAGTTGATGCGGAAATTCAGAGCACCGTTTTTGATTATCTTGGAGCAAAGGCACATATTTCCTGCATCATAGACATATCTGAGCGGAAAATGGCCGATGAAAAAAGACATACTCTCGAACTGCAACTCCAGCAGACCCAGAAACTGGAGAGCCTTGGTGTTTTGTCCGGAGGTATTGCCCATGACTTCAATAATATCCTGGCCATCATCATAGGGTACTGCTCTCTGATAAAGTTGAATTATGGGACAGCAGAGAAGAATGTCCCTAAAATTGAAAGTGCCGCTGAACGCGCTGCCGGACTCTGCCGTCAGATGCTGGCCTATGCCGGGAAAGCCCAACTCACCAAGAGTAAAATCAATATGGTGAAGGAGGTGGAGGAAATACTCGGCATGCTGAAAGCGACTCTTCCCCAGAATGTTGTTATCAAAACCGATCTTTCAGCGGAAATCCCTATAATAGAAGGTGATGCCAGCCAACTCGGGCAGGTGGTCATGAACCTGATAATAAATGCGTCAGAAGCTATCGGCACAGAACAGGGCGTAGTTGATGTCTCGTTCTCCAGGATTAAGCTTATAGCTGGCAAGGTATATGAGGATTATAACGGCAAGCCGATCCCCCCCGGTGAATATGTTTGTCTTGAAGTCACCGACAACGGCTGCGGCATGAATGAAGAAACAAAATGGCGAATTTTTGAGCCGTTCTATACTACAAAATTTACCGGTCGTGGACTTGGAATGTCTGCGGTACTTGGTATCATCAAGTCTCATGCTGGAGCATTGAAGCTCTTCAGTCAACCGGGTCAGGGTACAACTTTCAAAGTATATCTTCCCATTCCAATAAGTGAGACCAACAGAGGTCAAAATCAAATAGAGTCTACTCAGCCTGCTCCATGGCAGGCTTTCGGTACAATACTGCTTGCAGAGGATGAGGATCATGTTCGAGACATTGCGAAGAATTTTCTAGAAATGTTCGGATTTACCGTCCTTGAGGCAG
>CAIMXI010000090.1 GCA_903845365.1 uncultured Geobacteraceae bacterium | reverse complement strand
TTATTGTCGGCCTGGTCATTCCAGGCACGGCACCGGTCAGCACTATCACGCAGATGATCCTGGATCGCAGTAATATTCCGTATATGCGCTCTGAGAAGCACACCACAGCCGAACTCTACCGAGTAGTTACAGAGGATGTGTCTAAAATTACTGCCGTAGACAAGGAAAAACTCTCCCTGATCAGAAGCCTTGCAGAAACCTATCTTGATTTTGATCTCATTGATGAACTTTTCTGAGCTGTTTTATCTGAAATTCGGCATCGATCCAGTTGCAGAACCACAAAAAATATTATAGAAAGAAGGCAGGTGCTTCCGGCACCCATTTCTTGAATGGATAAGACTATGAATTTTCAACCGATTAAACCGAAAAAAGTTTCTACGCAGATAGCTGACCAGATCCGCTCATCGATTCTGTCCGGTGAATTTGCCCCTGGGGATAAGCTACCGCCAGAGCGGGAGCTTGCTGAAATGTTTGGAGTATCCCGTCCGTCAGTCAGAGAAGCTCTGAATGTTCTGGCTGCATCCGGTCTGGTGCAGTCATATCAGGGGGGCGGAACTGTCGTCATGTCTCTGGTGGATTCTGCCGGATCAAATAGCTTGAGTGAGTTGATTCGTGTCCAGCAGGACCGGGCACTGGATGTTATTGAAGTGCGCAAATGCATGGAATCGTGGACCGCCTGGTATGCCGCAGAGCGGGCACTGCCTGAAGACATTCGCCGACTGGAGGAGATTATCAACGGTATGGAACGCAACCTTGACGGTCTGCTCCCCTCTGAGGACCTTGATGCTAATTTTCATATTGTCGTTGCCAGAGCCACCCATAATATAGTCTGGCTGCACCTGATGCAGAGCCTGTTCGACGCCATGAAGGAGTTTCAGCAGAGTGTCTGGAGAGCAGTGTATATAACCAGCGAAGACCACCATCAGCTCTTCCGGCATCACCGCAGCATCTTTGAGGCGATCAGGCAAAAAGATTCTGAAGGCGCCCGCGATGCAATGGTCGCCCATCTTACTTTTGCCGAACAACGCAGCACCGCATACGTCTTGAAAAATCAATCTTCCTGAAAACCGGAGTTTTCAATGCAGATTATGCCAACAACCATCCCTGACATCCTTATAATTGAGCCGACCGTATTCGGCGATCAACGCGGCTTTTTTTTCGAAAGTTTCAATGAACGACGCTGGCGGGAACTAACCGGAGTTGACCTCCATTTCGTGCAGCACAATCACTCCCGCTCCGCCGGTGGCGTTTTGAGAGGACTGCATTATCAGATTCAGCAACCTCAGGGAAAACTGGTTAGAGTCACGGCGGGTGAGGTCTTTGATGTTGCGGTAGACATTCGCCGGAGCTCGCCTACGTTCGGCCTCTGGTATGGGACACTGCTTTCCGCAGAAAACAAACGTCAGATGTGGGTACCGCCCGGTTTCGCCCATGGCTTCTGCGTTACATCCGACGTTGCTGAATTTCTCTATCTGACTACTGACTATTATGCCCCCGAGTTTGAACGCTGTATCGCATGGAACGATCCAGAGCTGTCGATTGAATGGCCTCTGACAACAGCGCCGAATGTTTCTGGCAAAGATAGCCAGGGCAAGTTATTCAAGGATGCCGACCTGTTCCCATGATCCGCTCAAATACCCGCTGGTTGACACTTCTCTGCTGCTGTCAGCTCTTCATCATGCTGGTATTTATAAACTACTCCGCAGTTCTCCCTGTTCTGCGCCAGGAG
>CAIMXI010000089.1 GCA_903845365.1 uncultured Geobacteraceae bacterium | reverse complement strand
TGAAAATGTCCGCTTTTATCCCGGTGAGGAAAAAAACGACGCCGATTTTGCTGCAAAGCTGGCAAATGGCTGTGAAATTTATGTTAACGATGCTTTTGCCGTGTCGCATCGAGCTCATGCATCGGTTGAAGCTATTACCAAATATATACCTGTCATCGCTGCCGGCTTTCTGATGAGAAATGAGATGACCTTCTTTGACAAGGCGATGCAGAACCCGGTCAGACCGCTAGTTGCCATACTTGGCGGTGCCAAAGTCTCAGGTAAGCTGGAAGTCCTTGAAACGCTCATCAACAAGGTTGATAAGGTCGTTATCGGCGGCGGGATGGCGTTTACCTTTCTGAAAGCCATGGGGTACAATGTCGGCAAGTCACTGGTTGAGGACGAACTGATTCCGACAGCGCGTACCATTATGGAAGCGGCGCGTGAAAAAGGTGTCATGTTCTATCTGCCGGTAGATTGTATTGTTGCAAACGCTTTTGAGGCCAATGCCACCAATTTCGTCACCACCGCCCAGGAGATACCGGCAGGTTGGATGGCTCTCGATATCGGTCCGGCCACTGCAACGCTTTTCGCTGAAACGCTGCGTGACGCTAAAACCGTCATCTGGAACGGCCCTATGGGGGTTTTTGAAATGGATGCCTTCTGCAGGGGGACTTATGCAATGGCTGAGGCGGTTGCCAACTGCTTTGCCACAACCATAATCGGCGGTGGCGACACAGATTCTGCCGTGCGCAAGGCGGGCGTGGAAAACCGGGTCAGCTATATTTCAACCGGTGGGGGAGCATTTTTGGAACTGTTGGAAGGCAAAACTTTACCAGGCGTCAATGCGCTTGAGGTCGCTTAATAAAGGGGAATACCGATGCGAAAACCGCTAATCGCTGGAAACTGGAAACTCTTTAAAACAATAGCAGAATCTGTTGCTCTGGTGGATGAACTTAAACCGCTTGTAGCCGGCAACCAGAGTGTAGAAATAGTTGTTGCACCCGTTTTCACTGCTTTGTGCCGTGTAAGCAATGCTATTAAAGGCTCAAATATTAACATGGCATCGCAGGACTGTTATTGGGAGGAAGAGGGTGCCTTTACCGGCGAAGTTGCACCAAAGCTGTTGAAGGACGCCGGATGCAGCCACGCCATTATCGGGCACTCCGAGCGCCGTCAATATTTCGGAGAAACTGACCTGACCGTCAATAAGAAAACCAAGGCAGCTATTGCAGCCGGTTTGTGTGCTATTGTCTGTGTCGGAGAATCATTGGCCGAGCGGGAGTCAGACCGGACATTTAACGTCATTGAAACACAGATTAAAGGTGGCCTGGACGGCATAGCTGAAGAGGCTTTTTCAAAAATCGTTATCGCCTATGAGCCGGTATGGGCGATTGGTACCGGAAAGACGGCCAGTGATGCTCAGGCTCAGGAGGTGCATGCCTTTATCCGCCAACTGGTAGCCCGCCTGTTCGGTCAAGAGGTTGCAGACGCTCTGCGCATTCTCTACGGTGGCAGTGTCAAGCCGGATAATGTCAAAGGACTGATGACACAACCTGATATTGATGGGGCGCTTGTAGGCGGAGCGAGCCTTAAAGCGGAATCCTTTGCGGCTATAGTCAATTTCTAATTTTCTTCCCCACTATCCAGCCCAAACTTTGCCAGGCGGTAGCGAAATGAGCGGAACGACATTCCGAGCAGTTCGCCCGCCTTTTTTTTCGCACCGCCGGTCATCTCAAGCGCCTTCAGCAAATATTTTTTCTCCAGCTCCTCAAGCATCGGTTCAAGCTCTATTCCGGATTCCGGGATATCACAACTATCGGTAATACAAGCAGTTTTAACGGTCAACTGCTTTGGCAGACTGCTTTCTGAAATTACCACCGGATCAATAATCAGACTCCTCTCGATACAATTCTCCAACTCGCGGATATTGCCTGGAAAGGGATTATTCATCAGCGCCTTTAAAGCGCCCGGAGTTATGTTCGCAGGAGAAGAGCGCCCGCCCGTTTGATATTTTCGGCAGAAGTATTCTGCCAGAAGCGGAATGTCCTCAATCCGCTCCCGCAGCGGCGGTAGCAGTAACTGCACAACATTAATCCGGTAATAAAGATCTTCGCGGAAAGATCCAGCCGCGACAAGTGCTTCAAGGTTACGGTTAGATGCACAGATGATACGGACATCCGACTTGCGGGTCTGGGCATCCCCAACCCTTTTGAATTCGCGTTCCTGCAGAACCCGCAGCAGCTTGGTCTGCATAAGCAGCGGCAATTCACCAATCTCGTCCAGTAAGAGCGTCCCACCTTCGGCCTGTTCGAACAGACCGGGACGATCCCCCACCGCACCGGTGAAGGAACCTTTTTTGTGGCCGAACAGTTCACTTTCGATCAGGTTTTCCGGTATGGCGCCGCAATTGACAGCTACGAACGGTTTTGATTTACGCGGACTGCAGGTGTGTATTGAACGGGCGACAAGCTCTTTGCCGGTGCCGCTTTCGCCAAGAATCAGCACGCTGCTCTGACTGGGTGCCACCTTCTGTATCATGTCAAAAAGTTCCCGCATCTTGCGACTCTTACCGATAATGCCGCAAAAACTGTCCCGTTCACTGGCATCTTTCTTCAACAGAACATTTTCACGCCTGAGTCCCTGCTTTTCCAGAGCATTTCTGACCAACTGCTTGATTTCCTCGTTTTTGAACGGCTTGCAGACATAATCATAAGCACCCAGCTTCATAGCCTCCACCGCCTGATCGGCGGCTGAAAATGCGGTGAGCATCAGAACCGCAGTCTCAGGCGATTTTTCCTTGATACTGGCCAGCAGCTCAATTCCGGAAAGTCCTGGCATATTGACATCCGAGAGTACCAGATCAAACAGCGCCGACTCCATAATGCGCAAGGCTTCCTGTGCGGAGGCGGCCACGGTCACATCGTACCCTTCCCGCTCGAGGAGAATCGAGAGAAACTCCCTCATACTCAATTCATCATCGACAACAAGTATTCGTATTTTCATGGTTATTGATCCTTATCCATACAAAGTATCTTACGGCAGAGTGCCATTTTTTGTCATACCACGTTTACCACTTATTGTGAAGCTTTGATCAAGACCACACTTGACCTGAATCAACCAACAGTAGTATATGATTACGCTCATAAATACGGATAAAGGATCTACTGTATGACTAAAGAACTTGCCAAGGGGTATGAACCGCACGATGTTGAAAAGAGATGGTACAGTCATTGGGAACAGGAAGGCTACTTTCACGCCGCCGCTGCTTCTGATAAAAAACCGTACTCAATTGTAATTCCCCCGCCCAATGTAACCGGTGCTCTGCACATGGGGCACGCCCTTAACAACACACTGCAGGACATCCTCTGCCGCTGGAAACGGATGCAGGGGTATAATGTCCTCTGGATGCCGGGCACCGACCACGCCGGAATCGCCACCCAGAATGTTGTCGAGCGGCAGTTGGCCGCCGAAGGAAAAGATCGCCACGATCTGGGGCGGGAGGCCTTTATCGAGCGGGTCTGGAAATGGAAGGGGGAATCTGGCGGACAGATTATAGGCCAATTGAAACGGCTGGGTGCCTCGTGCGACTGGGAGCGGGAGCGTTTCACCATGGATGAAGGTCTCTCGAAAGCGGTGCGGACCGTTTTTGTGAAGCTCTACGAAGACGGCCTTATCTACCGCGATAACCGTCTGATCAACTGGTGCCCCCGCTGCCACACCGCCCTCTCCGATATTGAAGTCGAGCATGAAGATCACAAAGGGCATCTGTGGCACATCCGCTACCCGGTTGTCGGTGAACCTGGACGTTTTGTGACCGTGGCGACGACCCGCCCCGAGACGATGCTGGGCGATACCGCCGTGGCGGTACACCCGGAAGATGAACGCTACAGTGACCTGATTGGCAAAAAAGTTCTACTGCCGCTCGTCGGGCGCGAAATTCCTGTCGTTGCCGATGACTATGTGGATCGGGAATTCGGCACCGGCGTGGTTAAGATCACTCCGGCTCATGACTTCAACGATTTTGAAGTCGGTCTGCGTCACGGTCTGGACAAGATCAATGTTCTTGACGAATCCGGCATAATCACTGCCGCCGGGCATCAGTACGAGGGAATGGATCGCTTCGAGGCCAGAAAGCAGATCGTTATCGATCTCGAAGCCGGCGGTTATCTTGATAAAATAGACGACCATCCGATGTCTGTCGGTGGCTGCTACCGTTGCAAGACGGTGGTCGAACCGTATCTGTCACTGCAGTGGTATGTGAAAGTTGCGCCACTGGCCGAACGGGCGCTGGACGCGGTAAAAAGCGGAAAAACCCGCATCGTCCCGAAACAGTGGGAAAACACCTACTACGACTGGATGGAAAATATCCGCGACTGGTGTATCTCGCGCCAGATCTGGTGGGGGCACCGGATTCCGGCCTGGTTCTGCGATCATTGCGGTGAAATAACCGTCGCAATGGAGACACCGACCAGATGTGGCAAATGCGGCAGCGATGAACTCCGCCAGGAAACTGATGTGCTCGATACCTGGTTCTCATCGGCGCTCTGGCCGTTTTCAACCATGGGGTGGCCGGAGCAGACGGCAGAGTTACAAACATTCTACCCGACCAGTTGCCTCGTAACCGGTTTTGACATACTCTTTTTCTGGGTGGCACGGATGATGATGATGGGGCTTCATTTCATGGACGAAGTTCCCTTCACCGATGTCTACATCCACGCTCTGGTGCGCGACGCCCAGGGGCACAAAATGTCAAAGTCAAAAGGGAACGTCATTGATCCGCTGACCGTTATCGATCAATACGGCACCGATGCCTTCCGTTTCACCCTGGCCGCCTTTGCCGCACAGGGTCGTGATATCAAGCTGGCCGAAGAGCGCATTGCCGGCTACCGCAACTTCTGCAATAAAGTCTGGAACGCCGCCCGCTTCACCCTTATGAACCTTGAAGGTTTCGACCCAGACGGAATCACGCTTGACACGATGGAACTGAGCCAGGGGGACAAATGGATCCTGCACCGGCTGAATGAAACCGCCCGGACGGTTGATGAAACCCTGGCCAGTTACCGTTACAACGAAAGTGCCATGGCGCTCTACCAGTTCACCTGGAGCGAGTTCTGCGACTGGTATCTGGAGCTGTCCAAGCAGGACATCTATAACGGCACACCGGAACGGAAACAGGCCGTCCAGTATGTACTCTGGTATACGCTGGAGAATCTGCTCCGCCTGCTGCACCCGTTTATGCCCTTTATCACCGAGGAAATCTGGCAGGCACTGCCGGGCACAAAAGCTACCCCCACCATCATGCAGGCCCCCTACCCTTCCGCCTGCGA
>CAIMXI010000088.1 GCA_903845365.1 uncultured Geobacteraceae bacterium | reverse complement strand
GGTACCGATCAGCAGGTAGCCGATGATCGCGTTTTCATCGTCGCGCAGGGCGGTGACTGAGACGACCGCCGGGAATCGGCTGCCGTCCTTGCGGATATAGGTCAGCTCGTAGATGTCCTCGATACCGCGCGAGGCCTTGAACACCAACGCCTCAAAGCCGGGGGTAATCTTGGTGTCGAGTTCGATGCTCAGCTCTTCGGCTCGCTTGATCACTTCCTGAGGGTCGGAGATGTCGGCAGGGGTGATCTTGTTCATGACCTCGGCGGCCGTGTAACCAAGCATCCGTTCGGCGCCGACGTTAAATATCTGGATGACCCCCTTGGCGTCGGTGGCGATGCTTGAAAAGTTGGCGCTGTTGAAAATAGCGCTCTGCAGCGCCCCAGCCTTGCGCAGTGCATCCTCCGCTTCCTTCCGCGCGGTGTTATCGGTACCGATCAGCAGGTAGCCGATGATCGAGTTTTCATCGTCGCGCAGGGCGGTGACAGAGACGACCGCCGGGAAGCGGCTGCCGTCCTTGCGGATATAGGTCAGCTCGTAGATGTCCTCGATACCGCGTGAGGCCTTAAATACCAAAGCCTCGAATCCAGGGGTAATCGGGGTTCCCAGTTCAATGCTCAGTGCTTCGGCACGGGCGATGACTTCCTGTGGATCGGAAATGTCTGCCGGTGTGATTTTGTTCATTACTTCGGCGGCTGTATAGCCGAGCATTCGTTCGGCGCCGACGTTGAAGATTTGTATAACCCCCTTTGCGTCGGTGGCAATGCTTGAGAAGTTGGCACTGTTGAAAATCGCACTCTGCAGAGCCCCCGCCTTGCGCAGCGCTTCTTCAGCCTGCTTGCGCGCAGTGTTGTCGGTGCCGATCAGCAGGTAACCGATGATAGCGTTTTCATCGTCGCGCAGAGCCGTAACCGAGACGACCGCCGGGAAGCGGCTACCGTCCTTACGGATATAGGTCAGCTCGTAAATGTCTTCGATACCGCGCGATGCCTTGAATACTAACGCCTCAAATCCGGGAGTAATCTGAGTGTCGAGTTCGATGCTCAGCTCTTCGGCTCGCTTTATCACTTCCTGCGGATCTGAGATATCGGCCGGGGTGATCTTGTTCATCACCTCGGCAGCCGTGTAACCTAGCATCCGTTCGGCGCCGACGTTGAAGATCTGGATGACCCCTTTGGCGTCGGTGGCAATGCTTGAAAAGTTGGCGCTGTTGAAAATCGCGCTCTGCAGCGCTCCAGCCTTGAGCAGCGCCTCTTCCGCCTGCTTTCTCGCGGTGTTGTCGGTGCCGATCAGCAGGTAACCGATAATCGAGTTTTCACCGTCGCGCAGGGCCGTAACCGATACGACCGCCGGGAAGCGGCTGCCGTCCTTGCGGATATAGGTCAGCTCGTAAATGTCCTCGATACCGCGAGATGCCTTGAACACCAGTGCCTCGAAGCCAGGGGTAATCTGGGTTCCGAGCTCTATACTGAGCGCTTCTGCCCGTGCGATCACTTCCTGCGGGTCGGAGATGTCGGCAGGGGTGATCTGGTTCATCACCTCGGAGGCCGTGTACCCCAGCATCCGTTCGGCGCCGACATTGAAGATCTGGATGACCCCATTGGCGTCGGTGGCAATGCTTGAGAAGTTTGCGCTGTTAAAAATCGCGCTCTGCAACGCTGCGGTTTTGAAAAGATCTTGCTGCTCTGGTTTTTCAACAGTTTCTTTATCTTGCATGTTGGCACTCTTCCTTTTCCCATAATATGTGGGCCGTCATGGTGTAAAGCCAACTCAACATGCAGTTAGATATAAAGATCATTCGTCGTTGTAGCGCAGTTTCATACCGGTCAGAATTACATTACATATCAAAGGGGTGACATTGGCAATTATTATCGGTACGTCTCCGATAAGAATACCGTATATCATCCAAAGTGCAACACCGAATGATAGAAGGAGCGGCTGCCAGATAGAAATATCCCGGACATGATGGGTTTTCAGCGTTTTTATCACCTGCGGAATAGCAGCAACACTGGTAAGTGTCCCGGCCACCAGGCCGATAGTTGTCTCGGTCACGAACGTTTCCTTCCGTCAAAAGCTGAACTGGCCCAGGCAATCTGTGTCAGCATACCACGTAATACCGTTACTTCACGACAGTCAAGATTTGCCCGGAAGAAGATTCTCCGTAGTGAACGCATGATATGCTCAGGATTCTGCTCATTGAGAAAGCCTATCTTATTCAGAGTCTCATTGAAGTGGCCAAAGAGCAACTCCATCTCATCCGACCTGGCTAGGTCCTGCTGACGCCCGCCCCCGACCGCTTCTGAAGCCTTGCCTAGCTCGTAGCAAAACAGCAGCACAGACTGAGCCAGATTGAGCGAAGCATATTCACCAGATGTCGGAATGGTGGCATGCCAGCGACAGAGGGAGAGCTCTTCGGTCGTAAGACCGCTGTCCTCCCTACCGAAGACGATTGCCCCCCTGCAGTCAGGAGTAACCTGCTCCCTGAAACGGCCTGATACCTCTGCGGGGGAAAAAATCTCCTGGCGGTATTTGCCGTGTCGCCGGGTAGTGCCTACCGTCAGGGTACAGTCGGAGATGGCTGAGGCAAGATCGGGGAAAACCAGAGCCGATTCGAGCAAATCACGCGCTGCAACAGCGAATTTGAGCGCTTCCGAGTCAAACCGATCACATCCTTTTACGATTCTCAACCTGGTAAAACCCATGTTTTTCATCGCCCGGCAGGTCATGCCGATATTGCCCGGCGATTGAGGCTCAACCAGAATAATGATGGTATCTTCGATCAAGAGTGCGCCTGCCGAGAAGTATTGAGAAGCCGCATTCGAGCCAGTCTATCTCTTGCCGGTTTTTTAAGTTTCCAGACGTGGTAGGCATGACCGCACCACGCCAGACCGATCAAGCAGAAGAGAGCCAAAACGAGGTAGTGCTCATAATTGCTGACATTATCGAGCAGAAGTGAGGCGCTTTTACCAAACAGGTACCCCCCCAGAGAGAAGACAATCGACCAGGTGATGGCGCTGGCCAGATTGATCCATAAAAATGTGCGGGGAGCAAGATTGGTAATGCCGAGAATTATCGGTAGAACTATTCTGAATCCGTAGGTAAAGCGAGAAATGAACGCGACAAAATTACCATATTTTTCAATGAGCTTAAGTGCCTCACGAAATTTTTTGGCAATAGAGTGAAATCGTTTGAGCAGCCCCCTCCCCTTTAAGCGACCGAGGTAGAAATAAACCTGATCGCCAAGGAACGATCCAGCCCAGGCGACAGTTATAACGCCAAGAATATCCAGATACCCCTGAAAAGCCAAAAAACCTGCCAGAAGCAAAATGGCTTCACCCTCAAGAAAAGTGCCAACGAACAAAACCCAGTAGCCGTGCATTTCCAGGTATTCTTTGAGGATTTGCTGAATGTGCACGATCAGTCCCTGTTTTCCATTTAGTGATAGAAGCAAAATTACCGCAGCACCGTAAAGGATTTTATAAGGCATGTCAAAGCACTTTGACGCTCACCTGAATTGACCTATGTTTACTCAATAAAACTGACCCATCCATATTAGCAATGCTCAGATTATTCGACCCACCAGATGCCCTTTCGGGGTAATGGTGGGTCGTTTTTTTGTTGCTCATTGAGGAGTCAATACAGGAAGAATAGGGAGAAGCCCGAAGCTGTGACTTCGGGCTTCAATGGAAAGCATCCGTGAACTGCCGGAAGCCCATGCCTATTCTGTTTTTATCACGGCTTTCGGTAGTTTTCAAGCTACTTGGAGGCCGTTTTGCTTTTGATTGAGATCACGTGTCGCTGGTGCGGGGACATTTTATGCTTATGTCGCCGGTGCTACAGGGGACAGGCATATTGTTCGGATGAGTGTAGTCGTTTGGGAAGGCATAGGTCTCACCGGGAAGCGCAGAGGCGGTATCGTCAAACTGTGAATGGAAAGAAAGCCCACAGTCTGGCGGAGAATTTCAAAGCCGATAGACATAATGCCGGAGGCTATCCGTTCCGGATAAGTTTTGAAGTCGGTCGGAAAATGTCAATTTGGTCCCCAAAATTGTGCGAAATATAGGATTCTACTTTAGTTTCGGTCAATTACAACTATATATTGTGCAGAATTAGCTATAAAATTTTCGAAAATTGTCGATAAGAGTAGAAGAGGATTTTCACCAGCAGAAGCTGGAAAACGATATGGTAAGGAGAAAGATCATGTCAAACATTAGCGGAATAGGTAATAGTATTTTAAGACCTGTTGGCATTGCACCAACAAAGCCAGATGTTACAACTTCAGTACCGGCAAAAGCGGAAACTCCCTCAAATCCTCCTTATATTGTTGATCTCACTGTTACTGCAATTGTTAAATCTATGGAACTTCAGGGGCTTACATCCAAGCAGATCTCTGCATCAATGGGGATTGATGTTAAAACAGTTGACAGCTACCTGAATGTAAAACCATCCGAACCTGCATTGATGACGGCACCAATTAAATCATCTTTGAAGACTCCTATTATAACCACGGATCCAGCTCCTGAATCATCGACGGAACAAGGGACATCCGGGATACCCGCAGTTCCAGCCGCTTTAGCTCCGCCAGCAAGTTTTCCGTCGCAGGCAAACGTGAACTCAGCCCCATCCGCTAGTAAGGCATTGGGTATTTGAGCGGTTATAGCATGTTCGCAGATGTTATCAAAGATTACAGTTATTTAAGGACAGACCCTAAAGGTTTTCAAAACCTTTAGGGTCTAAAAATGTCATTTATAAAGAATCCCGTAAAATCTTCAGTTCACTCCGAACAGTTTTCAAAACTGCATCACAATCTTCAACTGGTTTAGTGAGATTTAAAAGATCATCAGATCTAACAAGCTTGCCTTTCGTATTAAACCGCTTTTTAACACCCTCAATGGTAAACTTCTCGTCGTACAATAAATTTCTGACCTGTAACACAAGATCAACTTCATTCTTCGAATACAATCTCTGTCCGGAACTGCTTTTAAGCGGCTTTAAAAAAGAAAACTCCGACTCCCAAAAACGGAGGACAGACGTCCTCACTCCTGCGACTTCAGCAACTTCACCGATCTTATAAAAAAGCTTATCAGGCAATGTTGGTGGCATAGAAGAGGTGCCCCGTAAAACCTATTTTGGTTCAGCGTTTATTGCACTTTTCAAGACCTGGCTTGGCTTGAAAGTCAGGATTCTGCGGGCAGTTATTGTAATAGTTGCACCGGTTTGAGGATTACGACCACGACGATCGGCTTTTTGCTTCACAACAAAATTACCGAAACCGGCAATCTTAATCTTTTCACCAGATTCCAGCGTTGACTTAAGGATGCCAAAAACCGTTTCAACCATTTCGGCTGACTCTTTTTTCGAAAAACCGACTTTCTGATGAATACGCTCAACGATGTCTGCCTTTGTCATAATTACCTCGATCTATTCGTTTAATGCACTGATTCAAAAGGAAAAATTTTATAGCACAGGGGAATCTATTACGCAATAGGTTTTATCGAAGCGTCACACGTAATTTATCAACCAGATTGGCAATAATTTCTTTATGGAGAGATACTATCTCTTCTTCGGTCAGTGTGCGCTCAATGGAGCGGTATCTGACACGTACTGCGATGCTTTTGAAACCGTCAGGGACACCTTTTCCACGGTAGACATCGAATATTTGTACCTGCTCAACCTCTTTGGATTTTACTCCTTTGATGCAGTCGATAATTTTTAACGCAGCAAGCTCTTCAGGTATCAAAATCGCTATGTCGCGACTGCTGTCGGGAAAGCGGGAAGGAGCCACTATAGCTTTTTTAGTCCGTGACAACTTTACAAGTTTTTCAAAATCAAGTTCAAAGCAAAATACACTCTTCTCAATTTCAAAGTTTTTCTGCACGGTTGGATGTAACTCACCAAGCGAACCTATACAGTCGAGTCCGGCTAATATCCGGCACGATTTACCGGGATGATAATATGAATCCGCACTGTCAGTCGCCCAACTGATTCCTCCAATATCCAGGAAATCCAGTACGGACTCAACAATTCCCTTAACATCAAAAAAATCAACAGGTTCATTATGGCGATTCCAGACGTCTCCATCCCTGGAACCGGTAACAGCACCAACAATGCAGAGCGGTTCGCGTGGCATATCATCTCCTTTTACAGGAAGATATACGCGCCGTATTTCAAAGAGTTTAAGGTCTAGAGAGCGGAAATTGATATTTCGCGCCATAGTTTCCAACAAGCCGGGCAGCAGGGTGGTTTTCATTACTGATTGCTCGTCAACCAGCGGGTTTGCCAACTTGATGGCAGATCGTCTTGGATCATCCTCATTCAAGAGGAGCTTTCCTGCAGCGCCTGGTGAAGTAAAGCTAAAGTTAATTATTTCAGTCAAGCCGCAATTGACGAGTAGATTCCGCACCTGTTTTTCAATTTCCTGATGCCTTGTCGGCCTGTCCGATGCGACACGTGCTACCGGCATCGTTGCGGGAATTTTGTCGTACCCGTTCAAACGGGCGATCTCTTCAATAAGATCGATTTCACGCTCAATATCAATCCGGTATGAAGGTGGCAGTACTCCTGTCGTGCCATCATCATGGTGAGATACCTGACACTCCAGACGAGTGAGGATATCAAGAATGACATCCCGCTCCAGATTGATTCCAATCAACTCGTTAGCTTTTTCAGGGCGAAAAACGATAGGCGTGCGCTCACATCTGCCCGGATATTGATCAATTGCCCCTTTTGCAAGGACACCACCAGCCAATACAACAATCAAAGAGGCTGCTCGGTCAAGAGCCCGGACAACGCCGTTGATATCTATGCCGCGCTCAAATCGATGAGATGATTCGGTATGGAGGCTGAGGCGTTTGGCAGTTTTGCGAATAGCGGCCGGTTTAAAAAAGGCACTCTCAAGAAGGATCGATGTCGTTGAATTCTCAATTTCCGAGTTCAATCCCCCCATGACACCCGCCAATGCAACCGGGCGGTCGGCATCACAAATAACAAGATCTGATGCAGTCAGTATCCGTGCCTGATTGTCAAGAGTTATGAACGTTTCACCATCTGCTGCCGCCCTGACAACAATACGATTGCCAGAAAGCCGCTCGCAGTCAAAGGCATGCAGCGGTTGCCCTAGCTCCATCATTACCAGGTTGGTAACGTCAACCACGTTATTAATTGAGCGTATGCCGATTGCAGCAAGGCGTTTGACCAGCCATTCTGGTGACGGTGCAATGTTGCATCCCGAAATATGGCGCGCCGCGTAACGGGGACAAAGTTCCGGATCCTTGATCGTTACACCGATTATGGAATCGGTATTTTCAGTGCCTTCCACAAGAGTAGCGTGCGGATATCTGATTTTCAAATCAAGCTTTGCGGCTATGTCACGTGCTATTCCTATCAGACTTAAGCAGTCAGAGCGGTTTGGGGTTAGTCCTATTTCAAAAATCGTATCTTTGAGCCCAAGCGCCGTAAAAACAGGCGTACCTAAAGGTGCGATCCCGGGACTCAGAACCATAATCCCGGCACTCTCTTCGGCCAAGCCGAGCTCTTTTTCGGAGCAGAGCATCCCGCACGACTCTTCACCACGGATTTTTGAGCGCTTTATTTTTAAATCACCAGGAAGTGTGGCGCCTATCTGGGCCATAACAACGGTGTCTCCCTGCTGAAAGTTTTGCGCGCCGCAGACAACATCAAAAACTTCTTTCCCGTTGTTGACCCGGCAGAGCGAAAGTTTATCTGCATTCGGGTGCTGCCGCTTCTCTTCAACCAGCGCTACTACGACGTCGTCCAAACCGTCGCCAAGCTTCACCATCGACTCAACTTCGAGTCCGAGCATGGTCAAAAGCGCCGCCAGTTCGTCAGGATTCGCATCAAAGTCTACAAATTCTTTAAGCCAGTTGTATGTAACGATCATATCAAAGCACCATAAAATGTAATATTATTTAGAACTGTCGAAGAAAGCGTACATCATTTTCAAAAAGAAGACGCATGTCGGAAATGCCGTATTTCAGCATCGCGATGCGCTCAATGCCCATACCAAAGGCAAATCCGGAGATATTTTCGGCATCATACTGAACATGTCGGTATACTTCCGGGTCAACCATTCCGGCACCAAGAATTTCGAGCCAACCGCTGTTTTTGCAAATCCGGCACCCTTTGCTGCCACAAATGACACATGCGATATCAACCTCTGCAGATGGTTCTGTAAACGGAAAGTAGCTTGGTCGAAGGCGGACGCCGGTTTTCTGGCCAAAGAGCTGGTTGGTGAAAACCGTCAAAACGCCTTTAAGATCACCAAAAGTGACCCTGCTGTCAACCATCAGTCCCTCGATCTGATGAAACATCGGCGAGTGCGTAGCATCGGAGTCACATCGGTACACCGTACCGGGCGCGATGATCCGTACCGGCGGTTTCTGTTTCAGCATCGTTCGGATCTGGACTGGTGACGTATGAGTCCGCAGCAGCAGATTGTTTTCAACAAAAAAAGTATCCTGCATGTCACGAGCCGGATGTTCGGGAGGGAAGTTAAGCGCCTCGAAATTGTACCAGTCGTGCTCAATTTCCGGCCCTTCCGCGACGGCAAACCCGAGTCCGGCAAATATCGAGCAGATTTCCTCAATAACGAGGGACACCGGATGTTTCGTTCCCTTTTGGGCACGTCGACCTGGAAGCGAGGTGTCAATACGTTCAGCCTGAATCCGGGTCGCAATAAAATTATTCTGTGCTGACTCAAGTGCAGAACCGAGCGCCGCCTCTATTTCATCGCGTACCGAATTGACCAACTGCCCAACAACGGGACGCTCTGCGGGGTCGAGAGAGCCGAGACCCTTCATCAGAGACGTTAATTCGCCTTTACGGCCAAGCAGACTGATACGAATATCTTGCAGCGCATCTACTGAAGATGCCGCAGCTATAGCCGCCATGGCGCAGCACTTTAATTGTTCCAGTTTTTCCCGCATATTTGATTACCTTTAAGTGAAGATTTGTGATGGTATTGTGGCAGGCTCTACAAAAAAGGGAACGGGAGCATGTCCCATTCCCTTTTTTGTAAATAATCGTACAATAAAACTAGATTCCGGCCTTGGCAATCGCCGCAATTTGAGCGAAACCGTTCGGATCGGTAACTGCAATGTCAGCCAGCACTTTACGATCGATCTGCACATCAGCCTTTTTTAGGCCGTAGATGAATTTGCTGTAAGACAGACCATTAATGCGGGAAGCCGCATTGATTCTGACGATCCATAGACTGCGGAAATCACGTTTTTTGACGCGGCGATCGCGGAAGGCATAATTTAACGCCCGGTCAACCGCTTCTGTCGCGCTACGGAACAGTTTACTGCGTGCGCCACGGTAACCCTTAGCAAGTTTCAATACCTTGTTGCGCCTGCGTCTCGCTTTAAAACCTCTTTTAACTCTTGCCATACGTTACTACTCCTTAGTTGCTGAATTGGCCAGATCCATAAGGGGAGACAATTTCCTCATGGTTCATGGCATTATGCATCTACCCACATACTGTGAGCGAATAAATCTGGTTACTTATACGGAATCAACCGGGCAACGTTCTTCTGATCAACAGCTGCAACCATGGAACCACCACGAAGATTACGCTTACGCTTGCGGCTCATAGGGGTCAAAATGTGACTGGTGTACGCACATCCACACTTGATGCGACCGGAAGCGGTCTTTTTGAAACGCTTTGCAGCACCACGGTTAGTTTTAATCTTTGGCATAAAAAACTCCTTCTTTAGTTATAAAGTAATTACCTGATCCAGGATTTATGTATTTATTTTTTCGGCTTCGGCGCAACAATCATATACATGTTTCGCCCCTCAACTCGCGGATGATTTTCAATTACGCAGACATCCTGCAACTCTTTTGCTACCTTTTCGATTACTGCCCGACCGACATCCATATGGGTTATTTCACGGCCTCGAAAAACGAGTGTTATCTTTGCCTTGTTGCCTTCTTCAAGAAAACGCTTGACGTTGTTAATTTTAAATTCAAGATCATGGCTATCAGTTTTAGGCCGTAACTTCACCTCTTTAAGCAGTACATGAACCTGTTTCTTTTTTGCTTCCTGCAGTTTTTTACTCTGCTGATATTTGAACTTTCCGTAGTCCATTATCCTGCAGACCGGTGGTACAGCCGTTGGTGAAACTTCAACAAGATCCAACTGCTGCTGTTCAGCCAGTGCGAGTGCATCTGAAAGGGAAAGGACGCCCAATGCCTCTCCACTTGCGCCAATGACGCGAACTTCAGTAACCCTGATAGCCTGATTGATGTTAACGGTCGGTTTTGCTATGACGACACCTCCTGAACGCTGTGTATTTTAAATTATATATAACATACTTCTTACTTATATTTATTACATTCCTCTTCAACAAATGCCACAAACTCTTCAGGCTTCATAGCGGAGAGGTTTTTCCCATCACGATAACGGGGAGTAACTACACCCTGCTCTACCTCTTTATCGCCGATAACCAGCATATACGGAATTTTTAGCAACTGAGCCTCACGTATTTTAAAGCTCAACTTTTCATTACGAACATCACGCTCAACTCTGATCCCGGCATTACGCAACTTGCGATAGACATCCTGAGCGTATGGAACCTGGCTATCCGTTACCGTCACGATTATCGCTTGTACCGGTGAAATCCAGAGCGGGAAACTGCCAGCAAAATGTTCAATAAGAACACCGATGAATCGCTCGATCGAACCTAAAATCACACGATGCACCATAATGGGGCGTTTACGCTCACCATCCGATGCGACGTATGTCAGATCAAAGCGCTCCGGCAGGGTAAAATCGCACTGGATAGTAGCACACTGCCACCTCCTGTCAAGACAATCGCGCAGCTTTATGTCGATTTTAGGCCCGTAAAACGCGCCATCACCTTCATTTATCTCGTAGGGGCGACCTGAATCTTTCAATGCCGACAACAGCGCTTCTGTTGCCTGTTCCCAGTCGGAGTCAGATCCGATCGATTTTTCAGGCCGCGTTGAAAGTTCCATTTCATACTCAAAGCCAAAAATTGCCATTACATCGTTAACGAAGGAAATTACGCCTTTTATTTCGGCATCAAGTTGCTCCGGAGTGCAGAGTATATGCGCGTCATCCTGGGTAAAGCAACGAACCCGCATCAATCCATGGAGTACGCCTGCCCGCTCGTGGCGATGGACGGTTCCGAGTTCAAAAAATCGAAGCGGAAGATCGCGATAACTGCGCAGTTGGGACTTGTAAATCATCATGTGAGAAAGACAGTTCATCGGTTTGATGCCGTAGCTCTGCTCATCCACCTCGGTGAAATACATGTTTTCACGATAATTTTCGTAGTGCCCAGAGCGCTGCCAGAGTTCGCTCTTTAGTATCTGGGGACCGACAACAATATCGTAATCCCGCTTCAGATGTTCTTTCCGCTCAAAATCTTCAAGAACGGTGCGCAGAATGGCTCCTTTCGGATGCCAGATAGGGAAACCGGCGCCAACTTCGTCCGAAAAGGAAAATAGATCCAACTCTCTGCCGATTTTACGATGATCACGCCGTTTTGCTTCTTCAAGCCGGTTCAGGTATGCTTCCAGCTCCTTTTTGTCAACAAAAGCGGTCCCGTAGATACGCTGAAGCATCCGGTTCTTTTCGCTGCCACGCCAGTAAGCACCGGCAATCGAGAGCAGCTTGAATGCCTTGATCCGGGCGGTTGAAGGGAAGTGCGGTCCGCGACAGAGGTCGGAAAACGTCCCCTGGCTGTACACCGAAACATGGTCAACTCCTAGATCGGTAATAAGCTCCGATTTATACGGTTCTCCCATGGCTTCAAACATGGCAATCGCATCAGCGCTGGCATATTCATGTCGTTCAATTTTCTGATCGGCAGCAGCCAACTGCAGCATCTTCGCTTCAATGCGCTCAAGATCATCTGGAGTGAAAGGCTTCTCCATATCGAAATCATAATAGAAACCGGTTTCAATGGCCGGGCCGATCGTAACCTTGGCCTGTGGGAAGAGTTCTTTTACCGCCTGAGCCATCAAATGAGCAGCGGAGTGGCGAATAATCTCAAGCGCGTCAGGACTTTTTTCAGTAACAATCTCAACCCGATCGCCATCGGTCAGAATGGAAGATAGATCAACCAGCAGGCCGTTGATCTTTCCAGCAAGAGCAGCTTTGGCAAGACCGGTGCCTATGGAGGCTGCGAGATCATAAACGGTGGCACCTTCCTGCAATTCGCGAGAAGAGTTATCGGGAAGCGTAATTGAAATTAAAGACATAAAATCCCTTTGTGTGAGGTCAAAAAGAAAAGGCATCGATACATCGATGCCTGCATCCTGCTCGCTTCAACGCTGCTTTATTTGGTAGGCGCGGGCGGTGTCGAACCGCCGACCTCTACCGTGTCAGGGTAGCGCTCTCCCGCTGAGCTACGCGCCTACATCAAAAAGCTGGGGACTAATAGCAAATTACGCTTTGGATGTCAAGCTGATTTTTTTTGGCGCTGGTTTTACATGTATTAATACTTAAATGCTTGGAATTACACTAAAGGAACTGTCTGAAAAATAAACTTTACAAATAACTTTGCTGTGCTACACTTCCCACTCTAAACAATAAGGTTCTGTTTGTTAATGTAGGAACAGTGACGTCGCTAGAAGAGGAAAGTACAGTTGTGATAAGTTTTTGAAAATAGTTGATTTCGGTGCGTAGCGCAGCCTGGTAGCGCACTAGACTGGGGGTCTAGTGGTCGCAAGTTCAAATCTTGTCGCACCGACCAATAAAAACAGGGACTTAGCCGATTCGGTTGAGCCCCTGTTTTAATATTGACAGATTATTACACCATCGTTACACCAATTAGCCTTACATTGTACCTTCCTTTTTGTTTAAAGGTTTTGTCAAATACATCTTGTTTTTTATTGTGTTACAAAATATCTGAGAAATATATTTATTGACATCGATATATATTGGTGATAATCATAGCAACACAATAAAAGTAATCGCTCCTGCGATTCCAAAATAGCAATATAAACCCACGCGCTCACATGGAGGTAGTTTTTCGCGCTCATGTGTACTCGTGGGTTTTTTTGTGAAAGAATGAAAAAGGAGGTGAAAAAAATGGAAGATTTGGACAGGCTGCTCACAATCAAGGAGATGGCTGAAAAAAGCAATTTGAGCGAGAGCTATTTCTACACCAACCGCTCGCTGGGGACAATCGATCTGGAGTTTTTAAAAATTGGTCGATCAGTAAGGGCCACTGGACGAAATTTCAGTAAATGGCTTGCAAGCAAAACTGAAAATCGTTGTAATGAAATTAATCCTTTATGACAAAGCTTCACGTCAAAATTACCCATACAGACTCAGCTGCCTCCTAGAGACTCAGCACCGTCAAAAAAACCTCCCTATAAAAGACTTAGTCTTATCTGAAACACCCCCACACAATGAAGACTCGGCTGTTCGTCATATAAGTTTTGGCAACAAAATCTGATTGTAAAGAAAGGAGATATTTTGCAGGTCTAAAAAATATTTACACTACTTAAACGAACAAACCCCCTGAGCGAGTGGCATCAAACGGGGGGCTTGTAAAAGGGAATTATTTATGAAAGATAATATCACATCATTAGCAAAAACAGCAAGTTATTACCTGCTGAACCGTCACTTTTCGGTTTTACCGATCAAACCAAAATCTAAACAACCAGGCGTTTCATCGTGGACTTCCTACCAAACCAAACCGATGTCTGAGGCGGAATGCGTAAAGCTTTTCAGCGATACCAGCAATATTGCAATCATCTGCGGCAAGGTCTCTGGCATCATTGTAATTGATCTCGATGACAAAGCTCTGATGGAAATACTCTTTCCAGATGGCTTCCCCAATACCCCCATTGCTGTGACAGCCAGAGGCTTCCACCTCTATTTTGCCTATGAAACAGGCTTTAGCAACGCTCTGAACTTTGGCGGCATTATCGGATTTGACTTAAAAAGTGACGCCGGCTACGTTATCGCCCCACCATCGGTCCACCCCTCCGGATTCATATATACGTGGGTAGAAGGTCATAGTATTGAGGATGTTCCATTAGCACCTTTGCCAGCGTTGGTTAAGGTCAAACTGCAATTTGAAAAAACTCCAATAGCGGAGCTTGAAAAAGGTGGTCTGGGCGCTGGCGCAAGGAACGCTGCATTGGTTCGCCTAGTCGGTAAATGGTTCAAGGTCATGGCTGTACTTTCATTCGATATCGTACTTGCGAA
The DNA here is from genome assembly GCA_903845365.1 of uncultured Geobacteraceae bacterium. Lineage (GTDB taxonomy): Bacteria > Desulfobacterota > Desulfuromonadia > Geobacterales > Pseudopelobacteraceae > JACRCG01. Next base: position 3,799 of record CAIMXI010000088.1, on the reverse strand, counting down.
GGCAATGCAATGGAACCTCAAAAACAAGCCTCCGCTGTCTGAAGGTGAAGTCAGCACTACTACGAAAAGCATATATGAGCGAGAGCTTAAGAAACGACAGCTCGAAGATAATGTAGAATGGGGCACCCCAGTTGAGCTGCCGATGAAGATTCCACCGGTCCTTGCACTTACTCCGGATATGATCCCTGTAGGTTTTAGGGCGTGGATTGTCGATGCAGCCGAAAGAATGCAGGTTGCCATAGATGGAATTGCAGTTTCAGCCATCGTCACCGCCGGGTCACTAATAGGCCGGGCTTGTGGAATATTTCCTAAACAGTTTGACGATTGGTTTGTTGTTTCCAATATCTGGGGTGGATTCATCGCGGAACCCGGTCAGAAGAAATCTCCAGCCATCGCAGAGGGGCAGTTTGCTCTGAGAATCTTGGCAAGTGAGGCTGACAAGGAGTACCAGCTTGCATCAGAAAAACACGATTGCGAGTTGTTCATACATAAGACAATGGCAGACTTTAAGAAGGCAACGGTGAAAAAACAGATAAATAAGGGTGTTCTCCTTGATTCTTCTGACCTTTTGTCAAGCATCTCTGTAGGAGATTTAAAGAAGCCGACACTGAAAAGGTATTCCACTCAAGACGGTACTATCGAAAAAATCGGTGAATTGCTGCAGGAGAACCCACAGGGGTTCCTGATTGCGAGGGATGAACTGATAGGATGGCTACAGTCCCTTGAAAAGGCGGGGAGAGAGGGCGACCGAGCTTTTTACCTGGAGGCTTGGAACGGCACCGACAGCTATACGATTGATCGTATAGGAAGGGGTACATTTACAATACCTGGTATGTGTCTGTCTATCTTCGGCGGGATTACACCAAGCAGACTCCGCCAGTATGTCTACGATGTCATCGGTAACGGTGCAGGCAATGACGGTCTTCTGCAAAGATTTCAACTGTTGATATGGCCCGATCAGTTGCAGAGTTACGAGCACATCGACCGTTTGCCTGATAAGACTGCACTCCAACGCGCCCTCAAAATTTTCAAATGGCTTGGCATGGTTCAGCAAAAACTTGACTTGGATTGTCACCAACAAACTAAAAACGAAATTCCTGGTATCCATCTCTCTGAACCTGCGCAAGTACTATTCAACAACTGGATTACAGACCTTGAAGTTCGCTTGCGAAGTTCTGAGTTGGCGGGTACGCCATTGGAAGCACACTTATCCAAGTACAGAAGCCTGATGCCTTCACTGGCACTCATATTTCATGTAATTGACATCGCTGACGGTTTATGTTTCGGTGAAGTGTCCGAAAATGCAGTACGCCAGGGCGTGGATTGGTGCGTGTATCTGGAATCCCATGCCAACCGGATTTACTCGTTAAATGAGCTGCCAGAGATGCTATCAGCCAGTGTGCTGCTTGACCACATCCGTAAGGGGGACGTCAAAGACGGATGTTCTCCCAGGGACATTTACCGCAACGAATGGAGGTGTCTGAAAACTCACGTAGAAACAAAGGCAGCACTAAAATTGCTTGATGAGTATGGTTGGGTGTCCTTTCAAACTGGCCATAATGGCCAGGGGGTGGTGAGACTTCATCCTGATCTGGGGTAGGATGCTGTCGGTTAAGTCGGTTGTCGGTAAGGGACTTATTTTATATACATATATTTTCAATATATATCTATTACCCCTACCGACGACTGACAGCACTGACAAATTCAATTACCCCCTGGCTATATATTCGTATCTTATACATAAAAACATCAATATATATCATTAACTGTTAAGGAGAAAAATATGTCCGCAAACAATATCAAACGCGACCAGGCTGCTTTAATGTTAGCGAACGGCCAATCCGCTGTTGCAATAGCAAAGTCAATAGGCACAACTCCCGAAACAATTTCCCGCTGGAAAATGTCACCAGAATTCTTGGCGCAAATCAACGAACATCAGTCTGAGAGACTCCATATTGCAAGAGAACAGCTCAGAGCCTCAGCCAAGAAGGCTGCAGAAACGGTCAATGCTCTGATGGATAGTCCGACAGAATCCATTCGTCTGAAGGCTGCCATAAGCATCCTACGCCTCTCCAACATAGATCAGCCACAGCGTATCTTCTCAGGGATCGGTAGCACTGACCCGCTTGAGATCCTCTTGGAGTTGAAAAGGCAGGTAGCAGCAGAACAGTTCATCTACGTCGAGCCGAACTCATTATTTAAAAAGTCGGCAGGGCACAAAATAGATTAAGATTTATTAACAACTTTTCTAAGATTCTCGAATAGTACTCGTTTTCAAATTAGGGGCATTATGCCGATTCTATATATTAAATTTTTTAAAAGTTTTTCAAATTTCCAGTGCACTTGAGTGCAAATATATCTATACAACAATAATTATTTATATAATTATTCGTTTTATATTATAATTGGGACAAATCTGATGCCAAGGCTAAATTAGGGGTAATATGATAACAGTTAAATCCTCAAATCTACTTTCAGTAAACTACGACAGTCAGTCCGCGACACTTGTCGTCGAGTTCCATTCTGGTCCAATTTATCAATACTACGGGGTCCCATTGGCAATTTACGAAGGTTTAATGGCTTCAAAATCGAAGGGTCATTTTTTTGAAGCTTTCATTAGGCATACATACCGTTACCAGCGGTTATCAACATTTCAAGAACAAAATTCAAATTTTGCTTAATATGTATGGAGGTGTACAATGATTACAGTAAATAACCTGGATTCATTTGAATTTGCTCTGCATCATTTTGCGGCTGTGACCTTGCCGGTAGATTTTCTTGAGGAGGTGAAAAATAATGCCGCCGAGTTGTTTGAAAGTTTCGTTGAAAAGAGTCCATTTGAAATACGTGATTACTGGAAAATGTCTGTAGGCAAGAAACCAGAAAATGGCAGTAGTGATATTAAACGAGTACTTTCTACGGCCAAACTCAAGGATATAATTTGGATATACAACGACGCTCCATTTAAATCTGAATATGACGACGGAGACAGCACCAGCGCCCCGCGAGGATTTATTCTTGGTTCGCTGCAAGAGTTGGATCTTTTGTAAAATGGGTTTTCTTGCCCTATACTCTGAAATTCAGAAGAGATTCCGTACTTCGTGGGCTGGCACCACACCTGTCGCGTGGCCGAACGAAATATTTATGGTCCCTTTTCCGCGGTGCCCCTGGTCACGCTTTTCTATACCTGGTTATTACTTTCGGCAAATCAACATAGGTCAGCCAGCAGTAATCCGATTAGCGGGGATCGTATATATTCAGATTTTCTCGAAACCGTCCAGTGGAGCTGAAGCATCTGCACTGGCGGAAAAGGTTAGAATGATTTTCAACACCTGGCATAGCGACGTTGTACGTTGCAGTTATGCTCGTGTAAAACATGTTGGCGTAGATCGTCATGGCTGGTATCAAGTCAATGTAGCTATTCCATTCAGGCGTGATGAAGAGTTTGATTAGAGTGGGTGTGTGGCTACGCTCGCAAAAACCCGCTCGCTTGCAATAGAAAGGCAGCTCATTCGTTCAGCGTGTGCAAAAACCCGCACACACATCTCTCATTCGCCCAACAACCTCGGCACAAGAAGTGACCGTGTACTTTCACACTAACTTTGTGGCTTGTGCCTCATAGGTACAAAGGCATCAAAGGCAGATGACGAATTGCCGTTGTCAGCAGCATCGCCATTCCGCTGCGCTATTTCGACCCGCAATAAAGACTTTGCGCGGGTCTCAATGCTTGCTCCCTTGTCTGTGACGGTGTACGAAAGGCAGCTCGCCCAGAAGCTCGCCCAACAGCGGGGCGTTCGCG
>CAIMXI010000087.1 GCA_903845365.1 uncultured Geobacteraceae bacterium | reverse complement strand
GTAATCTTTGGCACGGCGCTGACAACAACCTGTACCATGACTCTTTTCATTAAATTGACTGGAGGCAACATGGGACACAAGGAGTACAGCGTGACAAATATTATCGACATTCTGCGCAGGGCAAAAGCAAAGGACAGTTTCCGGCGGATAGCACGTTCTACCGGGATTGACCGAAACACCATTAGGAACTATCTGCGCCTAGCGGCGACACATGGTTTTGACGACACTACATCTGATGATCGGTTGGCCGAGATTGCAGCGGCAGTCATCCGCTCTGTACACGGAGGCGAAGCAAAGGATCCTGAACTGGGTGCCTGTGCCCCTCTGCTTCCTCATCGCGAGCTGCTATCCGGTTGGTTGGAGAATGATCACTTAACTCTGACCAAGGCTCACATCAAGCTTGGTCGGATGGGAGTCTCGGTAACCTACAGCACCCTGTACCGCTATGCCCGCGAGGAGCTTGGCTTCGGCGGCCAGAAGGTTACCGTGCGCATGGCGGATACCGAACCGGGGGAGGTTGCTCAAGTTGATTTCGGTAAAATGGGATTGGTATTTGACCCAGAGGTTGGCAGAAACCGGGTACTCCATGCCTTGGTAGTTACCCTAATCCAGAGCCGTTACGAGTATGTGTTCCTGACTCATCGTCAGGATCTCAACGCTTTGATCACCGGTATGGAAGAAGCCTGAAGTTTCTTTAGCGGTGTCACCAGGCGTCTCATTCTGGATAACATGAAAGCGGCCGTAGTTAAGGCTGATCGTTATGAACCTGTTTTTAACCTGACCTTTCAGGACTACTCGCAACACCGGGGCTTTATCATTGACTCGGCTGTAGTTCGCCATCCTGAAGGAAAAGGTACCGTAGAAAACCAAGTCAGATACGTTCGCGAGAACTTTTTTAAAGGAGAGGAATTCAAAAACCGTGATCATGCCCAACAGGAAGCGGAGAAGTGGTGTCGCTCTTTTGCCGGCTTGCGTATTCACGGTACCACCAGAAAACGACCGTTTCTGGTGTTTGAGCAAGAAGAACAAAAGGCGCTACTGCCGCTATCAGACGAACGCTTTGATATACCTGCCTTTGCGCAGTGCACCGTTCATCGCGATCACCATATCATGTTCAAGAAAGGTGGCTACTCCCTGCCGACGATGTATATCGGCAAAGAAGTTGATGTCAGAGGTGATTCCGTTCTGGTGCGGATTTACTACCAGAACCAGTTGATCAGAACACATCCGAAAGTTGCACCCGGCAAGCGCTCAACCAACTTCGATGACTACCCGAAAGATAAGAGCGCCTACGCCATGCGGGATGTGGAGTACTACAAACGGAAAGCCGCAGAAAACGGCGTGAAGCAGGGAGAGTTCATGGCTGAGATGTTGAGTGGCGACGTCCCCTGGGCCTTCATCCGCCAGGCTCAGAAACTGCTCCGGATTAATGATAAATATGGTGCGGCCAGAGTTGAAGTCGCCTGCCAAAGGGCACTGGCCTTTGGACTCATAAATGTCAGTCGCGTTGAAGGGATTATTACACTAGCGCTGAATAAACAACCAACCTCCGCCAAACCGGCAGGAACTGTTACTCCCATTTCTCTCGCAGCACACTTCAGCAGATCTGCTGATTATTTTAGTCACCACAAGGAGAACAACCATGGAAACGACATCAGAACTGAAACAGCTTCTGAAAGCACTACGCCTCTCATCGCTCTTGACTACCCTGCCTGAACGGGTTGCCTACGCCAAGGGAAACAAGCTTACCCATCTGGAATTTATGGAGATGCTCTTCTCTGATGAAGTGGAGAGGAGGAACCAGGGGGCGCTTACCAGGCGCCTGCTGGCGGCCAAGGTTGACCACGATCAAGTGTTGGAGCGCTTCGACTGGGATGCGCAGATAACTCTTGACCGCGACCGACTCAAGGGACTCATTAGTCTTGACTGGATGGAGCGCAAAGAAAATGTCATTTTTACCGGCCCGGTCGGAGTCGGGAAAACCTTCCTTGCCAACGCAATGGCACACGCCGCCTGTCGCCGTAACAAGAATGTCGTTGTGGTCAAGGCGGCAAAAATGTTCAAGGTTCTCTATGCCGCCCGCGCAGATAACTCACTGGATCGGGAACTGCTTAAATTGATTTCTCCGAGTCTTCTGGTTATTGACGACTTCGGTCTGGAACGACTTACCCCGGAGCAGGCTCATGATTTCTATGAAATCGTCAGCGAGCGTTACGAGCGCGGAGCCACCATTATCACCAGCAACCGGCACGTATCAGAATGGGTGGCACTGTTTGATGATCAAATCATCGCAAACTCGGCACTGGACCGTCTGGCACACAATGCTCATCAAATGATAATCGAGGGGGAAAGTTACCGCAAAAAGAAGGGGACCATCGGGAGCAAACTATGATACATTGACGAACCAATTCAGCACGCCGTGCCTGGGTGAATGGGTTTGAAAACCAGGTGGGTGAATGCTCGTGAAAAATGACAAATACCGTCATGTTAAACTTGTTAGATGTTTATTTTGCCGATAGCGGGTACCACGTGGCGTAATGTACGCCGGGGAACTCCAACTCGTGCAACGCGCATCATTCGCGGAGAATAGCAGAAACAG
>CAIMXI010000086.1 GCA_903845365.1 uncultured Geobacteraceae bacterium | reverse complement strand
ACGGAACAGAATAATACGGAACAGAACAGGATGATCACCTACAAACAATTCTTGCCAAGCGCTATTATACGACTTAGGCTCATTTTATAAAGATCAAAAAACTTGAACATCGAGTTAAAGTGATCCACCAGTGCGGAACGCATGTCTGCGGTTTTGGAACCAGATGCCCGGTCACTCCCCTGATGCTGTTTAAACCACTTCTGATAAATCTGTTTGGATTGCTCATCGCTATTGGAACCGTTAAACAGGACGATCTTGCCCTGATGCTCGGTTTCGGAAAGAATCCTGACCAGATAGTTCTGTGTTCTACGTGATTCGGTAAAGATGATGGCCTTCTTGCTCGCTCCCAAGGATTCAGCCTTAGCAAACCCCGCTTTGAGGGCTTGAATCAGCGATTTGCCCTTTGAGTTCTCCGTGATAGATACGGCAAGATCCCTGAAAGCCTCCAGGTCGATAATTTCAAGCTGGATAGCCTCAACGTCCTCTTTGGTCAACCGCTCTTCGTATTCGTCCTCTTCCCATTCATCCTTTATTTCGTCCAGAGTCTCAAAATCATCGGCTAGTTCATCCTCAACCGACACTTTGACCTCGGCATTCTTCAGCTTTGCTTTCAACCGCAGCACAATTGAATCTAGTGCCCCGGCAATGGCAAACGTAGATGATGCCAGGAGCTTCCGTAATACGAGCGTCATCAGTGTACGTTGGCTGGCGGGTAATGCCTGAAGGTTATCCCGGCGCAGATACTCTGACACCAGATCATACAGAACGGTTTCGTCTTTGGTAGGGATGAATTCCTGGGTGATAGGTATCCGGTTAGTGTACTTGATGTACTCCAGCACCTGTCGCCGCAATGTCCGTTTGCAGATTGGCGCAATACGGGTTTTAAGATCGTCAAAGTTGATCTCACTGGTCAAACGGGCAAATTGGTTCTTGTAGCTTTTGATGTCACCGAAGATGTAATCATCAATGAAGCTTACAAGTCCGTACAACTCCATAAGGGAATTCTGCAATGGTGTGGCAGTCAGTAACAGCTTGGGAGCGTGAGCCAAAATATCCTTGATGGCACGGGCTATCTTGTTGGAAGTCTTATAGACGTTACGTAGCCGATGTGCCTCGTCGATAACCACAAGATCCCATTTTACAGACTTGATCTGATCTCCCTTGTTCCTGGCGAACTGGTAGGAGGTTATTATTATCTCGGTCTGCTCGAAGGGATTACGTTTACCCTGCTTTACTTCCTGATTGAATGATTTGGATTCAAGAATAGTTGAGGGGAGAAAGAACTTTTCCAGCAACTCCTGGTTCCACTGCTTGCGCAAGCTGGATGGAACAATGATGAGGATCTTCCGCTTGCGCTCGGCCCATATTTGGGAAAGGACAATTCCAGCTTCAATGGTTTTTCCCAAACCGACTTCATCCGCCAGAATAGCCCCGCGAGAGAGTGGAGATCTGAACGCAAACAGGGCGGCATCAACTTGGTGAGGGTTGAGGTCAACTTGAGCATCTGCAAGTGACGCTGCCAGTTTTTCCAGGCTGTCGGAAGAGCAGCGTTTGGTCAATTCATGGGCGTAGTATTTTGCGTGGTAATCTGTGGTTGTCATTACGAAAATATTGGCTCCTTGATAAGACCTAGTTTTCCACGACGTAACACCATTATCACCGACGCTTATCTCTGGACGAATTACCGAACTTTATTCCGAGCTTTTCTGTGAACAGCTTATATGATAGTGAAGAGGCTTTCCTGAAAAATCGTTACGAATTGATACAGGTTAAGTGGATTGGCAAGCGGGTTCTTAATAGCAGAAATTGCCCAAAATAGCCAACAGTAAGACTGACATGGAACAGCGACTGACTACAAAGTGGATCTCGATTAGTTGCTTACTTCAGGCGTAGTGTTATCTTTTAACAACTCGCTTGATAGTTATTGAATAAAGCGGTATCCTTTAATGGCTTGTCCATCTATTAAAGGATATCACCATGAAGAAGACCGATCTCAGTCCAGCCAGGCAGAAGCAACTCGTTCCGGTAACCGCACACTCAGGAGCGTTCGCTGTCATCCCACAAGCTCCCCCAAGGTT
>CAIMXI010000085.1 GCA_903845365.1 uncultured Geobacteraceae bacterium | reverse complement strand
TATTCCAAAGTGCGTTGAGACAAAACTGAGCCACCTAAATTGGCAAAACAGGAAATAGTTACCGTTCAATTTCGCCCAAATGGAAAAACAACCCGAATAGGGTCTGCTGAGTCAAAATTTCAAGTCCGACAGACTCCTAGAAGCAATTTCAATGTTGGAAGATGAAAATAAAAAGGTGTTGACCAAGTACATAGCTGAAAAGGAGATGAACGAATCACCCTGCCACAAGCAGCAAGGATTGGCTCCGACAGAGATCAGTAAACAGTGGGAAGTCCCAGTCGCGATTAAAATGCCGCGTGTCGTTGGCATGGAGAAAAGAGAGTGTCGCTATGATGAGAAGAGGCAGCAGTTTGTGAACTATTTTAAGCTACTTGATGAGTTTCATCGAAAGAACAATGAGATTTTTACACTTCAATTCCATCCGATAATGAATCGTTTTCTTGCTTCAAATTCGACTAAAGATATTACCGCCAGGTACAGCGCTATTACCGAATTTAACAGCGAAGTTCAGTCGTTATTCAATCAGCTATACGAAGAGCAGCAAAAAGTTATTTCTGGGACATATAGCATCAGATCGATTTCCAGCGCAAGACTGGACGAACTGCTTGATAAGCTTGAATCAGCAGTTGAGAAGTCGACTGCTGATGCCGCTGAAGTGTTGAAGTTTATGGCTACACCGGATTTATGGGCAGGTCAATCTCTGGCAACGACACTCGAAAAAGCTGAAGATTCCTTGCAATTTGTCCTAACCAGTAGGAATGCTGTCCGTAGCTGGATGAAGATAGAGCTGGATGGAAAATAGAGGAAGGTGCTAATTGTGCTTTTGTTAAAGCAATCCGACTGAACGTAGCAAACTTCAGCGGTAATACGAGTCGTTGCCATGCCCTTTGCCGTCAAACTTATTCTCTCAAATATCGTAATCGTTTCCTGTGTAATTATCGGGAAAAAGATACCGTCACTTAGCGGACTGATTGCTGCAATGCCGTTAACAACCCTGATTGTATTGATTTGGCTGAACTCTGATAGTCAGGGTGATAGTAAAGTCATGACGTCATTTGTTGAAGGGGTATTCTGGGGTATATTCCCGACGCTGATATTCTTTGCAGTTGCCTGGTTGTGTCTGCGTCGCGGACTTCCAATATTTCCTACCGTCGCAATAAGTTTCTCAGCCTGGCTATTGGGCGCGATTGTTCATCAGGCAGTTTTGAAGTAATACTTCTCGATGCGATGACAACAAAATAAATAACCAAGGGCGCAGGATGGATGATGTAGTATATTACGGTTAAATCCATTCAACCATGCAAAAGATTTTAACCAGCAAAGGGGGACTGCATGAAAAAAAACGAAAAAACGGCAACCTGGAGTAACAAAATCGAGTACAATCAACATATAGACAAGGTCACCAGAGTTGGTAATCCACCGACATTCTTACCGGAGCTGATGGCATTTGATGATGGGTCTGCCCCGTTCCTACGCAGATTCATGGGGATTAACCGAGTAGGGGCCGATAATATACTTCGCTACGCAAAGAAGAATTATCCTGAACTCGAAAGCATCAAAAATAAAAACGCAAGATTTATTGCCATTCACACAGACCCGTTTTTTAGGATCGCCTCTTATTTCTCCGTTTGTGAAGCTGGTAAGTATAAAAGATCTACAAGTGGATCCCTTGAATATAGCTCATTGATGCTGTTTGATCCTAACTTTTTTTCGAACGAGATACCAAGTGCTGATTTCCTTGAATCCTATCCGGAGCTTACTAAGCATCTGACCTTGGATTCTCCACCAGAAATATGGAAAGCCGTGGTTTTGTGGCCACGGATTGTTGAAAAATTAAGAAATTGGAACACGGAAAATATTCAAGAAAATGTGAACGCAGGGTTAACTATCTACTCAATTGCCTCCCTGACCGGTACAGACTGGCCGCTTACCGAAGCATACGAAATGGTACCTGAGCTCAAAGATATACTTACACCCTCCTCGATCAGCAGTAAAATCTGGAAGTCACCAGTCCATCTAGAACCTGTTACGGAATCGGCCCCTATTGATGACAAAACAAAATGGTGCCTGCTGATGAAGCATATATGCAAAACTCTTCAGGATCCGGCATCGGAAGAACCTTCAGTAGAACTTATCGATAAACTCAAAGTCATACTGGAAGAATGCAGAACCATTGCCGAAAATTACAAGAACGGTGAGCAGGACATTCTTGACGCAATGGATCGCCTCAATAGGGCTATTGCCTCTGTCAACTCTGTAATGTTAGCCTCTCCGGAAGAGATAGAAAAAATCACCGACTCTTGGGAAAAGGGGCTTCGAGATGAATCAATAGAAGAAGCAGATGTAGATGCAACTATTGTTGAAATAACGCACCTGGCGGATAATATTGCATCAGAACAGAAGCGCATGGATGAGTTGAATACTGAACTTGCAAGTTTTACCGGAAAAGCCACAAACGCCATGGGCCGCATTCAGGTTGCGCATGCACAAAGTAAACTGGCTTCCGAGCTTTCTTCCATGCAAGAAAATATTCTCAATAATCTTCATGGGATATTCGACACTCTTAACCAGTTTATGGAAGAAGAAACGTGCATCGCTATAGACGAGCCTGATAAAAACAAAATTGCTGAAGAGTCCCTACAACTTGAGATAGCACCGGAACATGATAATGAAGTAGAAGAGGATTTTGGGATTATCGTAGATGCTTCGGCAGCAAATGAACCTCAAATTGTAGAAGTAGAAGAAGTGGGGGTGGAGATTGAGGCTCAAGCTGAAGACGAAAAGACAGTCGAGCCAGTCGCTGATATAGTTCCAGATAAAGACATCGCAACGGAAATTGTTAAAACTTCCTCGACACTTGTTAAAAGTGCTCATTCTTCTCCCGTGAATAACGGAGGAAAACCAGTAGCACTCCAATTGGAAGAACCAAACGAATTTTTTCATTCAGCTGAAATTGCCGCAAAACTTGCTGAAAAGAACAATTTCACCGGGCCTTTGGCCGATAACCTGCTTTCAGCACTCCTAGCGGAAAAGAACTACTCTGCTGCATGGGTCGCATCTAGTCTTGCGACTCTTCATGGCGACAAACCCCAAGTGCATGAAGTCCTTCTCAAAACAGTAACCTTGGCATCACACGTTACTTACTGCGATGGAGAGATGGCGTCTGTTCTTTGCAACCTCATCAGCAAAGATAAACCAAACCTTAACTCTCTGTCTCTTGACGACCTTGCTGTGGACAATCAGGTGGCCAGTCTGTTCATTATCGCCGCCTGCCTTCGCCCAGCTCTCGTCGCGCCGCAGACGGAAGCGGCGGCACGACTCCAGAATATTAAACTCCCTAGCGACACTGACGGGCTATACAATCTGGTTCAAGAGGTTAACACCTACAGCAACCTGCACCAACCCCTGGATATGCACATCTTGAACAATTCCATGACGCTTGCCGCCTGGAATGATGAATTGGAAAAAACAAAAGACAGTGCTTCACGCTGGCTAGAAGAGGCTTATACCTACCGAATTAAATACAAACCGGCCGAAAAAGTGTGGCGCAGTTGGCTTGAAACTGACGGATACGTCCAGAAGGCGATATCACTGGTTGTCGGTGGAGATTTAACCCGCCTTGCCCAGGTTAAGACAGAACTGAAGCGGCTGTCTGACTCTTCTAAGATAGATGGCGAGATCGACAAAACCGATGATGTCTTGAGGCCTGTCCGCGGCGGCAATACCCAGAACATTGACTATGATGCCAGAAGGAACGTCCACACCTACACAACTGAAGCCTGCGCCCTGCTGCGGCGCTTTATCACTGTTGTAGAAAACCGGCCGGGTGCTGACAAAAAGAACAACTTCACCAACAAGAGGGTGGATGAACTTCGTGAGGGGCTTAAAAACTATGTGGATCCATCACAGGCGTGTCTTGCCAAGATCATAGCCAACAACCGCAACATCCTCGGCATTGCGGCACAAATATGTCTGGACGCCGTAAACGATGTGGCCAGGCTCTTCGACCCACATAACCAGATAAATTTTTCCGAATTTCCTACAAAACACCTGCTTTACAGACAGTCCATGCTTACGCTCGGTTGGGAAACTGATGCCTTCTGGTGCCCGATATTTAATGATCCTTTAAAAGCTGCTGAGGACTTCCTTGTCTCTTTGGCAGATCGAAATGTTACCCTTGAAAACAGCTATGAGTGTGCCAGCCAGCGCAAGAACCACACTGTTACCGAGCGGATAATTGAAGTACTGGAAGTCCGTGGCGACATCGACAAGGCCAACACCTTCCGTACAGCTAGGCAGACGGACATGGCCGAATGCCGTAGAAAACTTGCTGAGGATTGCGAAGACGCCATTAGAGTGGTAGAGGAGGCATTCAACTACGGGTGCATTACCGATTCCAATTATAGTGAAGCGGCCGGGCGACTGAGCACCATGAAGAAATCAATCGACAGCATCACAAATTTTGCTGCGAGCGACCAGGATATTGAGCTGATCCGCAATAGGATCACCGAACTTTCAAAGGTTGAAAGTGGCAGAATAAACGAGAGCTTCAATGACCTGGCGCTTGCCCCTGATAGTGACACCTACAAACTGATCAGGAAAAAACTGGACGAGGGTGATTACGCCCTTGCCAACGAAATGGTGCAAAGTTTTGCCGATGGTAGCGGGATCTATTTTGAAGAAAACCAGGAAGGCGACTTATTTACTGACTTCTCCATCCGCCGTCTCCCTCTTATTGTAAAAGCGCTGGAACAGAATAAGATCGTCGCAAATATCATCAGTACCCTTAATGCAGGGAGATGCATTGAAGACAACACTCTTGCGCTTATCGATGGCCCAAAAGCTGCAAAAGTAGTCGAAGCATACCTGACGGCCGGTCGCCGCCCACTCGTCAACAAGGCCGAGATATCCGATGTCCTCTCAGCTATAGGCTTTGGCGTAAAGTCACTCAATTCAACCACCAACCCCAAAGTGTTCAACCTGAAACTAAATGCGCCGATAATTAATCGGTCGGTTTGTCCTATAGCAATATATGGGTCACGAGCTGACGGTGAATATCGCGTTCTCGTACTCTATGGCAACAACGTGCTTGAAGATCAAATACGTTCGGAGATTACTGCTGCCAAAGAAGGGAGTGCCCCGATCATCGTCATGATCTTCGGAGTATTCCCTGAGGCTCGCCGACGGCAACTGGCGAAGATGTCCCGCGAACGCGCCAGAACCTTCTTGGTTATTGACAACTCTCTGATCTACGCGGCGGCGACCTCCAACCACGTTGATCCTCTGTCGGCTATGTTCAAGTTGGCTGTCCCCTGGACTTTCTACAAGCCTTATACCGAAGGTGGCGGGGGTATACCCGAAGAAATGTTTTATGGGCGAGAAACAGAGCGGTCGGAAATCATCGGCAATGGAGAGACCTCAGCTGCCTTTATTTACGGCGGCCGCCAACTTGGCAAGACTGCCCTGTTGACGTCAATCGCCAAGCAGTTCCACAACGGTACCAACCAGATTGCAATCTACATAGATCTCCTGGCTATCGGTATCGGCAAGGCACTGCCGCTCAACAATTTCTGGTCGATCCTTTGCAAAGAACTGCGGGCGGTAAAAGTCCTTGAGGAAAATGACACGCCAAGCAAGGACGGCAGCAAAGAACATGACCTAGTATGCCAGTGGTTCGACAGCGACGCCACCCGCGGAATTCTTCTGTTTCTTGACGAAGCTGACGGTTTCCTCAATGAGGATGGCAAAGAGAACTTCAAGATTACCGGAACCCTGCGGAGTCTCAAGGACAAAACTCACGGCCGTTTCAGGGTGGTGTTCTCAGGGCTTCATAATGTAAAGCGCTCCACCGATGCCAAGAACGACCCACTGGTGCAGCTTGGCAAGGCCATCTGTATTGGACCAATGCTCTCCGCTGCCGAACGCCGAGATGCCACCCGTCTTATTGAGGAACCTATGGCCGCCTGCGGGTACCGGTTCAGCGACAGATCTCTTATTTGGCGTATCATGGCGCTTAGTCTTTATTCGCCGTCGCTGATTCAGATCTTTTGCAGCAAGATAATGAATCACATTAACGAAAATTTGCCGGCATACGACCGGAAGGAGTTTCCTGCACCGCCTTATATTATTGAAGAGCACGACATCACTGACGCCTATCGTTCGCAGGGTATTCGGGACGATATCGTCTACCGCTTCAACAAAACCATAACCCTTGATGATCGCTATGATGTCATCGCCTGTATTATCGCTTATGACATGATGGACAACCCTGGAAAGAAGGGTCGATATGACGCGCCATGGCTCAGAGCCAGGGCGCAGACGGAATGGCCAAAAGGCTTCGATCAGTACCATGGTTCCCTTGATGCCTTTATTGTAATTCTTAAGGAGATGGTAGGGCTTGGTGTCCTTACCTGTGACAAAAACGATGGCACATATTTGTTCCGTACGAGCAGTATTGCCACCTTGCTTGGCTCGCCGGAGGAGGTGCTTGACCGGCTTGTGAAGCACAGGCCAGAACCGCTTGAGTACACCCCAGCTATTTTCAGGCACGGAGCCGGACTCCGAGCTGAACCATTCAAGCGGGCACCGTTGTCAGTAATCGATATGGGCGCAATCTGTAGTCAGGAAAACGGTGTGGTTGTTGTGTCCGGCACACACGCTGGCGGTATAAATCTGCTGGAGAAGAGTTTCCTAGCTTTTGGTCATGACCGGATAGAACCACTCTCTAAAATTGTACGGTTGGCAGACTTCGAGTCTCATCTGGCCGACGTGAAGAAAAAACGCAGCAAAAAGGCAGGCACCACAATTGTCTACGTTGATTCCAGCTGCCGCTGGGACGACAACTGGATTGCCTCTGCTCGCGGAGTTGAGAGGGGAGCCAGAGACGTCAACTTTATCAAGGTTCTTTTTGAAGCCGACTCGGCAAAAATTGACTATCTTGTTAAAAACGAATGTGAGTTTAAACTCCGCGACATTAAGAAAGACCTGTTCCGCTGTTTGCCGTGGCACCATGATATGGTAAATGTGTGGGTTTCCGATCATTGCACCATCACTCACGAGAAACTGCTTGAACCACTTGTAGATGCAACCGGCGGCTGGCCGGGGCTTCTGTACGAGTTTCACAAGGCAGAGCTCGATTCGCCCCGTCAGTGGAAGGATAAGCTCGACGAAATCTGTACTTTTGACGTCAAGGACAGGGCCAGCAAGGCCGGTAGTCTGTTTGGTCTTGCGGCAAACAGCCCACACCTCCCGTTCCTGCGGATACTTGCCGAGTTGGAAAAAGCCTCAGCGGAAGAGATTTGCGTGCTACACGAAGTGGGATCTGAACAGGAAGCTAATCAGGCGCTGAACTGGGCTTACCTATCTGGAGTTGCCGAAAAAGATGACGACAACTTTATGCTCGACCCGGTGGTGGGCCGCATTATAAAGGCGTTGCCACATGAGCGCTGAATTTTGGCAGTTACCTGGCCCGTCCGACTATGTGACCAAGATACACCACGACCTGGCCGACAATCATAACGTCATCGCCCGACTGACAAGCAATACCCCTGAAGGTTTGCTGTACGAATTGCAAGGAGCGATCGAACAAAGCGGACTTGCATGGCGCCGAATGTATGAGCACGCGGCGACAACTAATCCTGCCTGTTGGCTGGCGGAGCAGGTTGGTGAGAAACTAAAGCCTACCGCCACGGCTACGGATTTTTATGGACTATCCTCAATAGCGGGAGCCACCTTCGTTATTGACGATCTACCCGACGACGATGTCGTCCTTGAAGCGTGGAATCAATTTCTGCTCCAATACACCCAAACGGTCAGGGCAGGGAACAACATGCTGTCCCCTCGCTTTCTTTTTCTATGGCCAACGGTAAATAGCAAACTCATATCCACGGATGTTCGCCTTAAGCTGTACTCTTGGGATGATTGTTTAGACAGTGTCGATATACAGCTCTATGCCGCATTGTTCGCACGCAAAAGCAGGCATAATCATTTTTACCGCAAGCTGATGACGGCACTTGCGTCTACACTGTCCGGCGGCGATCCCATCCTGTGTCAGAACCTCTGCTCCCGCCCCCTGCAAGAACTTATCGAACCTCTGGATATACTGCGGTCATATGCTGAGGAGAGAGGGTGGAGTCATTCCACTCCTCTGCGTGTCGAAAACGGGGCGTTAATATGGATCGACAACGTAAAGAGAGAGCATCCGGCCATTATCGCCATACAAGATAGAGAAAAGGAAATATCTACCCTTGTCTGGAGCGCCCAATTAAGTGTACTCATGGGTCTTTTGGAGGAGAGGCGTTACGAGATAGTGGAAAAGATGGCCGACCGTCTCTACATACCTACCAACCAGGATCCCCGTTATATGATTCAAGACATCAGTGACATGGAAATCGGGACGGTCTGTTATCAGTTACAGAACCACACCTCGTATAGTCGCTCTGCTCAGCTTGGCGATTGTTATCGGCATTCGCTAAAAGGGGGCGTTTTATGAAAATGAAGGAACTATTCCAGGAGTACGGAGCGGATTATCTCACAAAGACTCTACGTATGCGGGTCATGAGGCCGGTCTACAGCAGAGAGGTTATCAGGGAGAACATGCCAGCCTATATCACCACTGACCGGTTTAACTCACCACAGCAGGTGTTCGAGATGTTCAAGGATCTCGTGATCGAAACGAAGGAGCATTTTCTGTGTCTGCACCTTGATGGCAAGAACCGCATCATCTGCCTGGACAGGGTATCTGTTGGGAGCCTCAATCAATCGGTAGTTCATGTTAGAGAAGTCCTAAAATCGGCACTGCTCAGCTCAGCTGCGGGGACTCTGTTGATACATAACCATCCAACAGGAGACCCCAGTCCCAGTCCCGACGATATCATTATCACCAATAGGCTGAAAGAAGCGGGCCTACTCATCGGTATTCCAGTTATTGACCACATCATAATAGGCGATG
>CAIMXI010000084.1 GCA_903845365.1 uncultured Geobacteraceae bacterium | reverse complement strand
GGCTATCCATACGGTAATTGGGTGCCAGATGAATTGATGAACGCCGAACAATAGGCTTTTGGTTCCCGTAGTCATTTGATCACCAACGCTTCCAGGTAACGTACCCGTTTGTTATGCTTCAAAGCATGATCAAGCTCGCGCTGCGTGCTTTCACCGATATAACCGCCAACATTGAGAATCAGTACTTCGTCAGACATCTCAATTTTCTGTCGGTGCTGTTCGTCGAGCATCGCATAGATAGCATCAATTTCAGCTTGTGTTTTACCTGCCAAGACGCTTGGATACAGACGGGTGTTGCAGTTAACGGTCAGGACAATTTTGTCGGCCAACGTCTCAGCGATTTCAGCAGCTTGAAAAGCGGCAGGATTTCGGGTTGAGCCGCAAATGCAGACAACGGCTTTCCTTTTAACGCCTAGAATCGGTTGAGTGGAGCCAGATTGAGAAGGTGTATTTTGCATGGTAAATTCCTTTCAAATGAAAACGGACCCCATGCGGAGTCCGTTCAGGTTGGTGACGGTTTGAACACCGTCAAAAGTGGATATGGCTACAATGACGAAACACCTGCAACCGAAAGACCAGCACAAAAATCAGAGCCAGCCACACAGTTTAAAGTGAAAACCGACCGGCCGGTTTTCGACTAAAGACACTCGCTACAGTTGCAGTATTCGCTTTTTGCCCGGTACAGACACAACTTTTTCAGGTTCCGAGTGCTCACCGACTGCAAACCAAATCACGCGGCAAGATCTTCAATATATTCGTCGGAACTGAGTAACACATGCACTTGCGCATTAGGGTTCTGATATACCATTTGCAGTTATTTCAGGATTACGCAGAGTTTCTTGATGTATCAGAAAACAGGATTCACTGTTAATTTCTAATAGTTTAGCTTTGAAGTTACGAAGCGTGTTCGCGGTTTGCTGTTGAGATGCAATCATCTCAGGTGATGTTAACGGTCTAATATTTCTTGATTTTGTCATTGGGCTACTCCTGGTGCCGTTTGATAAACTGATGCGTCACAAAAACACGGCATAAGAAAAGCGGCTATTTTGCAATAGCCGCCCAAACCGTGATTCTCATGCCGTAGTTGTAAATTTGCAGTGCGAATTACGACGCACCTTTAAAATAGCGATACTCAAAATCATCAGCACTGATCGATTCATAAAAACCAAGCCGACCGGAGGAATCGGGACCATACGGGCACAAAGTCGTATAACGGTAAAATGGTGTTTCACCTTGAACACCGAGAATACCGATAATATTCGGACAGTCATCAGAGCTAAAAGCCTGAGCACGAATATTGATCACAGCACTTGCATTACAATCACTGGCAATTTTAGCGATAGCCGAATCATCTTCGCGGCGGGTTACACGCGCTGTCGGTGCGGTATCGGTAATAATCACCACAAGATCATCATGTGAGCCATGAGCGACCAGATATTGTTTAGCAATCTGAAGATGCTCCTCTACAAATTCTTTAAACTCAACACGTGACATCGGTGCGCACTTATCACCTGTAAGATTATCCTGAGTCACCGCTCCGCCGTCCATCCCTTTGCCAGTGTTGCCAACTACTTTCTTTTTGCCTGTCATACTATCCTCCCGGATTAATTTTTTTGTGGTTTGTACTTTCCCCACAATTACAAATAGCGATTGATTCTGAGAAACTTGAAAAATCTGAAAAAAATTTCGTAGCTACGTAAAGGCATGGAATAACGCCTTAATACAGGTATGTTTCATCTATCCGAAGCAACAAAAAGAAAAGGCGGCTATTTCGTGATAGCCGCCCAAAATGTCCTTGACGCTCAGCTGAATTGACCCATGTTTACTCAGCAGAACTGACCCATTCATTTGGGTCATATTCAGATTTTTATAGCGTATGGCAATTATCCTAACACAAGGGTTTCCGGCTTTCGCCGGTTCCGGGATTCCGCGC
>CAIMXI010000083.1 GCA_903845365.1 uncultured Geobacteraceae bacterium | reverse complement strand
TCTCGGAGAATGCCAATACCGATTTAACCGACGATTCAATTTAATGTCTATATTCCCGCGCCTAGTCTACGCCGCTACGCATACAGGATCAAGGCCGGAGAGCTTTTTACGATTAGCGGCGAATTAGAACTAATCAGGTTGTTTCAAGGGTGAACTGTATCTGATTGATAGCTTGCCGTTTGTTGCTGTCGGAACTGCTGTCTGAAACAGTACACCTGGGACAAGGTGACAGATGGTTATGAAGAGTTGTTCCGGGAACCTTCTTTCTGTGTGAAACTCATGCATATATCGATTCTAAACCCTTACGCTTGATGATGTTGAGTAATGTAATTGCAGGGCCGCTCGGGTGTTTTTCACCCCTTTCCCATTTACTGACCGTACCAAGTGATACATGTAAATAACGGGCGAAAACAGCTTGGCTCACTCCTGCCTCATTTCGGACTTTTACAATTTCTTCTGGCGCCATGTCTTCTATGGGGGCAAGACAAGAGGCATCAAAGCGACGCATTGTTTTTGCCGGTACTATGCCTATATCATGTAAGCCTTGCATGGATTCATGTAGCGCAGCCATAGCTTCACTTTTATATTTCTTTGTCATTGTAGTGTACCTCCACAAGTTCTTGCTTTTCTAAAGCGAGCGTAATCTGAGCATCAGTAAGACTGAGATAAATTGCGGTTGCTTCTCTGTATTCCTTTGCTTCGTCCTTAAGTAGATTGTCCTTTTTACTTTTTGGGAAAAAATAGAAAAATATGCTGCGTGTATCTGATTTAAAGGCAATGATGCTTCTGTAACCGCCACTCTTTCCTTCACCGTCGCGGGCAATTCGTTGCTTAATCATGCCGCCGCCATAGTCGGCGTCAATAAGTCCTTTTTCTATTAACCGGACAGCCTCGATTAGTTTCGCGTCGACGATCCCTTCCTTAGTTGCATGGCGTGTAAACCACTTTGTTTTAAATACTCTCATATGTACCCCTGTGTTTTTTATAGTATAGTTCTTAGTGTTATATTTCAAGAATAAAGTGACAGCAAAGGGCTGTTCCGGGAGTAGGTGGCGGGGCAACTGGCAAGTATTAAAGGCAATTTTGAATTTTGAATTTTGGATGGTGAATGGTGAATTTTGAATTGAAGGTTACTGCCGATTCACGCCGAGACAGGCTTACTTGAGCAATTGGGGGCGGGTGCGCGGAAGTCATTTGAAGCTTTGTACAACGAAGACGTCAATTATGCCTGCCTGATGGGGATTTATGAGGCGGCTGTGAAAAGAAAAACTGTTTAGCCACGGACGCACGCGGACTGAGACTGGACGAAAGACAATTATGTAGGATTAAACATTTGCTCAACGAAGTGTTATACGCTACAATATGAAAATGAATAACAAACAAACGACATACTTGACCGGGGCGGCAAAGGACTTTATTGATGCTAAACTTGCCAGTGGTTTCGTTTCATTTTCTCTTGCAGATTTAACAACCACAACCGGCCTTTCGGTTATTGCGGCAAAGAATCAGCTGTTACGCTTGAAAAGCATAGTTACCAGAGTCTCCCCACGACAGCAGTATTTTCTGATTATCCAACCTGAGCATCGCAGCATTGGTGCACCACCTGTTGAATGGTGGCTCGATGATTATTTCAGATGGCTTGGCCACTGCTATTATCTCGCTTTGCAATCGGCTGCCGGCACATTCGGCTCAAGCCCGCAAGCAATTCAGGAGACTCAGGTAATTACTGATATTCCCCGTCGTGATATGACCATCGGTCGAATAAGAGTGCGTTTTTTTGTAAAGACCGATATCGGTAGAACACTCACTCAACAACTCCCGGGAATGTATGCACCGCTTACAGTGAGCACACCGGAATCGACCCTGTTTGACCTTATCCGCTATGCTTCAGTTATTGGCGGAATCGAACGTGCCGCTGAAACAATTGCACCTTTGCTTAAGCTGATCAAGTCGAAAGGGCTTGTACATGTCTTGAATGCTGAGAAAGAAGTATCAACAGCACAGCGGCTTGGTTTTGTACTACAGGCTCTTGGTGCAACAGACCTGACGCAGATAATTAAAAAGTGGCTGCCGAAAACAATTCAAACGGTACCTATTTCAACGCATTTTTGCGTTGATTCTTCCGCTCAAATTGACCGCCAATGGGGTGTGAGCAACAATTCCGGGAGTTTTACATGATCAGCCTGCTCACCCGCCGCGATATAATTTACCACCAGTCAATTGTGCCATGGCCAAATATGAGGCAGGTTGAACAGGATCTGCTCCTTTGCCGTAGCATGATTGCGCTGTTTGAAGATGACTTTCTGAAAACCCAGATTGCCATGCGTGGCGGTACATTGCTGCATAAGGTTTATCTTGCCCCGCCTGCACGTTATAGCGAAGACATCGATCTGGTTGTTATTGGCGATCGCCCTGATGAGCATATCAGCAAAGCTATCAAGCGCGTTTTGCGCGATGTACTCGGTAGACCTTCTCATTCGGCGTGGGAGGCTGTTAAGCTGGCGGTAAGAAATGTAGTTAAGCCGTCACGGGTTCTTCGCGTGATCTACCATGTGCCATCGCTTGCAGATCCTGGGGGGAAACCGCTTGAAATCGTTGTTGAGGCGAATGCAACCGAGAGAACATCATTTCGACCGGTAGCCAGACTGTCATTTTGTTATCCGTTCCGTGATCAAACTGTTTCTGCCACTCTTAACGGATTTGAAATTCACGAAATGCTTGGCACCAAGTTGCGTGCTTTGTTTCAGCGTAAGCAAGGGAGGGATTTATTTGACCTCTACTGGGCATTAGCAGCATCACCATTTCCTGTAAACTCGTCTGAAATCATCGAATCATTCCTGTATTACATGCAGCAAGAAGGCACTATTGCCAGGCGTGACGAGTTTATTGGCATTTTGAATGGCCACTTACAAGACAGGGGCTTTCTTACTGATATGAAGGCACTTCTGAGGACAGGGATTTCATATGATCCTCTGATTGCTGGCAGTTACGTTATAAATAACCTGCTAAATTTGTTGCCGGAATAATGAACTGCCTGGGGGTGACTTGCCTGTATGCGAATTCGAGGGACACCATACTCAATTTGTGTTGCTGATGCCAAGATTATGAAGAGCTGTTCCGGGAGCTATACATATTGATCGTGATGATCTGACAACTAAATTCTGGATATCTCCTGTCGCTCTGGCATCAAGCATTGGTTTTTCCGCTCGTGAATTGCGCACTATTCAATTTATTGGTAATCGAACAATCGAACACCG
This sequence comes from uncultured Geobacteraceae bacterium, assembly GCA_903845365.1. Classification (GTDB taxonomy): domain Bacteria; phylum Desulfobacterota; class Desulfuromonadia; order Geobacterales; family Pseudopelobacteraceae; genus JACRCG01. The sequence continues at coordinate 210 of CAIMXI010000083.1, read as the reverse complement.
AATAACCTTACTGGAGGCATGGAATGGGTACTTTGGCGATTAAAACAGATGAGCGGGTAAGGAACAGGCTCCTTGACGCTCAGCTGAATTGACCCATGTTTACTCAGCAGAACTGACCCATTCATTTGGGTCATATTCAGATTTTTATAGCGTATGGCAATTATCCTAACACAAGGGTTTCCGGCTTTCGCCGGTTCCGGGATTCCGCGC
>CAIMXI010000082.1 GCA_903845365.1 uncultured Geobacteraceae bacterium | reverse complement strand
GCGCGGAATCCCGGAACCGGCGAAAGCCGGAAACCCTTGTGTTAGGATAATTGCCATACGCTATAAAAATCTGAATATGACCCAAATGAATGGGTCAGTTCTGCTGAGTAAACATGGGTCAATTCAGCTGAGCGTCAAGGGTTGTTTCGCAAGATTCTTTATCCTACCCTTAACGCAACGCAACATTTTAATACCGAGAAGGAGCAAATAGGATTGATGCCTCCGGAATACTCCATATAAATTATACGTGCGTGGTTGTTGAACGTAAGGATGCATGTGGAGGCGAGAGAGTGTAAAAAGAGCATGTGGCTTTTTTTTCAAATGCAAATTAACAAGACCCGGCTGATTTTCTCATTCGGTACACTTCGGCCATTTCCCGTTTACTTTGCCGCAATAACTCTATTTCGGATGGTGTCAGCATCCGGGGAGCGGGAGAGATACCGAGCTTCTGATTGAGTAAGGCAGTCGAAGGTGTGACTAAAGGTTTCTTGCCACCAGCTTTCAAGTTCAGTTCCATGTATTTTCCTCAATTCCTGTAAAAGCGTTTCATCCAACGCAAGTCTGTACAAGTTCAATAGCGGCGTCACTGTCACCCGCTTTGGCATCTTTATAGCGAACATGCTTTTTGACTGCAGTTTCAGAAGCATGGATTATAACATCCGGAAAATTATCAAGCGGTGTTCGTATGGCAGATGTCGTCAGATCAGACATAAACAATTTCCCCTTGAGCAATTCTATGCAATTTCAACCCACCAGCGCCCCGAATCAATTTTCATTGTCACCACCCCACACCTCCCCAGAAGATTCCTGCTCATGCTCGCCCGCAAAGACCTGGTTGTGGTTGATTTTGTAGGGTGTGCAGGATTTATAGCCCACCGGATTGGTGTTGATTTCTATAATGGTGCAATTTGCAATCTTGCAAGCAAGACCCTATGCAACTTACTCTATACAATCCCTTAAAATGTAGGCGGTTGAGACCTGACCCTCATTGATCCCCCCTTCATTTTCCATTTTCAAGGGCAGACCCCGCTTTTTGTCCCGGGGTGACCCGGAATCTGAAGGAAGCCGCAGGCAAAACTCCGGCTCGACGAACAGAAATCGCATACGAGGCAGGCATATACCGCCGCAATAATCTGGTTGAAAGCTTTTTAGCCATAGTAGTGTTCACCCAATATTTTTTCTATATTAATAATATATGGCATATGTAGAAGATAAGCACATTCGTTTTCTTCAAATAATGATACAATCTCTTCTAAAGATTGGACGTTAGCATATGCTATCAATGGCGCCATTTTCTCTAATGAAGACAATACTTTTTCTGAAGCATTAATCTCCTCATAATACTCGTCAAGTGTTTTTGTATAGTCCTCTTCTGCTTTGGGCGTGATTGCATATCTATTTATGTCACCAACTAAACTTATGAGGTCTCCATCAAGCTTTCCTCCGCTCGAGTAAAAGTAATCTTTTCTATTTTTGTAACCATAGCTATTAAGCTTTTTATACAGGTCGTTGACTATGGAGAGTCGTTCTGCCCACATCTCTTTCACTTCGTTAATTTCTGTTTTTTTAAGTGAGATATGTGATTTAACATAACCAAAAGATTCAAGGATTTCAGATTTAATCCCATTAATAATAATTTTCGCAAACTTTGGCTTTCGATACTTTTGGTCAATTTTAAATTTAACGGTTTTCAGTATATGCATCACATATTCCAAGGTTAGATATTTCGAATACCCTAAAACGTCTTCAAGGCGCACCGGCGGAGCGTAGCGAAGACCGCGTGCCGCCGCTGGTTATTCGCTAGTCAATTCCGATCACCACCTTGAGGTTCTTGAATGTATTTTTGGAAAGAGTATTCCCCATGACTTTTAGGCTTTTTTCGTCGGAAAATACGTCTAGTCCGAAAGGTCTCAAATCTAATTTCAATATGTTGATCTTATTGTTATCACCTACAAGGCAAGTAAGCACTTGTGTTGATGATGTTTTGATTGTAACTAATTTTTTTTCAGCAAGGACTTTAACATCTGGGTGAGATGAGAAATTATCTTTTATTAAAGGATACCATTCTGTTCCAAAGTTATCAGTCGGAACGTAAAGCCAAATTCTTGGAGGTTCTCCTTGCCCTATTAGCAAGGGAACATGTCCTTTTACAGTCAAAATTGCAGTGACGTTTTCGATAACGTTTGTTCCAAGACTAATCTTCTCATACGGCTTATATTGTGAAGGTAATTCATCAATTTTCATTGTTTGACGCTCCTTGTGTTAGGTGAACACGCCGCGGCTTGTTGGTTCTAAAGTGGTTGTCAATAACGTTGTCTAATTCTTCTTTTTCTTTATCTTCCTTGGTTTTCACGGCCTTTTTGAAAGCAATGCAAAGTAAGATACCTATGACAATACAAATAATCTCCCAAATTTCCATTGTTTGAGGTTTCTTGCCAATCAGAGAACTTAATATTTTACCAGCAACAGTCAATAGGATTCCAGCGGTTGCGCCTACGGATACCTGAAAACCGAGATCCGCAGAAACTCGCCTTTTGAGTACGCTGAATTCATACTTTGTTAATTCATAGGGTTTTTCGGCTACATATCTTTCCGGCTCTGCAATGTTGCCGACCAAGATCAGTGGCTCGTCAAAGCTTCTTCCTGAGATTACTTTTTCTTCGTCAGGAGGTGGGGGCATTCAAAGTCTCCTCTTTTTCAGTTTTGTGTATAACGGTTTGGGAGAACAGCGGCGGTTTTAGGCCGCTGCTTCTTCCTGGTTGGACATTGTTCTTTCTCGCTTCATTACTTGCCAGCGTCCACTCCGGTCTTCTGAAAAACGCCGTGAAGTCTTTGAGTAAAAGGCTTAACGGCGTTTTTGTTAGTTTGGATTGTCTCGTTTCAAGGGCTGACCCCTCCGGGGTCTTTTTTATCTTTCGGGTCAACAATAGTCACAGTCCAATTTTGAGGGGGTGCTTTATGAAGTTTTTTCATTTCTGTTTCAAGACCAGAGATTCTGCTTTTATACGTGAGGCAGTCAATCTCAAGTTTAGCAATTTTCTTCTGCAACTTAGAATTTTCAGACTGCAACTGTTTAATATATTCTTCAGCATCAAGATGGCGAAACTTTATTTTTCCATTAGTTGGATCAAGGGAAAAGGGTTTTTTGATAGTGTCCATTGCGGTTTTCTCCAATTATTTAATAGGGTATAACGTTTCATGAAACCGGCGGCGACGCGAACTTACGTGATCCACTGCAATTTGGTTTAGTTTTTCAATTTATCGCAGACGTATTTTCCGTCCGGTTGATTAAGTTGTTATGCATTTATTGTGTTTTTTCGTTTAACTTTTTATACAAAATATAATTGTATTCCCTTCTTTGCTTTAGCACTTTTTCATCCATTAAGTGCCCACACTCCTCAGTTAACTTTGTGGATAATTCGTACATCTTTTTTATATCTTTTTTATTTTCCGAATTTGCTGTTTCAGCGTATCTATAAACTTCTGACAACAATTTATGGCACTCTGCTTCCGGCGTTTCTGCAAATACAGTACTTGTAATCGGAGCTTTATTGAGCTTTTCTGATGCAACAACGGACTTCATATCAGGCGAGACTTCCGCTTTAATCTTTGTTTTAAAGCAATCTCCAGCTGAAGCATCTTTATACCAACTATTGCCAAGCTCTTGAATTACCTTTATTTGTGCATTTGAGTATGCCGCAACTAAGTCTTGTTGAAGTTCGGAATCGAGAACCGTTGTTTCACTTTTTATATACGTTAAAGCTGCTTCTGAAGCTTTTCGCTTTGCATCAGATAAAGCGAGCTGTTCTGTTTGTTTTTTTGATTTATCGTCACCCATGCATGCATAGCCTTCAGCTTCAATAATGGTAGCCTGCCCAGCCTCAAGTATCGAAGAATATAAAACAAATAAAACGAGTAAAACAGAAGTCTTAATTAAAAGCATGTTGGTGTTTTCCTTTGTCATTCAACTACTGGATGACCAGCCCCCCGCGCACGTGCGCGTGAACCGGTCAACACGACAAATCGGGGGGATGGCCGGAAAGCATAAATTGTGCCCGTTTCACGGTCACCCTCAATCAAAGCCCGGTCATCCTTTGTCTGAACCAGGATTCGTGGGATTTCCAGGATTTTCAGGATTTAAAATCAGGTGAATCTCAAAATCCTGTAAATCGAGGTTCAGACGACTTTCCTCTTTCCCTTCCCGGTCAGCCATCTGAAAAACGAAGCGATTGTAAATTAAAGTCAATTGAGTAGCAAGGTTTCTTCTGGACGAATTGAGCTTTGTCCTATTTATGCATCTACCCCATCCACTGGATTACTCTTTGAAATGAATCATCCTGACCATCATCACCATCCTCCCTTTCCAGCCCGAAGGCAGAAGATCACAAAACATCTTGTGTGATGTCAGTATCCGCCATGCTGATGACAGGTGGTGTCGTATTTTAAAATTATTTTCTACGGTCTTAAATTATGCTCCAATAACATTATGTTTGCGCGTCAACAACACCCATGATATTGTCCGCAATATGAAATTAAAGCTTGTCCTTGATACCAATGTGCTCGTTACTGCCTTTTGCAATCAGAATGGGGCGTCTCATCTCCTCATGCGGCACGCTTTGTCGGATAAAATTGTATTGTTGGCATCTCCGGCTCTCTGGCTGGAGTATGAGGCCGTTCTCAAACGACCACAGATCAGGTTGCGTCACGGCATTTCACTTGAAAACATTGACATTGTGTTGGATACCTTGGCTGCTCATGTGTCACCCGTTAACCTGAATTATCTTTGGCGACCTCAACTGAAAGATCAAAATGACGAAATGGTTCTTGAAACTGCTTTGAATGCCAGTGCTGATGCACTGGTTACCTTTAACACCAAAGATTTTGCTGCTGCCGCCGACCGTTTTTCTCTGAAACTGGTGACACCGGCTCAGTGCATCACATTGACAGGAGACATTTTATGAGTCAATACGCCCTCCGTATCCCCGATTCACTTGCTGGTTATGCAAAAGAACTGGCACGTGAAGACAACATATCGCTGAATCAGTTTATCGTGTTAGCACTGGCTGAAAAAGTATCTGCTTTAAAAACAGAAACTTTTTTCAGGGAGCGCGCTGAAAGGGCTAATCCTGAAAAGGCATTGAACATTCTTGATTCGATAAGGAAACTACAACCAGTTCCAGGAGATGAACTTCCTTTGTCTGAAATTTAACTTTGCCTGCTTATTTTGCGGGAGAATGTTTTTTGTGGCGGGCGGGAAAAGGAAATAAAAACCAGAGACAGGAACTGCATTCAGACAATTCTGTCCAGATGCCGATGTTTAAAACCTTTCAGGCCAGAGTCGAGCGCCGTGAAACACCCGTAAAATCAGGATAGCTTCTTTTTTGATGCGATAGACAGCGATGTAAGGGGTACGGACAATCACCAGTTCCCGTGTCCCCTTGACGCGGCCCGGACGCCCCTGATGACGATTATCCAGGAGTCCGGCCACCTGACTTTCAATCTCATCGCCCTGCTCTATAGCAGCGAGAGGGTTGTCTTCAGCAATGTAGTCTATGATTTCATCAAAATCATTCTGAGCCTGAGGGAGCCATTCCAGCCTCATACTGCCGGCTTCCCGATCCGTTTGACCAGTGCCTGCCGTTTTGACGCCCACTGGTCACGAACAGTTGTGTGAGGCACAAACACGGTCTCCGGCTTGTCAGCCTCGGTCAGCGCCATCTCCACCTGGTTGCGGAACCAACGATCATGTTCCAGAGCCTCCGCTTTTGGCAGTTTCACCTGAAAGGGGAGCCCCTTTTCTATTACTACCTGATGGAGGAAAAGGCGAATGGCTTCGCTCATTGTGAGGCCAAAGCGCTCCAGAAGAGACTGAGCTTCCAACTTGATGCTGCTGTCGATACGCGAGCGGATAACGGTTTCAGACATGGTACTCACCTCCTGTAGTGTGTAGCCACAATGTAGCGCATATTGTGACGCTTTTCAACCACATTAGATTTGCGATAAATTAACAGCCAACCCGCTCCAGTTCCTTCTGACAGTTCCAGGAGATGATCTTCCTTTGTCTGAAATTTAACGTTGTCTATTTATTGTGTGGGAAATGTTTTTTGTGGCTGAAGGGGAACGAACTTCACGTATCATATTTTCTTCGTGACACAAAAACCACGACTGACGCACAAATCTACAGAGTCCCATGTATTGGCCTTTTACCCGGCGCACATAAAATATTTTGTCGCAAAGATACCAGTAGACAGAACAGATCCCTTTTGCTAGGATAGCGTTGACTGACTCTGTTAATAGAGG
>CAIMXI010000081.1 GCA_903845365.1 uncultured Geobacteraceae bacterium | reverse complement strand
TTCGGGAGAACGATGCATGATTTCTAAAGGGAATGTAAAAAATGGTGGGTCAATAAGAAGTGAGCAAAGTTAGTAACAAAAACGGTTAGGTGGGTCAACTAAACGGCGTTGGGTGGGTCAACACATTACCGGTGGTGACATGCCACATAACGAATTAAGAGTTTATGCGGTGGTTCCACTTACGCTACACACCGCATAAACTCTTAATTCATTCGACACCCACTGATTCAAGGATAGCAAGTAGCTTTTTCTCCTGATCAGTGTATTTGGCCTGTGAACATTCCTCCATATAGGCAAAAAGTGACGGCTAACACCTTTGACCCATTAATACAGTGAAGAACCAAAAGAATTTAAACCCATCACACATCTCCGCCAGTTGATTTATGCAACAATATCAGAAGAATACGTAATTACAACTACAATAGCGAGGGGCTGTGACTATATTCGGAATATTGAATATACTTTTGCAACTGGTTCTACAATATAATGATATATAAAGTTCTGCCGCCCATTTATATTGACGCTGTGAAATTTTTATTGTACATTATCATACAAAATTATGTATTTATTTGTACATTTTATTGTATCTAAAAGGACAATACATGGAATATCGTCTCGACAAATATAAATTGCTGGAAATTCTGGAGCAGTGGCATCATTTTTTACGGAAGAAAGTTCATCTCATTGCCTGCGGAGGTACCGCAATGACTCTGTGGGATGTCAAACCTTCTACTAAAGATGTCGACTTCATGGTGCCCAACATATCTGAGTATAATTACCTGATCAAGGTTCTAAAAGACCTGGATTACGAATCGGTAACCGGCTATGGCTGGCTGCGGAAAGGTGATGTTTTCAGATTTGACCTTTTTCCAGGAAAAAGGATCCATACCACCGAACTGCTTGAGTCTCCTCTGGAACCTGGGCAACATCGCCTCCTGAAAGAGTATTCACGTTTGTATATCGGAATACTCAACGAATATGACTTGATAGCCAGTAAATTGATGCGCGGAACGGGAGTGGATTTTGAAGATTGTCTGATGTTAGTGAAAGCCCGCCACGAGCATATTGATATAGGGCTACTTGCGAGCCACTTTCGTGAACTTGCCAGTTACGATATCGCCGAAGATCGAATAGCTGGAAATATTGATCGCTTTATTGAACTGCTTCGTGAGGAAAAACTGTATGAATGATACTACATTGCTGGAAAGGCTATCCCGACTCGGTTTACCTCTTATGGAGACCAGCACGGATTTTGACGTAAACATGACGCTTGCCGATGTCGTGAAAAGTAAGGATACACGCTTATGGGAAGGGTTCCCGGTACTACTGGTTAATTCCGCCAAGGATTATCGTTTCGATTATCTCCGCGTTATGGAGAATCTTACTGCCACAGAGGAAAAGGAGAATTTCAAATCACTATTACTTCTGTCTCTGGCCCTTTACGAGCACTACCATGTTTCATATTTCTGGACGAAACAGCTTAAGGACCAATTCACAGATCAGGAAAAGTCACAGTTCAAACAATTAAAAACTCTTCTGGCACAAAACGATCATTTTGATTTATGCGGTACACAGTTCCAGACTGCACGGCTCAAGGGGATGTTTGATCTTTACTTTGAGAAGGAATCGGGAAAAAGCAAACAACGGAGCGACAAGTACGCAGAGTTATCGCTTGAATTTGCCTTGTCACAGCTCTTTTCTCCCAAACAAAAAGAACTCTTCAAAAAAAAGTTGGATGGGCAATCACTGTCAAAGACCGAAAAAGAATATTATTCACGAGCGGTGAAGAAAAAGGTCGCATCTTTGGCCAATCCGGAACTGCATCGTCTGGCACAGAAGTTGATGCAGTATTGAAGTGATGACGCGGCGCAACGATACATGGAAAAGTAAAAACTATTTGTTAATCTGATCCTTCAAAATCGCACTCGGCTTGAACGTCAATATCCGTCTCGCTTCAATGGTGAGCGTCTCGCCAGTTTGCGGGTTGCGACCACGGCGGTCAGCCTTCTGTTTAACGACAAAATTGCCGAAGCCGGATATTTTAAGATTCTCACCGGATTCGAGCGTGCTTTTCATAATTGAAAAAACTGCTTCTACCATCTCGGCTGATTCTTTTCGTGTCATGCCGATGCCTTCCTGAACCTTTTCAAAGATGTCTGCTTTGGTCATTATCCTCTCTCCTATCGAAATTCAAAATTTAGCGTTGCTTC
>CAIMXI010000080.1 GCA_903845365.1 uncultured Geobacteraceae bacterium | reverse complement strand
TAGTGAGCCAGGTCATGGTTCCGCCTGCAATGCGGGCTATTCTCTCATCGCCCGATAACCGGGTTCAGGGATTTCTCGCAGCAGGGCATGTCTGTGCCATCATGGGTTATGCGGAATATGAGCCGGTTGCCCTTGATTTCCATGTTCCCATTGTCCCCACAGGTTTCGAGCCAGTCGATCTTCTTGCCGGTATTCTGAAAACTGTTGAGCTGCTTGAGGAGGGCAGGGCAGAGGTTGTGAACCGTTACGGGCGGGTTGTAAGCCGTGAAGGCAACCTTGTCGCACAGCAGACGATCAGTAAGGTTTTTGAGGTAACTGACCGCCAGTGGCGGGGGATTGGTCTTATTGCAGGCAGCGGCCTCGGTCTCAGGGCCGAATTCTTGCAGTACGATGCTGAAAAAAAGTTTAATGTCACTCATCTATGCACCGCAGAGTCGCCGCTTTGCATGAGCGGAAGTGTACTTCAGGGTATGCTGAAACCGGACGGCTGTCCTGCATTTGCCAGAGAGTGTACTCCGGAGCACCCGCTTGGAGCTACTATGGTCTCTTCAGAAGGAGCCTGTGCAGCCTATTATAACTATCACCGTAATGTTTATTCCCTATGACGATTGCCCCGGTATGTCCCTCCCTGATTTTGCAGCATGAAACTGTTCAGATGGCGCATGGCGCCGGAGGAAGGTTATCACAGACTCTCATGCAGCGGGTCTTTATGCCGCATCTTCACAACGCCTTTCTCGATCTTCTCGATGATCAGGCAAAGCTTGACCTGCCCGCAGGACGAACAGCCTTTACTACAGACACCTATGTGGTGAGCCCTGTCTTTTTTCCTGGCGGTAATATCGGGGAGCTTGCCGTCAACGGAACTGTCAACGACCTGGCGGTCGGCGGAGCAAAACCGATGTATTTGAGTGCCGGCTTTGTGCTTGAAGAAGGCTTCTCTTTAGTCGAGCTTGAAACCATCGTCAAAAGTATGGCCGAGGCTGCCCGCAAGGCAGGTGTCATGATTGTAACCGGCGATACCAAGGTGGTCGGCAAAGGACAGTGCGACAAAATTTTTATCAATACCTCAGGGGTCGGCACTGTCAGGGAGGGGGCCACACTCTCCTGCCGTAACCTGAAACCGGGTGACAGCATTATCCTCTCCGGCACAGTGGGTGATCATGGTATGGCTATCATGACCTCGCGCGAAGGGCTCTCCTTTCAGTCAACGATAGCAAGCGACTGTGCCGCATTGAACTCCATGATTGCAGCTGTGCTCGATGTTGTGCCCGCGGTTCATGCCATGCGCGATCCTACAAGGGGTGGGGTGGCTGCCACCTTGAACGAACTGGCTGGTTCTTCTTCCGTAGGGATTGAAATACTTGAAACAACTATTCCTGTAAAGCCGGATGTCAGGGGGGCCTGCGAACTGCTCGGAATTGATCCGCTTCATGTAGCGAACGAGGGCAAGCTGGTACTTGCTGTCGCTTCTGAAGATGCTTGTTTGGTCGTCGATGTGCTACGCTCTTTTGAGCCCGGCCGGGATGCCGTTATCATTGGATCGGTTGTTGACGATCATCCCGGTATGGTTGTGATGCGTACCGCATTCGGCAGCCGCCGTATTATTGATTTGCCGCTTGGCGAACAGCTGCCGAGGATCTGCTGACTGCTCTACATGTTCAGTGCACGTTTTTCAATTGCTAAGGCTGCCTCACGGACCACTTCGGAAAGGCTCGGGTGTGGGTGGCAGGTACGGGCAATGTCTTCGGATGATGCCCTGAACTCCATGGCAAGTGCCGCTTCGGCTATGAGGTCTGATGCACTCGCTCCGATGATGTGGACTCCGAGGATCTCATCCGTTTTCGCATCGGCAAGCATTTTAACAAACCCTTCGGCATCGCCGAGGCCAAGTGCCCGGCCGTTGGCTGCAAAGGGGAACAGTCCGGTCTTATAGTCCTTCCCTTCGGCACGAAGCTGCTGTTCGGTTTTTCCAACCCAGGCAATTTCAGGCGTGGTGTATATAACCCAGGGCATGCTGTTGTAGTCGAGGTGGGGTTTCTGTCCGGCAATCAGTTCTGCGACCATGACACCTTCGTCTTCCGCCTTGTGGGCCAGCATTGGGCCGCGCACGACGTCCCCGATCGCATAAACGCCCGGAGCTGCAGTTGCGCAGTGGTCGTTTACGGGAATAAAGCCCCGTTCATCGATCTGCAGGCCGATTGTTTCAAGATTGAGGTTCTCAGCGTTGGGAGTGCGTCCTACAGATACAATAAGCTTGTCGCATTCGAGGGTATGTTCCGACCCGTCTGCGTCAGTATAGTCAATGCTGATGCCTGTTGCTGTTTGCTTTGCCTGGCCGATCCTTACACCAAGCTTGATATGCAGACCCTGCTTTAAAAAGAGTTTTGAAGCTTCCCTCGAAACGCTTTCATCAGCGGCACCGAGGAATGAT
>CAIMXI010000079.1 GCA_903845365.1 uncultured Geobacteraceae bacterium | reverse complement strand
GGGGTTATCAAGGTCAATCTTTTCACTCAATCCCATACTGATGCTTAAATCTACTGCTCCGACATACAGGCCATCAAGTCCCGGGGTGGCTGAGATGTCATGGACATTATCCAAAGCTTGATTGGTTTCAATCATTGCCAGAGCCAGAACCGTATGATTAGCGGCTGTAAAATAATCATCTCCTGCGTAGGTCGCTGCTCTAATCGGTCCATAACTCCGGTTTCCTGCCGGGGGATAACGACATGCCTGCACGAAGCGTTCGGATTCGGTACGGGTATTGACCATAGGACAAATAATGCCGTAAGCACCGGCATCTAACATGCGCATAATCATTGCGGGTTCATTCCAGGGGACCCTCACGAGTGGCACAACTTCTGTTGTTGAGATTGCCTGCATCATGGATAACGCAATTTGAAAGTCCATTAACCCGTGCTGCATATCAATTGTTAATGCGTCGTATCCTGCATGAGCCATCAATTCCGCAGACCAGGAACTGGGAATGGTAAGCCATGCATTCAGTGCTGGCTTACTGTCATTCCAAAGTGTTTTGAGCTTGTTTTCTCGCATAGAGACCTCTGGAGACTATCGCAAGTTAAGAGCCGGTTGCCTGCCCAAAACCTTCGCCGGGTTGAGTGTATTCTTGGCGGGGCGGGCTGAATATATCCAATACTAACGCTCCCAGCGTACCGGCATGAATAGTGTGTGCTACACCTCCGGGAGTATGCCAGAAATCACCAGCTTTCATCGTCACAGCTTCATCTCCCTGCAAACGAATACATTCTCCTTCCAATAAAACGCCCCATTGCTCCTCGGGATGACTATGCATTGTACCGGCAGAGTTTGGTTCAAACCGAACAACGGATAGCATCACGTGCTGCCCTGTAAGAACGTTTGCCTGTATGCCTTCGGCGAGGGTTCTTTTTACTCCGAGATGTTCATTGTAGAGATTGAATACCCATGCAGGGATAGGTTGATTATTTTCCATAAGTAAGTTCCTTTAGGTATGTGGGTCTAATAGTTTGAGACTTCAATCAAGTTCATATCAGGGTCTCTGAAATAAAATGAGTTTATTGGTCCTGTAGCACCTGTCCTCGTAACAGGTCCTTCAATTATTTCAATCCCTTTACTCCGCACATGGTTCATTGCTTCATCCAAAGGGACTTCAGTAATAAAGCATAAATCAGCGGAACCGGAAGTTGGCTTGTCTGCCTTCGGCTCAAACTCTTTGCCTACCTCATGCAGATTTATTTTCTGGGTGCCGTATTTAAGTGCCAATCTTCCTGAACCGAATTCTTCTTTTTCCATGCCAAGAACTGACACATAGAATTTTACTGTGATTTCGATGTCCTTTACCGTAAGTACCAAGTGGTCAAGCCTGTTTATGTTCATGCCATCTCCTCCCACCCAGCTCAAGTTTTGTGAATCGCCACGTTATGGGCTTATTTGTGATAACGCGATTAATCTGTCACAGATGCGTTTTTCTGGTCAAGCGTAATTCGCTCCTTTCTCAAGGAATCCCTTCAGCTCGACTTTGTAGGCATTTTGCACAATCTTTTAAAGTGCGTCGGGTAATGCTGACAGAGTCACTCTTGTCGATACAGCATGCAATGCTATCAAATGTAGAATCTCACTTACCGTGGTGCAGCAATCGGTCAGAATCGATACCGAGTATTTTTCCGCAGCCTTTGAAATGGCAGTGTGAGTTACGCAATTCTGGGTCATCATACCGCACATCAGCAACTCTGTTATCCCCAGATTCCCGAGAACTTCTTCAAGATTCGTCTGATGAAAGCTGTCCGCGAATGATTTGATCACGACCGCTGCATCAGGCGCAGCGGCACTTATAGCCGAGTGTACCTCAACACCGCTTGTCCCTTCATTGAAAAACGGCGCAGGCCCATGACTGCTGTCAGCAATATGCTTGATAATGATGACCGGCACCCCTTTTGCCTTTGCCGCTTCAATTGCCTGCAGCGTATTTGCAAGCACCGCTTCCGTATTGCAGAGAGGAAAGTTGCCGCCGGGGAAATAATCGTTCTGCACGTCTATAACCAGTAATGCCTTGCTCATAATGATACCTCCGAATTTTGGATAATACTTCTTTGTTTAGCAATAATGCCACAAAACTCGCTTGCAAAACAGTGGCCTGGATGACATTATCAATAAACATCAGGCCATTTATTTAAATGCGAGGATGCCATGAGTGAAACCATTGTCGCGATTATTGCTTTCAACAATATCAGTCCTTTTCTGCTCTCAATTCCCTGCACGGTATTTGGTGAATCATCCCGATTTATCGATGGGGCGGGATTCAAGGTGATTGTCTGTTCTGCCGAAAAGCGGCGACTGCAGAGCAGCGCTGGGTTCGACATATCAACCAGCCATTCATTGTGTGACCTGGAAAGCGCCGACGTTGTGGTCGTTCCCAGTTGGCGCGATACGAACGAAGAGCCGCCGGCAGCTCTGCTGAAGGCGCTGCGCAGCGCTCATCAGCGGGGTGCAACAATTGTTGGACTATGTCTCGGTGCATATATTCTGGCCGCCGCTGGACTCCTGGACAATCGTCCGGCAACAACCCATTGGGGCTGGTGTGCCGACCTGGCGAAACGGTATCCAAACATTGATGTCAGACCGGATGTGCTGTATGTGGATGATGGTGACGTCATAACATCTGCCGGAGTGGCAGCCGGGATCGACTGTTGTCTGCATTTAGTGCGCAGGTTGCGAGGTGCAGATGTAGCAGCCAGAGTGGCAAAGCTCATGGTAGTGCCGCCGTATCGCCAGGGGGGACAGGCTCAATTTGTTGATATGCCGATAAGAACCAACACATGCGGGGACAAATTTTCAAAGAATCTGGAATGGCTTCAGCAGCACCTTGATCTGCCGCATACTATCGACTCTCTTGCCGAGCGTTTCATGATGAGTCGCCGCACCTTTACACGCCATTTCCGGGCTCGCACCGGAACTACCGTCGGTGCATGGCTGCTCAATCAGCGTCTGTCACTGGCGCAGCGTCTGTTGGAGACAACCACCAAACCGATCGACCTGATTGCCCGGGAGACCGGTTTTGCTTCGGACGTGCTGTTGAGATTCCATTTCAATAAAGCGTTGAGCACGACACCTTCACACTATCGCAGAGAATTCGGCTCTTAGTCAATGAGGTAGGCTGAAAATATAACATTCTAATAGGGCTGCAATAGGCCCCACAACAACAATCAACTTTTCTCAAGAAATACGGCTTTCAAGCAGTTCATACAACTTCACCAACTGCGGAAGCACCCGTGTGGTCATTGCTTCAAAAAAGGTGCTTCTGCCAACGCCGTCGGGAGGCGCTATATATTCTTTGGCAAATTGAGCGAAAATGGCTCGGCATAGTAACTTATGTAATATCAGCTAGTTACTGAATTGACCGCCCCCTAATTACTTACGAAGTCAAGTAAAATATGCATGCAAATAGCGATTTATTGTTCAATTTATAATTAACAACGCAAATGTGCCATTTTTTAACCTGACAGAGATGACTTCCTCTCAGAAAGGTTATGAAAAATGGAATATTACATTACGATAGTCATGGTTCCATATTTCTCCTGATTTCAGCTGGATAGTCCATTTCTCGTCCCGATACCACAACAGGCGCCATACCCCTTCCATCTCATTCGGGAACTATTAAACACTTTTACTTGTATAATATTAGCATGTTACGCTCTAGCATCACTTGTGGCACTCAAATTGCTAATTTTTACCCACTGGATACCATTACGAGAAAGCCCAGAAGATGTCTGCCATTGCAGAAAAATATTACTCACGCAAGGAGAGCTTCATGAACATTCACGAGTACCAGGCAAAAGCTATTTTACGTAAATTCGGCGTCCCGGTCCCTGACGGTCACGTCTGTTACAACAGCGCAGGCGCGCGCGAATGGGCCAAACGCCTCGGCGACGGTCCATGGGTTGTCAAAGCACAGATCCACGCCGGCGGTCGCGGCAAAGGGGGAGGTGTCAAGCTGGCTCGCACCACTGACGAAGTGCGCAATATAGCACGCGAAATGATCGGCATGACCCTGGTCACCCATCAGACTGGCTCGGAAGGAAAACTGGTAACCCGTGTGCTCGTCGAAGACGGCTGCAACATCGCCAACGAACTATACGTCAGCCTGCTCGTCGACCGCGCCACCTCTAAAGTCACCATCATGGCTTCTACCGAAGGGGGCATGGACATCGAAGAAGTCGCCGCCAAAACCCCCGAAAAAATCTTCACCGAAGCCATCGACCCGCTCGTCGGCATGACCTCGTTCCAATGCCGTAAAATCGCCTTCGCCCTCGGCCTAACCGGCAAACTGATCAACAAAGCGGTGGCACTGCTGCAGGGACTCTACACCACCTTCCTCGCCTGCGACTGCTCCATGCTCGAAATCAACCCGCTCGTTGTCACCAAAGAGAGCAACCTGCTCGCCCTAGACGCCAAATTCGGCTTCGACGACAACGCCCTCTTCCGTCACCCCAAAATCGGTGACATGCGCGACTACGACGAAGAAGACCCCAACGAAGTCGAAGCCTCACAACATGAACTCTCCTACGTCGCCCTCACCGGCAACATCGGTTGCCTCGTTAACGGCGCAGGATTAGCCATGGCCACCATGGACATCATCAAACACTACAGCGGCGACCCTGCCAACTTCCTCGACGTCGGCGGCGGCGCCACCATCGAGCGGGTCACCGAAGCCTTCAAACTCATCCTCTCCGACAAAAACGTCAAAGGTATCCTCGTCAACATCTTCGGCGGCATCATGAAATGCGACATCATCGCCACCGGCGTCGTCGAAGCCGCCAAACAGGTCTCCCTCAAAGTACCGCTGGTCGTGCGCCTTGAAGGCACCAACGTCACCCGCGGCAAAGAAATCCTTGCCGAAAGCGGCCTAAACATCGTGTCCGCCGACGGCATGGCCGACGCAGCGCAAAAAATTGTCCAGGCCGTGAAAGGAGCCAACTGATATGAGTATCCTCATCGACAAAAACACCAAAGTAATAACCCAAGGCATCACCGGAGCCACCGGCCTCTTCCACGCCCAGGGCGCCCGTGAGTACGGCACCCAGATGGTCGGCGGCGTCACCCCCGGCAAAGGGGGCACCGTCCTCGACGGCTTCTCGGTCTACGACACCGTCCTCGACGCAGTACAACAGACAGGTGCCACAGCCTCCGTCATCTACGTCCCGCCGCCATTCGCCGCCGACTCCATCATGGAAGCCGTCGACGCCGGCGTTGAACTGGTCTGCTGCATCACTGAAGGGATCCCGGTCCTCGACATGGTCAAAGTCAAACAATACATGATCGGCAAAAAGACCCGCCTCATCGGTCCGAACTGCCCCGGCGTCATCACCCCAGGCGAATGTAAAATAGGCATCATGCCCGGCTACATCCACAAACCGGGAAGAGTCGGCGTTGTCTCCCGCTCCGGCACCCTCACCTACGAAGCGGTCTGGCAGCTCACCTGTCTCGGCATCGGTCAATCCACCTGCGTCGGCATCGGCGGTGACCCGGTCAACGGCACCAACCACCTCGACGTCCTCAAAATGTTCCAGGAAGACCCGAACACCGACGCCGTCATCATGATCGGCGAAATCGGCGGCACCTCCGAAGAAGAAGCGGCCTACTTCGTCAAGGAACATATGACCAAGCCGGTAGCCGCCTACATAGCCGGCGTCACCGCCCCCCCCGGCAAACGCATGGGTCACGCCGGCGCCATCATCTCCGGCGGCAAGGGCACAGCCGTCGAAAAGGTCGCCGTTCTGGAAGCGTGCGGTATCAGCGTTGCAGCCAGTCCGGCGGAGATGGCAGATGCACTGCTGAAGATTTATAAGCCGTAACGGTTTAAATAAGCTAACTGGAGATCAATGCAATGGGAAAATACAAGGAAAATCCGAAATACAATGTCATATCCATACGAGTTACTGATGAAGAAAAGGCCACTATTGATAAGATAAGCCGATATACTAACAAAACCGTATCCAGGTTGATGCGGGATGCAATCCGCAATTATGCCCCACAGGTCATACATTAGATATCACACCCATACTTTATGTGTTTGACGGGTACATTCTCCCATTTGTGCCCGTTTCATGGCCGGGGTTGGCATATGCCTCCCCCGGCTTTTCACTGCTGGAGCTGGATCCCGAACCCAGACCAATAATCGTCCCCCTGCCATTTTTACGCTCCCGATTTTTAAATCCCTGCATGACTTGACAGTTCTCCGGAAACGGGTATGACGTACGGACTTATGATGACATTTGTCATTATGCCTGTATCTCATTGAATTTATTTGTTCTTGTCTGACTCCTAAAAAAGATTCAACGACATTCGTCATACCGGTTTATAGTGGGGGCA
This sequence comes from uncultured Geobacteraceae bacterium, assembly GCA_903845365.1. Lineage (GTDB taxonomy): Bacteria > Desulfobacterota > Desulfuromonadia > Geobacterales > Pseudopelobacteraceae > JACRCG01. Next base: position 13,382 of record CAIMXI010000079.1, on the reverse strand, counting down.
TTAAAAAAAACCGTTCTATTCAGATGTACGACAATGTTACTGTATAAATATGCTTATTGGCATTACCCTTGCTAACATGAAAGCAACTTCCTATACTTCAAATTGTTGATATGTGACCGGCGGGAGAATTGTATGTTAAAGCAGAGGAGCACCAAGAGAAGCATCATCGCTTCAAGCATCCTTATACATATATTTTTGATTTTCTCGGTCTCAACTGAGTTGTATGCATTTGCCGGAAAAGAGACTGTTATTGTCGGCGGTAACCACAACTATCCCCCGTATGAATTCATCGACAGTAACGGCCAACCGGCGGGTTTGACAGTTGATTTGATACGGGCTATTGGCAACGTGATGGGGATGGACGTAAAGATCAGACTCGGCGAATGGGGCAAGATTCGCCAGGAATTGATGAACGGCTCGATTGATATGACCCTCGGCATCAACCAGACCGAGGCGAGAGACAAGCTGTTCGACTACTCTTCTCCGACCGCAATTGTCCAGCATGCTGTGTTCGCCCGGCGCGACTCCCCGAAAGTGCAATCCATTGTGGATCTGCTGGGAAAACGGGTCGTAGTAAACCGTGGCGGGATCATGCACGACTACCTGACAAGCCTCGGATTCGGCAAAGAACTCATTCTGACCTATAGTCCTGCGGAATCGTTCCGGCTCCTTGCTTCAGGAGAGTACGACTATGCGGTCTATGCCCTCCTTCCCGGGATGTATATCATTAAAGAGAATAAGCTGACGAACCTGGTTCCTATTCTTAATAACGTTGCGTCGTTTAAATTCTCTTTCGCGGTGAAAGACGGCAACAGCGAGTTGCAGGGGCGACTGAATGAAGGCTTGGCCATAATCAACAAAACCGGGCAGTATCAAGAAATCTACGACAAGTGGATTGGTGTTCATCAGTCTACGAAAGTGTCGTGGGAAAAGGTCGTACGCTATGGCGCCATGACCATTGTCCCGCTAATACTCCTTCTCGCAGGAACTTTTGTCTGGTCGCGCACCCTGCAGAAAAAGGTTGCCAAACGCACCTGTGAACTGGCGCAGGAAGTAGCGGAAAAAGAGAGAGCCCTGGCAGAGTTGCATCTGCAGCAGGACAAGCTCATACAGGCCGACAAAATGGCTACACTGGGAATCCTGGTCTCCGGCGTTGCTCACGAAATAAACAATCCCAACGGGCTTATCCTTTTGAGCATGCCGATTCTGAAGGAGTCGCAAGCGGTCATTGATCGGATACTGAATGAATATTGCCGGGAACATGGCGACTTCATGTGTGGAAAACTTCCTTATTCGAAGATGAGGACAAAACTGCCTGGTATGCTCGTGGAGATTCATGATGGTGCCAAGCGGATCAAGCGAATCGTCGATGATCTGAAGGATTTTGCCCGACAGAATTCCGCAACAAATATGGAACTTTTCGATTTAAACGAAGTGACGCAGGCAGCGGCCCGGCTTGTTGACAGCTCCATTCGCAAGGCAACCCACCGCTTTGTTGAACGTTATGACGAAAAACTGCCCAAGGTGAAGGGAAACACTCAGCGGATCGAACAGGTAGCAGTCAATCTCATCCTTAATGCCTGTCAGGCTCTGTCCAACAAGCGGAACGGAATTTTTATCAGCACCTGCATCGACAAGGATAACGGAAACGTAATACTGCAGGTTCGTGATGAAGGGGTCGGAATCGCCCCCGAACATCTCTCCCATCTGACCGATCCATTTTTCACTACTAAACGTGACACCGGCGGCACCGGCCTCGGACTCTCGGTATCTGTGGGAATCGTCAAGGAACACGGCGGAACGCTCAAATTCGATTCAACACCCGGCGAAGGTACTACGGTTTCACTAATTTTACCGGCGGCTTAGGAGAACTGAACAATGAACAAATCACTCTATCCCTCTTTCAGCGTCCTTCTTGTTGACGACGAACCTGCCTGGCTGGAGACGCTCTCGCTTTCCCTGGAGTGGTCCGGCATCACCAACGTCATAACCTGTCAGGATAGCCGGAACGTGATGGAGATCGTCGAAAAGAGCGACGTTGGGTTGGCCCTCCTCGATCTCACCATGCCGAATCTGGGTGGTGAAGAGCTGCTCACCCTGCTCGGAGAACAGCACCCGGAGATTGCCACCATCGTCATCAGCGGCATGAACCAGATTGAGATTGCCGTACATTGCATGAAACTCGGTGCCTTCGACTACTTCGTCAAGACGGCGGAGGAAGACCGGCTCGTTAACGGCGTCATGCGGGCGATAAAGATGCTGGAATTGCAACGGGAAAACCGCAAGATGTCGGAATGCATCCTTGCCGGAGAGCTGAAGCATCCACAGGTCTTTGAAAAGATCATTACTGGCGACAGGTGTATGCATGCGATCTTTTCCTACATCGAGGCCGTTGCAAAAAGCCCCGAACCACTCTTGATCAGCGGCGAGAGCGGAGTCGGCAAGGAGCTGTTTGCCGAGGCCGCCCACCGTCTCAGCGGCTGCAAAGGATCACTCGTGGCGGTAAATGTCGCTGGACTGGACGACAACGTCTTTTCAGACAATCTGTTCGGCCATGTACGCGGCGCTTTTACCGGTGCCGACCAGGCACGACGAGGAATGATCGAGGAGGCGACAAATGGCACCCTGTTCCTGGACGAAATCGGCGATTTGAGCCTGATGTCCCAAGTAAAGCTGCTCCGGCTTCTGCAGGAGGGAGAGTATTTCCCTCTCGGCAGCGACGTGCCGAGACGGCTTAAGGCGCGGGTAATTGTCGCTACCCATCATGATCTGGCGGCGAAGCAGTCGTCTGGGGCGTTTCGCCGGGATCTCTACTACCGTCTCTGCACCCATCACGTCCATATTCCCCCTTTGCGGGAACGGAAAGGCGATATTCCGCTGCTTCTAGACTATTTTCTCGATGAGGCAGCCCGTACCTTCGGCAAGAAGAAACCGACCCCCCCAAAGCAGCTGGCTCAACTCCTGGCAACCTATAACTTCCCTGGCAATATCCGCGAGATGAAGGCCAAGGTATTTGACGCGGTCAGTACCCACCGTGACCGGGTGCTCTCCATGGACTCCTTCTACAAGGCGATCAGCGGTGCCGAAACCGGGCAGATCCAGGAGGTTTCCGCGCCCTCCGGTCAGAAACCGTTTGCTGAATTCGAGCGCCTCCCCACTTTCGGTGAAGCAATAGAGTTACTCATGTCAGAGGCTATTGATCGGGCCGGCGGCAATCAGACTATTGCTGCTCGCCTCCTCGGCATGACCCAGTCCGGATTGAACAAAAGGCTTAAATCGGTGAGAAAGTAGATCTTTCTTCCGTACCATTCCGCATAACCAGGAACTCTGTTTGTTTCTGCACAAAGCCGACCGGAGCGATCAATTGCACTGGTCGGTTTTGTTATCAGCTGATGCTTAAGGTATGCATGTCATACCCATTTCAATATTACTCCGATTTTCAAATATATTTTCTTTTACTCCCACCATCTCTGCATTCAGCGACAACTTCCCATAAATTTTATTCAAATTATCGACGATTTTCAGCGTCTTTATCGCTATCTCACCCGGCATTATAAAAACCGTTATGACGTTCGGATTTTGAATGACGTTCGTCATTCCCACAACAGCGACGTGATTTCAGCAAGTTAGTCATCATGGATCAAATCCGATACGACAAACGTCATTGCACTTTACCCCGTAATCACAATCATAAAACCGTGTTTTCTCTATATATATTAGTAAGTTGCATGTGCAAATCATTATTGGCACTCCTGTTGCTGACATAGATTTATAAATCAGTTATGGGGGAATGCCATGTATTTAGGCAAACAAGTAATTCAGGTTCAAAGCACTCTCATGCGAGGGGGAACAAGCAAGGGGATCGTCTTGCGCACTGTCAATCTCCCTTCTCAGCCAAAGGAGCGCGATAGAATCATACTGAGGCTCTTCGGCAGCCCGGATCAGAATCAGGTTGACGGATTGGGGGGCGGAACCTCTTTGACCAGCAAACTGGCGTTAATTGGCCCTCCGACACATCCCGGCGCCCATTTAGACTACACTTTCGGTCAGGTCAGTCTCGAAAAAGAGGAAATCGATTACACCCCGACCTGCGGCAACATGGCGACAGCGGTCGGGCTGTTTGCCGCAGAAGAGGGATATGTAGAGCTCACCGAACCCATTACCTGGGTCAACATTTATAACACCAACATCAACAAAACAATCGTTGCCGAAATCCCGGTGGTCGACGGCCATATCCAGTATGAAGGTGATTTTACCATCGATGGTGTTCCTGGCGCATCGTCAAAAATCATGCTCAATTTCCTGGATTCGGGCGGAACGTTTACCGGTAAGACGCTGCCGACCGGTAATCCAGTTGACATCATCGTGCTGGAAGATGGCAGAGAATTTCCGGTGTCAGTAATCGATTGTGCAAACATTGTGATTTTCGTGGAAGCAGCATCTTTAGGAATAGTCGGCACCGAGCTTAAGAATGAAATAGACACAAATAATTCACTTCTGAAAACCCTCGAACAGATCCGCGTCGAAGTTGGATATCGACTTGGAGTCATCAAGGATAAAGCTCTCGCAACACCTGCAACCAACGCCATTCCCAAAATTGCCATTATTTCCCCCCCCAGCGAATACAGGACCACAACCAACAGGCTCTTGAACGCCGACGCCGTCGACATTGTGGCCAGATATTTCGCAATGGGTGTGCTGCACCGGGCATTTGCCGTAAGCGGATCCATCGCCCTGGCAACAGCGGCCAAGATTCCGGGGACATTGGCTAACAAAATAGTCCCGTCAACCGTAGGCGAGCTTCGGATCGGTCATCCGTCAGGGACGATATTCGTTGATGCCGATGTGTCGAAAGATGGTGACAAGTGGCTGGTATCGCGCGCCGCAGTGGGGAGAACTGCGCGAAGGCTCATGGACGGGTACGCATATGTGAAAACAGAATCGTTAAAAAGCAACTCATTGTCGTAGTTCATCTGTTTTAAGCTGTTAAACCAACAAACAAGAAAAGGAGAAAAAACATGAGATTCAAAGCCGTGGTAGTTGCACTCCTGTCGTTGTCATTTGCAGCCGTAGCTTCCGCTGCCCAGCCGATCATCATCAAGTTCAGCCACGTTGTAGCGGTGGATACCCCGAAGGGTCAGGCTGCCGCTTACTTTAAGAAGATTGCCGAGGAGCGGACCAAGGGGCGGGTAATAATCGATGTCTATCCCAACAGTCAGCTCTATAAGGACAAGGAAGAGTTGGAGGCGCTGCAGCTTGGCTCGGTGCAGATGCTGGCGCCAGCAACGTCCAAGTTCGGTCCGATGGGGGCAAAAATGTTTGAAATTTTCGAACTGCCGTACGTCTTCGACAATTATGCGGAAGTTCATAAAGTAACGGAGGGGCCGGTCGGTAAACAGCTTCTTAAAAGCCTTGAGTCAAAGGGAGTTACCGGCCTGACGTTCTGGGATAATGGTTTTCGCTGCATGAGTGCGAACAAGCCAATAACTCTACCCGCAGACATGAAGGGAAAAAAGATGCGGATATCTTCTTCCAAGACCATTGAAGCTTACATGCGTCTGGTCGGTGCTATGCCGCAGGTTATGTCGTTCGGCGAGGTATATCAGGCCATGCAGACCGGGGTGGTCGATGGTGCGGAAAATTCCCCCTCCAATTTTCAAAGTCAGAAAATGAACGAGGTCCAGAAGTATTTCACTCTGACGGATCACAGCTACAGTGGCTATGCCGTGATTGCCAACAAGACCTTCTGGGACAAATTACCGAAAGATATCCGTGAGATCCTTGAACAGGCTTTGAAGGATGCAACCCAATACAACAATAAGATGGCTCAGAAAGACAATGATGACGCCCTGGCCAAGGTGAAAAAAGCTGGTAAGACGCAAATTACCGCTCTGACACCTGATCAGAAACAAGCCTGGAAAAAGGCCCTGCTGCCGATTCATCAGAAAATGGAAGACAAAATCGGTAAAGAGCTCATCCAGTCTGTGTACCGGGAAACAAATTTCGACCCAGCCAAGCTTTAGTCGGTAACTGAGTATTTAAGCATAAGACCGAGCGGATATCACCCTAATTTTATTACAAGAAGTGAGGCGTATTTATGATTCTGAAGCTATTAGATCATCTTGAAGAGTGGCTCATCACAGCGCTTATGGCGACGGCAACGGTAGTGATTTTCGTTGCGGTTATACATCGCTACCTCTGCGGTATTCCCCTGCCGCTCATGCAGGACACCTTGCTGAAGATCAATCTGGGCTGGGCGCAGGAGGTCTGCATTTACATGTTTGTCTGGATGGCCAAATTCGGGGCCGCATACGGTGTTCGCACCGGTATTCATGTCGGCGTTGACGTCCTGATCAACAAACTGAACGATCGTAACCGCAAAAAATTCATCGTTTTCGGGCTGAGCGCAGGCGCTTTTTTCACCGGCCTCATCGGCACACTCGGCACCCGGTTTGTCTGGCATATAGCGCACACGGACCAGGTTTCTCCGGAACTGGAGATTCCGATCTGGATCGCCTACCTGGCCATTCCATGCGGATCGTATCTGATGAGTTTCCGCTTTCTTCAGGTGTTGGTGTCGTTTATCCGCACCGGCGAACTGCCTCATCACGATCATTCCCACGTGGATGGCATTGAGGAAGAGGAGCTTCCGGTGGATGTCAACATCTTTGAGATGGATGACAACCTGCATGCGCACGATATGGTGCACAAACCGTTGGGTGTAAATGGCAAGGGAGGGGCTAACAAATGAGTGTCGCCATAATTTTCGGGCTATTGATTGCCCTCATGTTAACCGGAATGCCGATATCCATCTCGCTCGGCCTCACGGTGCTCTCCTTCCTGTTCACCATGACCCAGGTTCCCATCGATACGGTAGCAATGAAGCTCTTCACCGGTATCGAAAAATTCGAGATCATGGCGATTCCGTTCTTCATTCTCGCCGGTAACTTCCTCACCCATGGCGGGGTGGCGCGGCGCATGATCAATTTTGCCACTTCCATGGTTGGCCATTGGCATGGCGGCCTGGGCCTGGCAGGTGTAATGGCATGTGCCCTGTTTGCCGCTGTCTCAGGTTCCAGTCCGGCCACGGTGGTGGCGATCGGCGCCATTATTCTGCCGGCCATGGTTAAGCAAGGATTCCCCAAGCAGTTCGGGGCGGGAATCATCACGACAGCAGGTGCTTTAGGCATCCTCATTCCCCCCTCGATCTGCATGATCATGTATTCAATAGCGACCAACACCTCGGTGGGAGCGCTGTTCATGGCCGGAGTGGTTCCCGGCCTTGTCCTGGCCGTGATTCTGGGCAGTGTTGCATGGTATCGGGCCCGCAAGTTTGGTTATCCCCGCATGCCAAAGGTAACCTGGAAAGAGCGGGGTCGGGCACTGCGTGATGCGTTCTGGGGAATCTTGCTGATCGTCGTGGTGATGGGCGGGATCTACAGCGGCCTCTTTACCCCTACTGAAGCCGCGGCAATGGCTGCGGTCTACGCCTTCTGCGTTGCTGTCTTCGTCCACAAGGATATGGGGTTGAAGGACGTGCCGCGGGTCGTGCTCAACTCCGCAAACATGAGCGCCATGCTGCTTTACATCATTACCAATGCCGTACTGTTTTCCTTCCTGATGACTTCGGAAAATGTACCCCAATCGATGGCCACATGGCTGATCGACATGGGTCTGGGGCCGCTACCTTTCCTGCTGGTAGTCAATTTAATTCTTCTCATCGCCGGTAATGTGATGGAGCCCGCTTCCATCGTGCTGATCTTTGCCCCAATCCTGTTTCCGGTGGCAATGAAACTGGGGATCGATCCGGTTCACTTCGGCATTATTATGACCGTGAATATGGAGGTCGGGATGTGTCACCCGCCGGTGGGGCTGAACCTGTATGTCGCCAGCGGCATTACCAAGATGGGCATCACCGAATTGACGATAGCGGTCTGGCCATGGTTGCTTGCCATGCTCGGATTTCTGGTGGTCGTCACCTACTGGCCGACACTGTCGATCTGGCTGCCAAGCCTGCTTGGGATGATGTAGCGGACTGCATTCCGGGCGTCATCCCGGCCCCATGACCGGGTGACGTCCGTAAAATCACCACAATGGAGACCACAATTATGAATTTATCGTTTACGTATGACGTTTTGGTAGTCGGCGGCGGCAACGCAGCACTTTGCGCGGCAATTACCGCTCGCCGTGCAGGGGCACGAGTACTGGTACTCGAAAGCGCCCCGAAAGACTTCCGAGGGGGCAACAGTCGGCACACACGCAATCTGCGCTGTATGCACAAGCAGCCGATGGTGGTGCTGACGGAGGCCTATACCGAAGATGAATACTGGGAAGACTTTATGAAGGTGACCGGCGGCTTGACAAACGAGCCTCTGGCCCGCATGGCTATACGCCAGTCCGAGACCTGTATGGAGTGGATGATGGAGCAGGGTATCCGCTTCCAGCCTTCACTGGGTGGCACTCTGCATCTGTCACGCACGAACGCTTTTTTTCTCGGTGGCGGTAAGGCGCTGGTCAACGCGCTGTACCGTACCGCCGAGAATATCGGTGTGGATATCGAGTACGGCAGTGAAGTGCGTGAGCTGAAAATCACCGAGGGACGTTTTACTTCTGCAGTTTTCAGCCGCAAGGGGTTTTCCCATGAGGTCAGAGCCAAGGCTCTGGTAACAGCCTCGGGCGGATTCCAGGCCAACATCCCCTGGCTGAAGAAGGCGTGGGGAGATGTTGCCGAAAACTTCATCATTCGCGGCACACCGTATGCAAATGGCCTGATTTTAAACCTTCTTATGGATCAGGGTGTAAAGACTATCGGCGATCCGACCCAGTGTCATGCGGTGGCGATCGATGCCCGCGCCCCCCGTTTTGACGGCGGCATTATCACCCGTGTTGACTGCGTTTCGCTCGGCATTGTCGTCAACAAAAACGCACAGCGCTTCTACGACGAAGGGGAGGATTTCTGGCCGAAGCGCTATGCGATTTGGGGCAGGCTCGTAGCCGGACAGCCGGATCAGATCGGCTACTCCATCATCGATTCAAAAGCGATGGGGACATTCATGCCTCCGGTGTTTCCTCCTATTGAAGCCAATTCAATCAGCGAACTTGCCGAACTGCTCAAACTCGACCCGGAGGCTCTGCGCAAGACTATCTACGAATTCAACAACGCCGTCCAGCCCGGAAAATTCGACCATGCCGTTATGGACAAATGCGGAACTGCCGGCCTGACCCCTGCCAAGACCAACTGGGCGCGCAAAATTGACAAACCACCATTTTACGCCTACCCACTGAGGCCCGGCATCACCTTTACCTATTTGGGCGTTGCAGTAAACGAACAGGCGCAGGTCATCATGAAAAATGACAAACCATCGAAGAACATCTATGCGGCCGGTGAAATCATGGCGGGAAACATCCTGGGCAAAGGGTATCTGGCCGGGATCGGCATGACCATCGGAACAATATTCGGCCGGATAGCCGGAGGGGAGGCAGCACGTTATGCCAAAGGATAATCAGGTTTCACCGGAATTGATACAAGAGGGCGAACGGATCATGAGAATCTGTAATGCATGTCGCTACTGTGAAGGTTTTTGCGCCGTATTCCCGGCCATGGAACGGCGGCTCACATTCGAGGAAAGCGATCTGAACTATCTGGCCAATCTTTGTCACAACTGTACTGAGTGCTATTACGCCTGTCAGTATGCGCCACCACAGGAATTTGAACTTAATTTCCCTAAAACGCTCGCAGAAATCAGGCTGGAAACTTACAAGAAATATGCCTGGCCCGGTCCGTTCGCCACTCTGTTCCAGAAAAACGGTGTAGCTTCCAGCGTCCTGACAGTTGCAAGCATTATCCTCATAGCAGTTGTCATATTCTTGTCGACTACCACGGAATCATTCTTCTCCGCACACAGCGACATAAAAGGCGCTTTCTACGAGGTCATGTCGCACAAAGCCATGGTTGTGACCTTCAGCACCGTTGCCACGTTCATGGTTCTTGCGTTTGTCATAGGTTTTATCCGCTTCTGGAACGACACCAGAGGAGCAAACAGCGCTGAGGTTACTCCCAGTGCCTTTGTCCAGGCCGTAGGCGACACTCTGCAACTCAAATATCTTGATGGCGCCGACAGCGGCTGTGCGTATCCCAATGAAGTGCCATCAAATGCACGTCGCACATTCCACCATTTGACCTTTTATGGCTTTTTACTCTGCTTTGCGGCAACTGCCGTCGGCACTATCTTCCACTACGTGCTTGGCTGGGAAGGGCCGCCACCAATCCCGGGCATTTCCGTCCTGCCGGGCGAATCAGACGGTCTGCTCCGAAGTCTACCGGTTATTCTCGGCTCCCTGGGCGGCATCGGGCTGCTGATCGGGCCTGCCGGACTGCTCTGGCTCAAAAGCACGCGCAATTCCCTGCTGGCAGATCCGAAACAGAACGGCATGGACGCCGGATTTCTTGTTTTGCTGTTCCTGACGAGCCTCACCGGCTTTTTCCTGACAGCTTTTCGTGAGACGTCGGTGATGGGGTCGCTTGTTGTACTACACCTCGGCGTAATCATGGGACTATTCCTGACAATGCCGTATGGGAAATTCGTCCATGGCATCTACCGGTTTGGCGCGCTGCTCCGCAATGCAGTTGAGCAGCGCACCATGCCACAATTGGGTTCGGAGTAGTACATGTCCGGCTTACTACGACCAGTCTTCACAGCCTTGGTCATCAGCCTGTGCGGTGGATCGATCTTCAAGCTTGCGGGGATTCCGCTCCCCTGGATGCTTGGACCTCTCTTTACTGTCGCAGCGGCCGGCATCGGCGGCATAACTGTGTGTGCGCCCCGTGGCGGGCGCCAGGCGGGGCAACTGATTATAGGCTGCGGACTGGGGCTCTATTTCACCGCAGAAGTGAGCCGTCATATTCTTCATTACGGCTGGTATATTTTGACTGCGGCATGTGCGGCAATCCTGATCGGAGCCATGGGGGGGCTACTCTTGAAAAAAATATCGGGGATTCCCACCGTAACGGCATTTTTTGCCAGTATTCCGGGAGGTGCGGCCGAAATGGCCATACTTGCGGAACGGGCCGGAGCGCGCTTCGATCAGGTAGCCATGTCACATTCGATCCGGATTCTGCTGGTTGTTACAATCATTCCCATATCTGTCACGATGTCTGGTGCAAGCGGCAGTGAAATCTATCTGCCGCTAACGACGAAGCTCTCCGTTCCCGGACTTATCGCACTGTTCATTATGGCCATCATTGCAGCGTATCTCTTCATGAAAGTCGGCATTCCCAATGCCTGGCTGCTAGGACCGTTGGCAGTCAGCCTGCTGTTGACAATCAATGGCCAACATCTGTCGGCAATGCCGCCTTTCCTGACAGTTATTGCGCAAATCCTCATCGGCAGCTCACTTGGCTCACGTTTTGAGCCAAGTTTTTGTCACGGATCCCGCCCTCTGCTGGTCGGAGTCGTTTCCAGCGGCGTTTTAACCGTAGGGTTGTCAGTAATCTTGGCCTTGATCATCGCTCGACTGGCGGGCATGTCAATACCGATGTTGGTGCTGGCAACAGCTCCCGGCGGGGTTTCAGAAATGTGCCTTACCGCCAAGATTCTGAAGTTGGGCGTTCCTCTGGTTACCTCGTTTCAGGTTACCCGCCTGGCACTTGTCGTGACCTTTTCACTGCCGGTGTGGCAACTGCTGAATGCTGCCAAAACAAGGTATTCAGCAAGTTATTCTTAAATAGCAGTTCCTCCTTCAATGGGGGGCAGTTATGAGCTGCCCCCATTTTTTGAACGAGTTACGTATATGTATCAGTCGCTGTATATTTTTGAGAAAGGAGTGTGGATTAGCCCGGTATTCAGATTCTGAATAGCGGTAATCAGTAAAAATCACATCATTAAATTGAGAAAGGGGTAGACCATGAAAAAACAAGTGGCATTGACAATGGTAGTTTTATCGGCAGTAATTGCTGCAAACCAAGAAGTTCAAGCGAAGGATCTTGGGGACATCCTTAAGGAAAAGGGGGTTATCAGCGAGGCAGATCTCAAAGAGGTCGCAAAGAATAAGTCATCTGACTATAAACAGGGTAAAGGCTTTACTTTTACCTCTGCAGATGAAAAATTCCAATTGCAATTGGGAACAGCGCTCCAGGTTCAGTATGAGCTTGATGACTACGAAAATCCTGCAACACAGGATGTGAGCCTGTTCAAACTCCGTCGCGTCAAAACGCTTTTAGGAGGTTATGCCTTCACAAAGGATTTGACCTACAACATTTCCTATAACTGGACCAATCTGGCGTCAAGCCCGAACAAGGCTATCGAAACTGCCAATGTAAAATACCGCCTGATGGATGAGGCCCAGATCATGGTAGGACAGGAAAAAGTCCAGTTTGCCCGCCAGTGGATTACGTCGTTCGCGTCGCAACAGTTTGTCGACGGCTCGTTCGTGCGCAATGCCTTCCATATGGGGTGGGATGCCGGTGTTAACCTTCATGGCGATATCATGAAAGGCATCATCAAATACGATGCCGGCATCTTCAGCGGGGCTGGCCAGAACTTGACCAACAAGACAAATGACAACGCCTACAACTTCCGTCTTTCCGTCGATCCCCTCGGAAACATGAAATACGGCGAGGGTGATCTTGAAAATTCAGCTAAACCTCAATTTTCTGTGGGCAGCAGTTACTACATGAACACCGTCAAAACGCTTAAAGCAACCACATATACTGATACTGCCGCTACCACGACATATGCGTCAGTTGACAACAATAATTCAAGTTTTGCCGGCAGTACCGGCTGGCTCGGTATGGCAGTAAAAAATAAAGCTTTCAGCACAACCGCTGTAGAAGATGTCAAGGTTGAATCATTTGAAGCCGATCTGGCCTTCAAGTGGCTAGGTGCCTCACTACAGAGCGAGTATTTCTGGGGGCATGGCGAGGGGCAAGTATCGAATAAAAAGGTTATTGCGGTGGGTGCATACGTGCAGGCAGGTTATTTCGTGATACCGCAACGACTGGAAGTTGCAATGCGTTATGCATGGCTGGATCCCAACCGCTATGCAAAAAATGACATGCTTTCTGAGGCACAGGGTGGGGTCAACTACTTCTTCTCCGGGCACAATATGAAACTCCAGGCCGACGTTACCAATAGGCATACCTATAAGAGCCAGGAAGATGACTGGATCTACAGGGCTCAGATGCAGATCCTTTTCTGATGATATGTTCATTTATTGGAGTGAATATGAAAAACATTACTTTTTACTCGATGTTCAAGTTTTTTGATCTTTATAAAATGAGCCTAAGTCGTATAATAGCGCTTGGCAAGAATTGTTTGTAGGTGATCATCCTGTTCTGTTCCGTATTATTCTGTTCCGTATGAGGTGACCGATTTCAGTGTGGC
>CAIMXI010000078.1 GCA_903845365.1 uncultured Geobacteraceae bacterium | reverse complement strand
TGAAACTGATCAGCAATATTCTGGAACTGTCAAAAATTGAAGCGCACAGGCTGGAACTTGATGAGCACAGCTTTACTCTCAGTTCGCTGATAGACGACACTATCGGCACTTTCTTTCTTCACGACAAGGAGAATGGGGGGCGGCTTGCTACGGTAATCGATGCCGATATTCCGGACTTACTGCATGGCGATTCGCTCCGTCTGCGCCAGATCCTTACCAACCTGATCGGTAATGCCATCAAATTCTGCGAAGAATCGCCAATTGCGCTTCATGTCCATAAAGAAGCTGAAAGCGAACAGTCAGTAGTTCTAAGATTTCAGGTGCGCGACAACGGCATCGGCATTGAGGCTGACAAACTTGAAGAGATCTTTTCCCCGTTCCAACAGGCTGACGGCTCCACTTCCCGGAAGTTTGGCGGCACCGGACTAGGACTGACCATATCACGGCAGCTTGTCGAGTTGATGGGTGGGAAAATGGGTGCCGAAAGCGTTAAAGGTGAAGGGTCAACCTTCTGGTTTACCCTGGAGTTAAAAAAACCGGCAGCTGCGCCTGAAACGGACGCTACTCTCCAGCCAAAATCACCTCCTCCGGCAGTTCAGGCAGGGGATGGCATCAAACTCCTTTTAGTCGAAGATGATGAGCTCAATCAGTTGGTGCTGCGTACAAACCTAACCACGTTAGGCTATCAGGTCGATGTTGCCGGTAACGGTCGCGAGGCCCTGAGATTGCTGGAACAGACCGACTATGCGCTTGTCCTGATGGACTGCATGATGCCGGAAGTAGACGGCTATGAGGCGACTGCCCTTATCCGTGATCAAAATTCGGCAGTGATTAATCACGCAGTGCCGGTGATAGCCTTGACAGCCAAAGCCTTTAAGGAGGATCGGGATTATTGCCTGGCTGCCGGCATGGATGATTATCTGTCAAAACCTCTTGTCATGGACGATCTGCTGGAGATGCTGGATAAATGGATCGGTTTTGCAACAGTTAAGCTGGAGGCGGGAGCGTCAATCGACCGGGAGGCGGACGATTCCATTATAAATACGGATGAGCTGCTGCAGAGAGCATTGGGAAACAGGGTGCTGGCCAGCAACATGGCAAACATGTTTATCGACTGCATTCCGATCTACCTGGAGTCAATCGGCGAAGCTCTGACGTCAGGCGACTCGGCTGCGCTTGCCAAAACATCACATAAACTGAAGGGTTCAGCCGCTACCATAGCATTGTCGACGCTGTCAGCAGCAGCTTTCAAAATGGAATCCCTGGCCGAAAGGGGTGAACTAAATTCCGCCGAACAACTGCTGCCGGAACTTGAACAGCAGATAAAACAGTCAATTGAGGCGGTACGGAGTATGCTGACGACACTTTAAAACAAAGGAGAATTAACGTTATGAATGTATTAATTGCTGAAGATGATGACCTGTCGCGTCTGCTGCTCCAGACTCTACTGACCGATTGGGGCTATAAAGTAACAGCCGCTGTTGACGGCAACGAAGCATGGAAGATTCTGAGCGAACCGGATCATCCCCATCTGCTCCTGCTGGACTGGAGCATGCCAGGTATGGAAGGGCCTGAAATCGTGCAGAAACTGAAACAAAGATTACCAGCGCAGCCTTATTACGCAATCATTATCACAAGCAACAACCATCAGAATGCTACTGCGAGCGCACTGGAAGCCGGTGCTGACGATTTCATAAGCAAGCCGTTCGACAGCAGTGAACTGCGGGCCAGGGTGTCAGTAGGAGGACGCACCTGTCGGCTTGAGTTGGCGATGGCGCAGCAGATTATTGATCTGAACGAGGCTCTGACACGGATAAAGCAGCTTGAGGGTATAGTCCCGATCTGCTCCTACTGCAAAAAAATCAAGGATGAGCAAGATGAATGGCAACGACTTGAGTCTTATATCAGTCGGCATTCTGAAGCGCAATTCAGTCATGGGATCTGTCCGGAGTGCTATAAGGAACAGATGAAAGTAATTGAAAATTTTGATTATTCCAAAATGAAAAAATAGGGGATCTCATGGACGCTGCCGCTCTGGATAACGAAAACCTGAAGTCGCTCACTCTGCTGTATGTCGAAGATGACG
>CAIMXI010000077.1 GCA_903845365.1 uncultured Geobacteraceae bacterium | reverse complement strand
GTATTTTGTTGTACCGATAATCTGATAATCCTCATGCCCCTTGCCTGCCAGCAGGATGATGTCTCCCGGTTTTGCTAGGCGGGCAGCCAGTCGGATTGCTTCACGCCTATTTTCAATGACGACAAATCCGTTAACCGTAAAGCCGTCAATCAGTTCCTCTGGCTGATACTCACGAATAACCCCACCCTCACCCCAGCCCTCTCCCTGAGGTAGAGGGGGTATAGCTTTTATGCCCGCCTTAACCTGCTCTAGAATAATCAGCGGGTTCTCAGTGCGGGGATTGTCGGATGTGATAATGGCCAGGTTGCTCATGGTGGCGGCAATTTTTCCCATGATCGGGCGTTTGCCGTTGTCACGATCTCCGCCGCAACCAAAAACGGTAATGATGCGTCCAGTTGCTATCTCCTTCAGCGTGGTAAGAACATTCTCCAGTGCGTCTCCGGTATGAGCGTAGTCAACCAGGCAGGTGACACCTGCTCCGTTCTCAACCCGCTCCATACGACCCGGAACGGTGGTGTGGTTCTCGATACCCTGTTTAACTGCGGATAGAGGCAGCTCAAGGGCAATTCCTGCGGCGACGGAGGCCAGAATGTTGGAAAGATTGAAGCGCCCCAGGAGCTTTGAGGTGAATTCAAATTCTCCGGCCGGCGTCAACAATGTTGCTCGTATGCCATTAACTGACGACTCTACGGCTGTTGGCCGTACATCACAGTTCCCCTGAATCCCGAATGATATCACCGGACAGGCGGCGCGCTCTCCAATTTTCCCACCGAATGGGTCATCCATGTTTATTACGGCTCTCCGGCGCGGCTTTTCCTTTGATGGCCGCAGCAGTTCCGTGAAGAGCCGACATTTGGCCTCCAGATAATTATCCATTGTGCCGTGGTAGTCTAGGTGGTCACGGGTGAGATTGCTGAAAATGCCGACGTCAAAGTGACAGCCTTCGATCCGTTTCTGATCGAGCGCGTGGGAGGAGACCTCCATGACAAAGGCCTCGGCTCCAGCGTCACTCAACAGTTTGAATGCCCGCTGAAGCTCGGTTGATTCAGGAGTCGTATGTGACGCTCCGATGGTTCTGGAGCCGAAGCGGTAGCTTATTGTGCCTAGCACCGCCGCCTGAATCCCTGCAGCAGCCAGAATCGCTTCAATCAGGTAGGTTGTGGTGGTCTTCCCGTTGGTGCCGGTTATTCCGATCAGCGGTTTCACTGTAGTCGGGTCACCGTTAAAAAGTGCCGCCATCAAACCCATAGCGGCGCGTCCGTCTAAAACCTTGACCCATGGGAGACTCTCCGGGGCTGAGGAAGCGTCCTCAAGTATCACCGCTGCAGCTCCTGCGGCCACGGCCTGTTTGATGTAGCGATGCCCATCAGCCTCTGTGCCGCGCAGGGCAAAAAAGAGCGCACCAGGATGCGCTGTGCGTGAGTCACAGGTCAATCCGGTGATGCTGACGGATGAATCACCGTGAATCTCGGACTCTGGCAATTTTTCAAGCAGTTCGCACAGCGTCATCTGTTCTCCTTATGTATCGGTTTCACGCAGAAGGGGTGAACTTTATCCAAACTTCGCCGACACCCCGGATTTTTCCTCCGGGCGGTGGACTTTGCTCTGCCGCCCGACCGCTGCCGATTAATCTGATGTTGATGCCGCGTTTCTCCATGACCTGCAGAACCCGGCGCATACTCATACCATGGAAGTTCGGCATGACCTCCCCCTCGACAGGAATCTCCTCCCCATCATCGTCTAACGCATCATCCGATAGCGAAAGGTCTGTCGGCGCGGCGGCAACTTTTGTCTCGCCAGGTTTAACCTTGGCGGTTAATGGCTGATTCGGCTGTATTTTCAGGTAAGCCAGCGAATTCTGAGCTATGCCCCTAAATGCCGGTGCGGCGACAACGCCGCCGTATTTAATGCCTTGTGGCTCGTCAATAATTACAGCGATGGTCAATTTTGGTTTATCGGCGGGGATGAAGCCGACAAACGAGCCGATGCGTTTGGCCGAGTAGGTATGAGTAACCGGATCGACCTTCTGGGCCGTTCCGGTTTTTCCAGCGACCCGGAATCCTTCCAGAGCTGCTTTTGTGCCGGTTCCACCCTCACCGGTAACCGTTTCCATCATTTTAATTACTGTCTGCGAGGCTTCAGGAGACATAACGCGCCTCACAATCTGTGGCTCGAATTTCTGGACAACCGTGCCGCTGTCGTCGAGAATCTGCTCCACAATATATGGTTTCATCAGGTTGCCGCCATTTGCAATAGCTGAGAGCGCCGTAGTCAGTTGGATAGCCGACAGGGAAACACCCTGTCCGAATGAAGTCGTTGCAAGATCAATGGCATACAAGTGTTTTTTCAGGATTCCGGTCGCTTCTCCCGGGAGGTCTATGCCGGTACGTTGGCCAAAACCGAAATTGCGAAGATAGGAGGTGAGCTTCCCTTCACCCATCTTGAAGCCGATCTTGGCCGCTCCGATGTTGCTGGAATATTTAATGATTTCTGAGACTGTAATCCGTGAATGAGGATGATCATCATGGATTGTCCGACCGGCAATACGATAGACGCCATTCTCACAGTTATATATGTCAGTTGCTTTGACCGTAGCGGAATCAATCGCTGCCGCGATGGTAAACACCTTGAAAGTGGAACCGGGCTCAAAGCTGTCCGCTACGACATGATTGCGCAACTCGGCAAGCGAATAGCGCGCATATGCGTTCGGGTTGAATGTCGGATAGTTGGCCATTGCCAGAATTTTGCCGGTGTCTGATTCCATGACCAGCGCCATGCCTGCTTTGGCTTTACTATCTGTAACGGCTTTTGCCAGCTCTTTTTCGACGATAAACTGAATCGTCTTATCAAGCGTCAGGATGACACTTTTTCCAGGTGACGAGTCCTTTATAACGGTATTCATTATCGCGATATTTCTGCCGAGTGCGTCCCGCTCGGTAATCATATAACCGGTATTGCCGAGGATAGTGCTGTCGTATTTAAGCTCGATCCCCTCCAGTCCGCTTGGATCACGACCGGTGAAGCCGACTACGTGTGCAGCAATCTCCATATTGGGATAAAAACGCTTCGATTCCGGCGCAAAGCCGATACCTGGAAGCTTCATGTTTTTGACCCGGATCGCGACCTCTGGTGCTAACCACCGTGCGACCCAGGTGAAAGATTTTTTTACTGAAAGCTTGGCAACCAATTCACTCTTCGGAATCCCCAGCATCGGCGCAAGCGCCCCGGCAGTACCATTAACATCTTTGATCCGCCTTGGTTCGGCATAGCAGGAATCCATATGAATCGATTCGGCCAGTGTGGTGCCGTTGCGATCGAGTATGCTTCCCCTGGCCGGGGTCAGTTCAACTCTGTGCAGGTGCTGTTTATCGGCCTTTTTTTCGAGGATTTCGTGCTGAAGAATCTGGAGGTAGAACGCCCGCCCGACTACATTCATGAACAGGAGGCCGAACACAGTCCCGATCATGATGATCCGGATACGTGCCCATTTTTCCCGCTCATCTTTCATTTGACTTGAATAATCTGCTGCTCGGTCGGCAACGCCATTCCAAGCTCATTTTTGGCTATTGCTTCAATTCTGGTGGGAGACTTAAGCGAGGCAGCTTCGAGTTTCAGCCGTTTCTGCTCTTGTCCCGCTTCGTTCAACTGACGACTGATCTCGGAAATCTGCAGATTGAGGTCAACCAGTTTGAAGCGTGACCAGACGTGAAAGACCGAAACAATCGTAAACACGATCATGCAGAGCATGAGGTATTTAAACAGGTCAATACGGTGGGGGGTTAGATCTATCCCGCTAAGTGCGCGGGGAGCGGCAACTTTGGTATACTCGGTTCGTGCATGTGCCATGATGATTCTCCTAGTACTCCCCCTCCCTAACCCTCCCCCGCTGGGTGAGGGGACTAGAGTCTCCACCTTTAGGCCCCAGAGGGTCCAGCGGGGGGAGGTTGGCGGGGGGCTTATAATTTCTCTACCGCTCGCAGCTTGGCGCTGCGCGCCCGTGGGTTTTCTTCCGTTTCTGCTGTCGTCGCCATGACCGGTCGACCGGTCAGAATCTTTACCCTCGGCAGGTTGCCACAGACACAGATAGGCAACTGTCGTGGGCAGGTGCACCCTTCTGCATATTCCTTGAAAATATGTTTGACGATCCGGTCTTCCAGAGAGTGGAACGAAATAATAACGCCCCTTCCGCCTGGCTTAAGCAAATCAAGCGCTGTCCGCATACCCCGTTCCAGGCTATCCAGTTCGCTGTTCACAGCAATACGGAGTGCCTGAAAGGTACGCGTGGCCGGATGAATTCTTTCATCCCATTTGGCTTTGGGAACCGCCCCTTTAATAATATCCACCAGCCGCAGGGTTGTAGCTATCGGTGAATCTACACGTTCCTTAACGATGAAAGAGGCGATCCGTTTTGCCCAACGCTCTTCGCCATACTCCAGGAATATCCGGCTTAACTCCGCTTCCGGAAGTGTATTGACAAGCTTGGCTGCCGTTTCGCCGCTACTCGTGTCCATCCTCATATCCAGCGGCGCATCCTGCTGAAAGCTGAAACCTCGTTCCCGTGCGTCCAACTGGTGCGACGAGACACCAAGATCGAGAATGAAGCCATCCAGTGCCGTTATGCCGATATCGTTTAGATATTCTCCGACGTCGGCAAAGTTGCCATGCAGCAGGCGTACACGATCTCCATATATCGCCAGTCGCGCTCCCGCTGCTGCCAATGCGGTCTGATCCAGATCCATGCCGACCAGAAAGACCCCCGGCGCTTTTTCAAGGATCAATGAGGAGTGACCGCCACCACCAAGAGTACCGTCCAGATACGTCTTGCCGTCCACCGGATCAAGAAAACGGATTACCTCATCTGGCAGAACCGGCAGATGATGAAATTCTGACACTAAAGACCAAGTTCAGCGGCAGCTTCAGTGCCGCTTGGGAAATTATTCATATGATGAGCATGCACTTTGTTCCATTCACTCATGCTCCAGATTTCAATTCTGTCCAATGTCCCAACGAACTGGATCTCCCGGTCAAGAACAGCATCTCTGCGGAACGCCGGTGGTATCAGGAAGCGCCCGAGTTTATCGGCACAGCATTCCTGAGCCGGTGCGATAATAGTGTGCAGGATGTTTTTCCGCTGTTCGGAGGTAAGTCCTTTTATGGCCATAAAATTCTTTTCAAAGACAAACCATTCCTTGTAGGGGAAAATCAGTAGTCCGGAACTGCTCTGGTCATCCGCCAGACGGACAGGTGCGGAATTAGTCAAGAAAAAGCGCTCGTCGCCATGCTGGCCGATCAGAACCTCTCTAAATTTAGCAGGCAGACTGGTACGCCCCTTGGCATCTATGGTTGTCTCAATAATTCCCCTGAACATGGCACCCTTTTTGGCACTTTTTACCACAATATTCCACTTTTTTCCACACTGGAGGGAACTTATAACGCCCGTCAAGGGCTATGTCAATACAAAATATGATTTTTGTAGGGAAAATTGTGTTTCCAGCTTATCTCGACATTGACAAAACCAACATTGTTGGTCGGGTCATAAATGCCGCAAGGGGATGCTCGCCCCATATCGGGATCGGGAAAGTCATGGTTGCCACCACCGGTAATGTGTTGACCCGTTTTTAGAATTTAAGTTGACCCACCATAAAGTTGCTGTATTGTGATTTTCTCACGAATTTTTTTTGGAGGGCAGTTTTTCAAGGGTTAATCCGAGTCCCCATCATTTTAGCTTAATTTTAGCGTATTTCAATATTTTATTGACATACAGACTCCAGAGTGCTATATGAATATCTGGAGGTGGTTATGGAAACTAATGATTGGGCAAAGCTTCAAGAAGAGCTGTTGAAAGCGCAGTTAGGTGTTATTCGCAATTACCTGAAAAGCGTTGAACCGGGTGGACATGAGAGGAAGTCATCACAATCAAAAAGTCTGTCACATATCAGAATCATAACAGACGTTCTCTCTGCTGCCGGTTCACCACTGCATGTATCCGAAATTATCCGACTTGTTAGCGAACGACACGGGATTACCTTGGATCGCGAGTCGGTGGTTTCGGCTCTGACAAAAAAAGTAAAAAAGGGCGTGACGTTTACCCGGACCGGTCCGAATATATTCGGATTAAAAGAGACATAGCGTATGTCGTCCCAGGACGACATTTCCAGCTTTTCCGTAGCGTATTGGGGTCTTACCTTCAAGGAACATCTATGAACTACTGGCTGTTTAAAACTGAACCGGGCTGTTTTTCTTTCGATAGCCTGAAGAACCGCCCTGGCATGACCGAGCCGTGGGATGGTGTGCGCAACTTCCAGGCACGCAATTTTCTGAGGGATTCCGTGAGCGTTGGCGACCTGGTGCTGTTCTACCACAGCAACATACCGGAGCCTGCGGTGGTCGGCCTGGCAGAGGTCGTCCGTGCCGGCTATCCCGATATCACCGCCCTGAATCCGAACTCTGAGCATTTCGATCCCAAAGCTTCCGTTGACAAACCGATCTGGTATATGGTCGACGTCCGCTATGTCAAACCGTTGCCAAGAATTGTGACTCTGGAGAATATCAAACAGAACCTGCTGCTGGGAGACATGCCGCTGGTCAAGCGGAGCCGCCTCTCGATTCAGCCGGTTACGGAAGATGAGTGGCATATCATACTGGCCATGGGGGGGACAACAATCCCATGAGCTCCAGCGACTCAATCCGCATTGAAAAGTTATGTTATTCGATCGGCGGTCGCAAGATCCTGCAAGATTTTGATTTTCATCTGGAACGTGGTGTTAATCGAACAATTCTGGGGGTCAGCGGTGCAGGGAAAACGACCATACTGAAACTGCTGCTTGGGCTTCTTGAACCAGATTCCGGGAAAGTGTTTATCGGCAACCTCTGCATTACCGGCTTGCCGGAGGCACAATTTCTGGAGCAACGCAAAAGGATAGCCATTGTTTTTCAAGGCGGAGCGCTCTTTGATTCAATGACCGTCGGGGAAAATGTCGGCTATCGCCTGCTAGAAGAGGGAAAGCTTTCTCAGGGTGAAATAACGAACATCGTGCTCGAAAAGCTTAGTTTTGTCGGGGTGGAAACGGCTCTCGACCTCTATCCGGCTGAGCTTTCCGGCGGCATGAAAAAACGGGTAGCTATCGCCCGCGCCCTTGCGGCAGACCCGGATTACATCTTCTTTGATGAGCCTACTACCGGATTGGATCCGATTGGAGTCCATAATATCTGCAACCTCATGCAACGATTACAGGCCGAAGGGAAGACGACCCTGATGGTCACTCACGATCTTGCAACCGCTTTTTCAACGTCACAGCGCTTCACCTTTCTGCACAAGGCGCGCATACTGTTTGAAGGGAGCGAAGAGGAGATGCGGGGGAGCAGCATCCCCGAGGTATGCGAATTTCTCGAACCTACCGACAGGTCACTATTTTATGATGTGCAGACAGTCAACCTCAAACAACCGGAACAGGTGGAATCGCTATGAAACGGAGTAATCAGATCGGCTGGGCTCAGGTGCGGGGAGGTATTTTTATCCTGCTGGCACTGCTCTTTTTTGCCGGCGGGGTGCTGCTGATGGGGCAGAAAACTAAGATGTTTGTCAATAAGGGAGAGCTGCGGATTGTCATGAGCGATGTAGTAGGTCTTAAAATCGGCGCACCGGTCTGGCTTGCCGGAGTGGATGTCGGACTTGTTACCGGCATTTTATTTGCCAATCCGGAAAACAGCAATGAAGTCAGCATTGATATTGAGGTTGATACCAACGCTCTGAAGAAAATCGGAGCTGATTCCAGGGTGACCATTAAAACCCGTGGGCTCATGGGGGAAAAATACGTTGACATACTCCCCTCAAAACAATACTCCGAAACGCCTCCAACCCAACTGCAAGGCACACCGGTTGCGAAGCTGGACGATGTAATCCAGAAGGCTGGCGACGCCTTTGACAGAGTCAACCGGATCATCGATAACATTGAAAGTGGGAAAGGGACTCTGGGGAAACTTAACAAGGACGAGACACTATACAGCAATGTTGCGCGGCTTGCCGTTGAAATGAAAGAGCTTATTGTTACCATAAACCGAGGAGACGGAACACTTGGCCGCCTTAACCGCGACCCGGAGCCGTACAACCGATTGATCAGCATTCTTAGTCGCGCCGACCGGACGCTGCAGGATATTCAGATGTCTGATGGCACACTTAACAAATTAATCTATGATAAGGCGCTCTACTCTAAATTAACGATACTGGCTGACAAGAGCGTCCAGGCGGCCGATGATGTCAGCGCCCTGCAAAAGCGGATGATGTCAAAAGATGCCACTATCGGGCTGCTGCTGAATGACCGGGAATTTTATGATAAGGGAATATCTCTTCTTGCCAGAGCCGAACTGTCGGTAAAAGCGATCGAAGAAATGACGAGGAAGCTAAACAGCGGCACCGGAACCGCAGGGCAACTGGTTAATGACAAAGCACTCTACGACAAAATGAACAAGATGGTTGACGATTTGAATGCCGTGATAATAGATTTCAAGGAAGATCCCCGGAAGTATATAAAATTTTCGGTTTTTTAAAGGGAGTACACCGAATGAAGCACATTTTGTTGATAGTTACTCTGCTGGCTCTGTCTGCTGCGAGTACTCACGCTGCAACGCTGGAAGAAAAGGTCGTTGAACATACCATGAAAAACGGCATGAAGCTGCTGATGGTAGAGCGCCATACCTCGCCGACAGTTTCTGCCTGGATTCGTTTCAGGGTCGGGAGCGTTGATGAACGGAGCGATGAGCGCGGGATAGCCCATCTGCTGGAGCATATGCTCTTTAAAGGGACGACCACGCTCGGAACAAAGGATTTTGCTGCCGAAAAACCGCTCCTTGACGCTATTGAAGTAACCGCCCAGGCGCTAATGGGGGAAAAAGCAAAAAGAGAAAAGTCGGATTCCGCAAAGATAACTGAATTAGAGAAGCTGTTGACAAAGCTGGAAGCTGATGCCTCGAAGTACGTTGTAAAGGATGAGTTTTTTGAGCTCTATGCCAAAAACGGCGGCACCGGCTACAACGCTTTTACCAGCCGCGATGGTACGACATATCTGATCAGTCTCCCCGCAAACAAGCTGGAGTTGTGGGCGGCCATCGAGTCGGATCGCCTGCAGAATGCGGTACTGCGCGAATTCTATACCGAACGTTCGGTTGTCATGGAAGAGCGCCGCAGATCATATGATGCCGATCCTGAGAGTAAATTGTGGGAAACATTTGTCGCTGCCAGTTTCCTGACTCATCCGTACGGGCAGCCGACAATCGGCTGGATGTCGGATATTGAAAATCTCACCCGTAGCAAGGCGGAGCAGTTCTTCCATAATTACTATGCGCCGAACAACGCCATCGTTGCCATTGTCGGAGATATCAATACCAAAGAGACGATAGCTCTTGTCGAGCGTTATTTCGGCATGATCAAGCCGGGGAAGGAGATGCCGCCTGTTACTGCACTCGAACCGAAGCAGTCGGGAGAACGCCGCATCGAGCTGGTTGCCGAAGCAGAGCCGACAGTGATGATCGGCTTCCATAAGCCGGGTATAGCCACACCCGATGATTATGTTTTTGATGTCATCACCATGATTCTGGGGAGCGGACGTACCTCACGTTTTTATAAAAAACTGGTTATTGAAACGCAGCTTGCCACTGAAATAGGAGCGTTTGATGCGCCGGGGAATCGCTATCCGAACCTGTTTGTCGTAAGTGCCAACCCGCGCGCGCCACACACCGTTAAAGAGGTAGAAGAGGCCGTTCAGGCCGAGCTTGATCTGCTGAAAACTACCCCGGTGGCCGAGCGGGACCTGCAGCGGATTCTTAATAAGATAGAGTATGAGGAAGCGCGCCGGATGGGTACTAATGGCGGTCTGGCCCGCAACCTGACGGAGTATGAGGCGACTACCGGGAGTTGGCGGTATATGACCGAAAATCGTGGTAAAATTGCCAAGGTGACGCCGGCGGATGTTCAGCGGGTCGCCGCAATCTACTTCACTCGTGAGAACCGCACGGTCGGTTTTATTACCAAAAAAGGGGGTGACAAATGAGTCGGTTTCTACTGATGCTCTGCTTTCTGCTTTCCAGTGCCACATCTCTGTACGCAGCCGATCAACAGCTCGCAAATCCTCGCACCATGAAATTTCCCGCATTGAATTTTCAGATTCCCAAAGCAGAGCGAGTTCTGCTTGAGTGCGGGATGCCGGTTTACCTGCTGCGCGACACCGAACTGCCAATCATTAACATGACCGCAATGGTGCGGGTCGGGTCGGTCTATGAACCGGCGGAAAAATCGGGGCTGTCCGGAATAGTCGGCAGCGTTATGCGGAGCGGTGGTGCCGGAGGTCTAACGCCCGAGAAGATGGATGATGAGCTCGAATTCATGGCTTCTTCGGTTGAAAGTGGTATCGGTAGCGATATGGGGACAGTCTCATTGACATCACTCAAAAAGAACTTCAGCCGTACGCTGCAGATTTTCAGTGATGTTCTGCTTCGCCCTGAGTTCAGCGAGAAACGGCTGGAAATTGCCCGGCGGCAGACCGTTGAAGGGTTACGGCGTCAAAATGATGATCCCAAGGAAATCGCTGGACGTGAGATAAACCGGGCGATTTATGCCGGTCACCCACTTGGCAATATCGCAACCTTTGACTCTGTCCGCTCCATCACCCGTCAGGAGCTGGTTGACTTCCATAGCCGCTATTACCGCCTTAACAACATGATTCTCGCGGTTTCGGGGGATTTTGAGCGAACCGCACTGCTGAAAGAGTTGAATCAGGTTTTTAGACCGGTAAAATACCCGGCCACGCTGGCTCTGGCGAATATACCTCAGCCGAAAGAGCTGCTGCAGGGGGCGCTGCTCTATGGCAAAAAGGATGTCAATCAAACGGTAATCCGCATGGGGCATCTGGGACTTACCAAAGATTCGCCTGATATCTATGCGGTTCGCCTCTTGGATTACATTCTCGGGGGGAGTTTTACCTCCCGGTTGACGATGGAGATTCGAACTAATCAGGGGCTGGCTTACAGCGTAAGCAGCCACTTCGACATCGGTCGCCGTTTTACCGGAAGTTTTGTTGCCGAGACAGAAACTAAAGCCGAATCGACAGGAAAAACGATTAATCTGATGAAAAATATTATCGCCGGACTGACAAAAGAGCCGGTAAGCGACGACGAGCTTACATCTGCCCGAGATTATATGATAAATTCGTTCATGTTCGGCTTCACCACTCCGGCGTCAATTGTAACCCAGCGCGCACGGCTGGAGTATTACGGCTATCCTGAAGGTTACCTTGAACAGTACCGTGACAATATCGCCAAAGTCACCAGAGGCGACATACTGACCGCAGCCCGGAAATATCTGCATCCGGATACGTTTAAGATTGTTGTTATCGGAGACGCGGCAAAGTTTGATCTGCCGCTTGAATCGCTGGGCAAGGTGCGGGAGCTTGATTTGAAACTAAAAATTCCAAAACAGTGAAGAGGCGGAAGAGTAACCCCTAATAAATAGTTGACGTTCGTAAGAAAACGCCGGACAATCGCACCCGGATTACTAAATTTGACCGCAAGGAGTATTACGATTATGAGTGAATTGATTACTGTTGGGTTCAAGGGGGAATTTACTGCGGATGAGGTGCTTCTTGATTTGGAAAAAATGCAACAGATACACAAGATCAACCTTGATGATGCTGTTGTTGCAATCAGAAAGGTGGATGGTACCATAAAAATAAAGCATAGCAATCTTCTGGTTATGAGTGATGCCGCCATGGGCAGTCTGTTCGGTATGGTAGTTGGCGGACCTGCGGGTCTTCTGGTTGGAGGAGTCATCGGCGCTGCAGTAGGAGAGACGGTTAAGATACTAAGTCACATCGGAATTACTGATGAGTTTGTCAAAGGTGTCGCAGATGTGCTGGCTCCGGGCAGTTCCGCCATTTTCTTTCGCGTTCACAAATCCATTTCTGATGCCGTTGTGGATGAGTTGAAAAAATTTAACGGTGAATTGCTCCGTTCTTCATTATCTGTAAAAGATGAAAATGAGTTGATAACCGCTCTGAAGGAAGCTGTCATTTTGAAAGACCATAAATAAATGAGCGTAAGAAAATGTTAAGACCCTAAAGGTTTCAAAAACCTTTAGGGTCTTAATCTCCCCGCAATGCTGTCAGCGACTTTTATGCCATCCAGAGCCGCACTCATTATGCCGCCTGCGTACCCGGCACCTTCGCCAGCCGGATACAGACCTTTGATCCCGACGGACTCTAAGCTGCTGTCGCGCAGAATGCGCACCGGAGAGGAGGTGCGCGATTCAATGCCAATCAGGGTGGCTTCAGCAGTTACGAATCCCCGCAACTTCCTTCCGAAATCGGTGATTCCTTCACGCAACGTATTGATGATAAACGTCGGCAGAACCGTATCAAGTTCTGTTTCGCAGATGCCTGGCCGATAGCTTGTTTTGACGGAACCTTTTCCTGGCACCCCCAAGAAACCTAGCAGGTTTTGTGCCGGAGCCCGATAGCCACCCCCTCCAAGCTCAAACGCGCGCTGCTCCCACTTGCGCTGCAGGCGGACTCCTGCCAGCGGCCCCGCCCCATCAAAATCATCTTCACGCACATTGACTACCAGAGCACTATTTGCATAAGGAGAGTTACGCATTTGGCCGCTCATGCCGTTGGTCACGACCCCGCCCTTTTCGGAAGCGCCAGCGACTACGACCCCGCCGGGGCACATGCAGAAGGAATAGGCGCTTCGCCCGCTGGAGCTGCTGTTCCAGGCAATGGCATAATCAGCGGCGGGAAGGTTTGACTGTTTTTGTCTGCCATACTGTATGGTATTAATCAGCTCCTGCGGGTGCTCAACCCTGAGTCCCATTGCGAAGGGTTTCCGTTGTAGCGGAACGTTCAGCCGCTCCAGCATTTCAAAGGTATCGCGGGCGCTATGGCCGCTGGCCAGAATCAGATGATTGCAGCGGATCTCCTCGACATCATTCAGGATAACGGCACAGAGAGTCCCATTCTTAATATTCATATCTGTCATGCGGCAGCCAAAGCGAAATATAAACCCTTTCTCCTGGAGCTCTCGTCTGATGGCACTGATAACGGTTCTCAGCCGGTCGGTGCCGATGTGCGGCTTGGCGAGATATCGGATTTCAGGTTGAGCTCCGAAATTGGCTAATTTATCGAGTACCCAGGGAACTGTAGGCTCTTTTGAGCGACAGGTCAGCTTACCGTCGGAAAACGTCCCCGCTCCCCCCTCCCCGAACTGAACATTGGATTCAGTGTCAAGAGTGCCATCCTTCCAAAAACGCTGCACCGAGAGCGCACGTTGCTCAACAGGCTCTCCACGTTCCACGATAGTTGCTGCAACTCCATAATCTGCCAGACGTAATGCGGCAAATAGCCCGGCCGGGCCGCTTCCGACAATAACGATACGTTGTGACGACTGCAGCCGCTTTGGCTTTTGCGGTGCCATTTCATCTTGCCACTCCAGCGAAGGGTCAGCACCAAGGCGCGCCTGTACTGAATTATCCGCTGAAAAAGAGAGTGTATAGACTATCTTTATCTCTGGTTTTTTACGGGCATCTATACCTTTGCGGATAATGACGACATTATTGATGGATGACAGCGGGACGGAAAGCTTCGCGGCCAGGAAAGCCGGCAGCGAAGTTTCGGTATCGTGCGGGGTAAGGAAAAGGTTTCGATAAATAAATGGCATGCTGTCAGTTCTGTTGGTACTTATCTGCGCTTCAGAAGCTGCTCTGCTGTAAGTTTACGGAACGATCGGGAGCCTAACCGTCAGTACCGGGCAAGCTGCCGAACGAACAACACGCTCTGCCGTACTGCCAAAAAGGATACGATCCAGACCTGTTCTGCCATGGGTACCGATGACAATCAGGGACGCATTAATCCTGGACGCAGTTGCCGTAATTTCTTCATGCGGGATACCGGTTATGATCTCTGTTTTGTAGTTACTGAAATCACCTAGCCGTGCTGCGCAAAACTCCGCCATCATTCTGGCGGCACTCTCTTCGATCTCTTTTTCAAGCTCGACAAATGATATGTGCGGCACATAGAAACCACGCAGATCAACCGGCTCATTAATAACATGGATTATTGTCAGTTCAGCATCAAAATTGGCGGCCAGAGTCAGAGCGTAGTCAAAAGCAGATTCAGAATTTTCAGAAAAATCGACGGCTGTCAGAATTTTTGTAAAAGGGGTCATGGTAATCCTCCTCGCCGTATGCTCAGGCTGTTTTTGAAATCTGTTTATTTCATTCGGAAATATCTAAGTCATTGAGGTAACCAGCCAACATTACTGTTCAAGAGCGTTGGCATCAATTTCAATATACGCCGGTTTCCCTGATGTTCCGAGCGACTTATACGGTTTGCCATTCAGTTCCACGTCAATCCTGCCAGAGTTGCTCAACTCCAGCGCAACTTTTTTTTCTGCTTTCCACTCGAAGATATCTCCGGTTGAAAGCTCGTACGGCTGTGCCGCAGAGCCATCGACCGTAACCATTAGGGTGCCGTTCTGGGTCACTTTTATTTTAAGAATGAACCCTTTGGCAGCAACCGTAGACCGTCGTTCCGACGGCGTACTCTTTTCAACGATGCTGCTCTCAGGTGATAGTTTTTCCACTTTAGGCGCGGGAATATCCGGCTCCCTCCTCACTTTACGTACAGAGCTTTGCACGTTCTGGACGGCAGCACTCTGCACGGGGGGAACAATAATCTCCGCTACTCGCGGTTGACGTACCAGTGGGGGGGGCGGGCGCATGTAGTAATTGGTGGTTATCAGAATCAGCAGCAGCAATAATGCAGGGAAAATCAGTCTTTTCAGTGACTTCATATAACGTCTGGGGCGGCGCCCGGGGGGCGATATGCCAGCCGGATCAGTTTTATCCCCCTGAACTCCAAAAAGCTTCGCATACATCCGTGCAATATCTTCTGAATTCAGGCCGAGGTAGGTAGCGTATATACGAATAAAACCCTTAAGATATACGATGTTGGCGAATTCACTTATCTTGTCGTCTTCCAAAGCCTTCAGGTGAGAAATGCCCACTTTTGTTGCTTCAGAAGCCTCTTCAAGCGTAATGTTGTGAAATTCACGGCAGCGGCGCAGTATCGACCCAGGCGAACCGCTACCCGTTTCCGGTGAAGATGACACCGGCTCTTTGATACTGTTGACACTCACTTGATCAGCTCAAGATACCCAAGGGCGGCCCGTCCAATTTCATTGTCAGGAATAAGGCGTACCGCCTCTTTAAATGAAGCCCGGGCGTCATCAATCCGGTTCAGCTTGAGTTGTGCCTGGCCCAGATAATAATAGGCAGCGCCATACTCGTTATAGATGGAGAGTGCCTTTTTATATTCTTTTATTGACTGTTCAACATCGTCAACTGCAAACAAGACTCTGCCGAGAGAAAGCCGTGCCGCAGGATTGCGCGGGTTTCTCTCGGCTACCCCCTGCAACTCTTCCCGAGCCTTCGTATAATCGCCCTTTCCGAGGTAGGCAAGACCGAGATTTATAGCCGCATTTTCGTTGTTGTCATAGAAAAGGTCGTCTTTAACGATTTTGAACTGCTGGATGGCACTGTCCCACCGCTTCAACTCAAGATATGCAACACCCAGGTCGTTACGGGCGGCAGAAAAGCCTGGCTTTAGAAGTATTGCTTTCAAAAACCTCGCTTCGGCAAGGTCAGGGCGTTTTTTGCCAACGTAAGCGAGGGCAAGATTGTAGAGAACATCGGGATTTTCAGGATCAAGCTTTTCGGCCTGGGTAAGATCAATCAGGGCGGAGGAATAATTACGTTCGCCAAGATATGAAAGTCCCATCTGATAGTGGTAGGCGGCGGGGTTTGGTTTCGGGTCGTTCTTCCCCCGCCCCGAGATACACCCGGTAGCGGTCAGACAGAAGAGCAGCAGTGCAAGAGAGACGAAAAGGCTATTCATGAAGTTCATCTCCACCAGACTCGATCCCGAACCCTAAAGTTTGAAAAACCTTCAGGGTCTTCAGTACGAAATATCCTCAAAATGCGTCAACTCTTTGAAACTGCGGAAACGTGCCTGAATCTCACTGTATTCAAGCCGTTTCATCCGGTTAAGGCTGAAATCCTCAACGTTGAAAGAGGCCATAACGCTGCCGTATATGATCGCTTGACGAAGCCCTTCCTCTGATAGATTGCCGCTATTTGCCAGATAACCCATAAAACCTCCGGCAAAGGTATCTCCAGCTCCGGTTGGGTCGAACACCTCCTCCAGTGGATAGGCCGGAGCAGAAAAAACCGTGTTGGCGGTAAACATCAACACACCATACTCTCCCCGTTTGATGACCACTCTCTTGCTGCCGAGGGCGATGATCTGCCGAGCCGCTTTCACCAGATTCGCCTCTCCGGTGAATTGCCGCGCTTCCCCCTCATTGATGACGACAATATCAACTTTCTGAAGTACCTTTTGCAACGATTCCGGCTTTGAGGAAATCCAGAAGTTCATGGTGTCGCAAGCCACCAGCTTCGGTCTTCTGACCTGTTCAAGCACATTCATCTGCAGGTCGGGGTCGATGTTGGCAAGAAAAAGATACTCGGCGTCACGGTAGGCTTCCGGCAGGTTCGGCTGAAAATCCATCAGTACGTTAAGTTGGGTGTCAACTGTCTGAGCTTCGTTTAAATCAAAACCATAGCGCCCGCTCCAGTGGAAGGTTTTACCGGGGACGCGCTGTAAGCCGGTGGTATCAATAGAGCGACTCTGGAGAAAAGTGACGTGCTCTTCCGGAAAATCATCACCTACGACCGCAACCAGAGAGACATCGGTAAAAAAACTGGCTGAGGCAGAAAAATAGGTAGCCGAGCCACCAAGAACATTTTCTCCTCTGCCGAAAGGGGTTTCAACGGTATCAAACGCAACAGTGCCGACAACAACTATGCTCATTTATTTCTCCCGCAATATTTTATGTCAGGGTTCGCCGCGCTCTGCTTCTCCAGACAACATGACGAGGTCGACCCGGCGGTTCTTGGCGCGCCCTTCGGAAGCCTCATTAGGAGCCAAGGGCCTGAATTCGCCATAGCCAGTGGCAGATATTTTGTCGGTTTCTATGTCGAAGTTTTTCAGCAGGTATTTCAGGCCGTTTGTAGCACGGGCTGTCGACAGCTCCCAGTTGGACGGGAACTGTGCCGTGCTGATAGGGACATTATCGGTGTGCCCTTCGAGGCGTAACGGGTTATTGTACTGAGTCACCACTTCTGCAATCGTGTTAATCAGTTCGTATGCCTCAGGTTTGATATCGGCCTGACCGGATGCAAAAAAACCGGCCTCTTTGAGACTGACGATCAGTCCCCGCCGGGTAATATCCAAAGAGACCTTACTCTGAGCCCCCTTTTTAACGAGGTATGCTTCAATTGCTGCTTTAATCTGTCGGAAATCCTTATCAGTCGCTCGCGTCTTCCCCTGACCGGTACGAGAGTGACTCATTGGCTCAATTTTAGCTTCCGGTTTAAGCGCTGGAATGACTGTGATCTGCTGCGAGTCGATTACATTGATTTTGGGCGAGGTTCCGGCTTTCGCCATGCCGAATGATTCCGAAATCGACTTCATAACCTCTTCAACTTTTTTCTTGTCGCTCACCCCCATAGCATAGAGAACTACGAAAACGGCGAAAAGCAAAGTAATAAAGTCAGCGTAAGAGACGAGCCAACGCTCGTGGTTTACATGCTTTTCCGGTTCTTTCTTGAGTGCCATGGCCTGTTAGTGTCCGCCGCCGGTGTATGACATCAGCTTCTGTTCAATAAAATGCGGGTTTTCGCCGTTCTGGATGGCAATTAATCCCTCAAGAACCATCACTCGTCGCAACACTTCCTCTTTCATGCGGATTTTCAGTTTGGTGCCTATCGGAAGACAGACGACATTGGCAATCAACAAACCGTAGATGGTAGCAACGAAGGCGACCGCAATACCTCCCCCCAGTTTGGATGTGTCGGAGAGGTTGGCCATAACGTGGATAAGCCCCAAAACGGCGCCAATGATGCCGATGGTCGGTGAAAAGCCGCCAGCTGATTCGTAGAATTCGATACCGTGCTTGGTGTGTTCTTCGTACGCTGAAATATCCGCCTCCAGCGTTTCACGAAGTTTTTGTGGATCGATGCCGTCAACGACAAGCGATATTCCTTTTTTTATGAAGGGATCCTTAACCGACTGAGCCTCCTGCTCCAGTGAAATTAAGCCGTTACGCCGAGCCTTGGTAGCGTAATTGATGATATCCTTTACCACCTGCGCATGGTCGATTTTTGTCGGCAGAAAAGCAGTTTTAGCCGCCTTTAAGGCACTAATGATCGCCGGAAGCGGCATAGAAACGAACACGGCTCCGAATGTCCCCCCCCCGACGATCATCGCAGCGGTCGGCTGAATCAAAGCACTGATATGAACACCCTCAATTATGGCGCCACCGATAATACACCCGAAGGCCATCACCAACCCTATAATAGTCGCTATATCCATACGCTAATAATCCCTACCATGAAGTGGAATGTGCTTCTGCTTGCTTTGATTGTCCAAAAAAGCATCGTCCGGCAGGGTGAATTCACCCTGATGAAACTGTCTCGATCTGACCCGTCCCAGATATTTTTTTGCTGAGCGACTTGCGGCTCGCCGTGAAATTTTCGCTCGGAAGGCGACTATCCTGCTTATGATCGCAGATGCACGGTCAATAACAATATAGCGATTGCCGTTAAAAAGGGTAATCACGGTATCCGGAGTTTCTTCAATGAAGATGATGTGATCCGGGTTGAGATGCATCAAATGTTTGTCCAGGCGCGTTACTGCTATCATGTCAACTCCGATAGATGAACGAGTAGGATGATATAAATATCAAAAAGCGTACAAGGTCAAGCACTTTCTGCATCGTTGGCCGTCAAAATTTGGCTGGTGGCTAGATTCGTGTGTCGATTGCATCAAAATCAATGTAACGTTCTGCAATCGAATTTATTAGATTGATCTTTTCGAGATCCTCAGGACCAATTTTTGAAACGTGCTCACGCAGTCGATAAAATATTTCAGAGGATGTCTCCTTGATGCGTATGTACGGAATTTTACTGTCGTCAAGAATTCTCTGGGTTATGCTGGAAACCGGTACGTGACCGGCAATAATCAGTCCTGCCAGACGCGCCTTGTACTCAGGAATGTGATGAAGCGCAGAGGCCGTAACGAGTAGCTCATCACGCGAACTGGTCACAATCAGCAACGTTGACGCTTCCAGATGATCGATAACTATCTGTGAAGAGGCTGCCCCAAGCTGAATGTTGTGGCACAAGCGGCTCTGTTCAGCGGTATCGCCGTGAAGCTGGAGGCCAAGAAGTTCAGAGACATGGTGCAGAGTGGGATCTGCAAGAGTGGGGAGATAATCAAAGGCGCTCGTGACCATTATACCGCTACTGGCAAAGGCTTTCTGCAAATATGAGAGGGTATCCGCTCTTTTTTCAGTCACCAGTTTATTGGCCATTATGACGCGGACGTCGGCTCCTTCGCGCTGATAGAGTGCGAGGTTCAGCTCTACAGCATCGATAACATTACCGATGCCGCCGCCGGTCACAAGAAGAACCGGCGCATTCAGTTCGGCCGCTATCCGGGCATTGTTCATGCCGACCACCGAACCGACTCCACCGTGGCCGGCTCCCTCGATGATCAGGTAATCATATTTATTCTCCAGCTCTGCACATGCAGCCCGGATCGCTTTTATAGGTGCCGCCGGATCGATCTCACCATCAAGAAAACGACGTGTCATCCCTGGAGCTAATGTTACCGGAGACATGAGTGAAACATCCTCTTCAACTCCAAAAACGCTGGAGAACATCGCCGCATCTTTATCAACAATAGTTCCGTTAAATACGATCCATTTGGGACCCAGCGGTTTCATGAAGCCAACCCGCTCATACTTTTGCCGTGCCAGATGCATCAACGATAGGCTGATGGTAGTTTTGCCGCAATGCTGTCCGGTCGCGCCTATGAATATTTTTTTACACACGTGCCTCTCCTTTTTCACCAACTCTGTACGGAAATGAACAATGCCAGAAATATTGCGCAATTTCAATAGATAGGTTGTAAGGGTAAATACAATTTCATGCAGGGCGATTTACGACTTAATATATGCTGTAAATATTATTGAAGATATTGTATGTATAAATAATTCGCTAATGGCGACAGTTACAATTTTAAGCTTGATCCTGGTGAGTATCTGAAGCTTTAGAAAAAATCACCCCCAATAAGCTTTATCGTGGGGACCAAGGGCAATAAACTTGATGGTATCGTCAAGGCACTCTGGACAATCTGCACAGAGGACAATGGCATCGTCTCCCTTCTTTCGGCAGGTTGCGCAGTATAGGAAAATAATCAGGAAATTGCGTTTGACAGGACAACTGTAGAAACCACGAAAGTTTCCTTTGAGCGGTTCACCCAGAGTCACGGGACTTTCGCTGATCATAGTCACTTTTTTTCTGACGGCCTCTTTGATCGCACTGTGCTTTTTTAGCGACGCGGCAAACTCGTCACTGAAAACAAGATTCATTTAAAGACCTCATCATAACTGTGCCAACTGACAGTACCTGCTTTGACTCGCTCAATTATACTTAAAAGCGAATCAGAAAAATCCGGGTCTGCCAGTATTGTTTCAGTCGGGTCATTCTCTTTAACCCGCTTCAGCTTTAAAGCAAATTGGGTAAAGACTTCAGAAACCGTTGTTCGCTGGGTTTTAGCATATTCTTTGATAAAGTCAATTAAGTCAGCGTCAAGAGTAAGATTGATTCGAGATTTTTGCATGGAGCACCTCCTGGATGTCAGATTATGCGCACAATATGCGCATTGTCAAGTTAGAAAACATGGCAAGGGAAATATCAAACCAACGTGCAGCACCGGTCAGCGGGAAAAAGCCCCTACAGAGCCGGTGTGCCTTACCCCGTTTAACGGAGAAATCTGGTGCAATCCCAACCGAACCAATCTTCCAAATCGAGATGAACATGAACCTCTCACCGCTTATAACCAAAGTCCACTTCCCCCCCATTTCCGAGGTGAAACGCTGGCTTGTCGAGCGCCCGGATGATGGACGAGAGCTGATCGATCTCTGTCAGGCGGTGCCGGATTATTCCCCCGCTGCGGAATTGACGGCACATCTAGCCGGTCTGCTGACGGAACCACAAATGTCTAAATACTCTCCTGACGAAGGACTCCCGGAAGTGCGTCAATCGATATGCGATTACTACGGCAGAAAGTATGGCGGAACGGCGTCACCGGACAACATCTGCCTGACGATCGGTGCCAGCCAGGCATTCTGGCTGGCGATCGTCACTCTCTGCCGTGCCGGTGATGAGGTCGTTGTTCAGGCTCCATGCTATTTTGATCACCAAATGGCGCTTGATATTCTCGGCGTCCGCGCCGTATTCGCCCCATTTGTAGAAGCTGAAGGGGGAATTCCTGATCCTTCCACAATTGAAGGTCTGATCTCACCCGAAACCAAGGCGATTCTTGTTGTAACACCCAGTAATCCGACCGGAGCAATTACACCTCCTGCAACCATTCGTGAACTGTATGATATTGCCCGGCGTCACAACATCGCTCTGCTTCTCGACGAGACCTATAACGAATTTATCCCAGGTGGAGTACGTCCCCATGAACTTTTCAGCGACCAGACCTGGGGCGACCACTTTGTCCAGATAGCCTCGTTCGGCAAGACGTATGCCCTGACAGGATACCGCGCCGGTATGCTTGTGGCTTCTCACAATTTCATCCACCATGCGCTCAAAGCACAGGACACCATGGCGGTCTGTCAGCCACGCATTACCCAGCATGCCGTCAAATTTGGCGTAGAACAGCTTGATCGCTGGGTTGCGGCCAACCGGGAGATGATGAGGCGGCGTCACGATATTTTCCGTGCCGAATTCATGCGGCCCGGAAACCGGTTTCAGATGATAACAAGCGGCACCTTTTTCGCGTGGGTGCGTCATCCGTTCAGCGGATGCAGCGGGCGTCAGGTGACAAAACGATTGGTGGACGAAGCGGCAATCCTCTGTCTGCCTGGCGAGGTTTTCGGACCTGGGCTTGAGGATTATCTGCGGCTGGCATTCGGAAACATCCGCGAGGAAGCTATTCCGGAGGCGGTTGGACGATTCAGGGAGATAACGGAATAAACAGTGAAACTATTGATAAATTGCCTTTCAAGGTGAAAATGTGTACGATGCCTTGCCAATAAAGCGAGATAAATTCAAAAATAATCACGTGGGCTGCCGATAATTGGGCCACGGAAAAGGGAACAGGAAATGGTTCAAAAAAGAAATCGTGTAAAAATAAATTCACCCGGTCTGACCGAGTTGCCGCCACTGGAGCTGGATGCTGACGGCCTGGCTCATGACTATCGCCGCTATTTTACCTATAGCCTCGGCCAGAACAAATATTGCCATTCGGTCAATTATTTTTATAAAGCACTTGCACTAACGGTTCGTGACCGTCTGATGGAGCGCTGGAAGAAAACCCGATACACCCATATTGAGTCGCACTGCAAGCGGGGGTACTACCTTTCACTGGAGTTTCTGATGGGCCGGACCCTCGGTAATGCCATGCTGAATCTTGGTATTACCGATGCCGCTTCGGAAGCG
>CAIMXI010000076.1 GCA_903845365.1 uncultured Geobacteraceae bacterium | reverse complement strand
GCCAGTCTTGCACTGAAGGTGGCAGTAAAAACTGCGTTTCTCGGTCAACTTCGACAAATTTGGGTACCATGTTTTCTCCAGTATCTAACCAACTGATATCATAGGAGATATATACATGATAACCGGCTAAAGTGCAAGCACTGAAATAGCATTTATTTAAATAATATCAGGCTGTTATAACAACAAATACGACCAGCAGGCACCAGACTATTCAAGAAGGTTTTCACGTTGTTAAAACGCAAATTTGGAAGCCATTTTTTACAGAACTGGTAAGTCCGACAGACTCCTAGAATGGAATATCGTCTTCATCAATAAAGTCGGGATCGATAACAGGATCACTCTTCATGGTCGCTGCACCACTTACTCCACCTTCCTTGGCACCCAGCATCTGCATCTTATCGCCGACAATCTCAGTGGTGTAGCGATCATTCCCATCCTTGCCTTCCCATTTACGGGTCTGAATACGTCCTTCGATGAAGACAGATTTTCCTTTGGTAAGATACTGTCCGGCGATGTCGGCCAGCTTCCCCCACAGCACGATATTGTGCCATTCAGTGCGTTCTTCCGATTCGCCGCTCTTGTTCTTGAACTTCTCGCTTGTTGCCAACGAAAAGGTTGCCACGCTCTGCCCAGAAGGCGTTGTGCGGATTTCAGGATTTTTGCCCAGGTTGCCGATAATCATTGCTTTGTTGAGTGATGCCATTGTTTTACTCCTCCTTTTAGTGGTTCAAATAGAGATTCATATCAAATATTCTGTTTGTCGTACTGTCATAACCGCTCCCTGGAATGCTTTAAACTCAACTCGTACCCGTGAGTTTACAGAATATTATATCTCATAATACAGTAGGACCTCCCCCGGATAGCGTCCTATGTACCTCAATCTTCATCGTCGTAATACCAACCCTCATCGTTGGAGCGTTCCGAGGAGTCGTTATCTCCCATCAGCTCCTCTCTCAGAAGGTCCATTTCGTTATCGTAATCATCTTTCAGGCCGTAGTAGTTATTTATGCTCATGGTATCCTCCAAATGTTTCACGTATGTCGTATTAAACTCTGATACCGAAGTTTCTATACAAGTTCCCGCTTAGCTACAGAAGAGTTCATATTTGCACCAGTCCAGCGAAACGTGTAAGCAGCTTCTTTTGTCCGACCGATTTGAACCAGACAATCACCTTCTGGTCAGCGTCGCTTCCTTCGATGTTACGGACTTCCCCGACACCAAATTTGGAATGTCGTACTTTCATACCAACCGTGAGGCCTTGATTTATCTCCGGCGAAACCAGGGCTTTTTCGGTTTGAAATTCTTTAGACTGTTTCCTTGCTATGCAGCTTCTGTCTAAAGAAAAAGCAATGGCTGCATCGGACATATAGGCAGAGATCGTATTTCCGGCTTTGAGTTCCTCGTGTAGCATCAGTTCGCCTAATCCCCCCAGGATAAAGTGCTCAACGGTTCGCTTCAGTTCACGCACACCAAATTCAGGGTCGTATCCTTCGTTAATGAGGAATTCTATCAGCTCATCACTGACTGACAGATTGACACAATGCAGTTTAAGAATATTTGTCCGGATCTCATCCAGCATGGGCTTGATAATCTTCCGGATGCTGTCATGTTCAAGCCTGTTAAAGATGACTACTTTGTCAATCCTATTGACAAGCTCGGTACGAAAGAAATTTTTCAAGGAGTCAAGCTGGATCTCAGTTGCTCTTTGATCTCCGGTGGCAAAACCAATTTTGTTGTTTTCCTTGATTCTGATGTTCGAAGTCATCACGACAATCACATTGCCGGCGTCAACCGTCTCTCCTTTTGAGTCAGTAATACGACCCTCACCAAAGAGTTGCAGAAACATATCCATAACCCGTGGATGTGCTTTCTCGACTTCATCCAGAAGCAATATCGAACGAGGATTTGCGCGCAATTTACCGGTTAATTGCCCTTCTTCATCATAGCCGACATAGCCTGGAGGCGAGCCGATAAGCTTGGATACGCTGTGCGCTTCCATGTATTCAGACATATCAAGGCGGATAAGAAACTGCTCTCCACCCATGAGATCCGATGCGAGCGCTTTTGCCAGTTCGGTTTTACCCACCCCAGAAGGACCTATACACAAAAAAACGGCGACCGGACCGCTTCGATGAGTAAATCCGGAATATGCTATCCGAAGTCTTCTACAGATAGCATCAATAGAGTCATCCTGTCCGATTACGCGTTTGCCGAGATACGTCTGAAGATGTTTGAGACGTTCCTTGAATGTTTTATTGTTTTCGCCCGTTGAAGATGTTCCTGTAACTACGTCCTGTTTTGATAACGCTTTTAATGAGTAATTTGGCAGTTCAATCTGATTGGCATCCAAAATTGAAACGAGGGAACCTGACTTATCGAATAAGTAGGTTTGCTTGTCCAAAGAAGGTTCAGCAGGTTTTGTTACCAAGTTTGAATTGACACATTCATCACTCGGATCATTGACCCACCAGATATTACTTCCCCGATGGATTGCAGTCGATATCCTGAGAGTAATAGAAAGATTCCTGGAAAAATCTGAGGCTTCCTGAAATGTCATAAACTCGACTCGTGCCATTTTGACCCTCAAAGATAATGCCATTAAAAGCTTCAACCAGGATTGTTCTTGGACTTGGATTTTTTGATGCCAGATCAGAAAAGAATCTGTTGGCACTCGCTGCATTTTTTCTTTTTCAGTAATGAAGTCTGGATTTCAATCCGACCCTCATGACGATCTAGTAATGACGGACTATCCGGGTAATGCTTCTTGTCGTTGCTCTCGATCATTCCCTCGTTAAAGTTGGCATAACAGTAAGCGCAGCGAAAATGGCAGGTGTTGTACATGCCCATGTCTGCTGATTCTACACAGCCGCAGCTTTCCCGCTGATTCTTATCCTTGTTGTTCACAGCAGTAGAGCCGAACAATTCACTAATCAACGTACCGTCAATACAGGCACCATGTTGAATGCCGATAGAGGCAAGATCTATATCTTCACTACAGGAAAATATCTGCAGGCCGTGTCGGTCTGCAATAGCCTTAAAGCCGCAGGCACCCTGGCGAAGCGCATCTACATGCGCAGGTGAAGTAATGTCTTCCAGCGTAATGTCGGTACCCTCCAAAGCCCTGTTCAGACGCCCCTGCCCCTTGCCATAGAAATCATAGAAGCTGAAAACCAGCCTGTGAGTGGCGTCTTTCAATTGATCGGCAATATGTTCTGCCTGCTCCAAGTGCCAGGCAACCGGAGTGGTGCTCGAAAGGATAACCGGATCATAACGCCAGACTACTCGCTCATGGCCGATACGACCGGCCAGTTCCCTAAAGGTGGCAATACGTTCCTGAAGCGGAGGTACCCCCGGCTCAAAGGTCTTGCTGTATGGATTCAAGGTGAACTGGAAATAGTACTTCAGGCCTGCCTTGTCCAGTTCATCCAGGTGTTTCATAAGTGGTCGTGGATTCTTGGTCCAGAAGCAGATTGCATCCACATCTTCCGCTTTCAAGCTGAACCCGGAGACCTGCTTGCTGTTGAAGGGATTGACACGGTAAAAGAATCCTTCCCGTACCCGCTTCATAAACCAATCGGAATAAAAAGCCGGGATGTCGGTGCGTCTGCTGGCAGAAATAATCATTAGTTACCTCGCTATCTCAAGAATCATGTGATGGAAATGAACATTATATCGGGGAATAAGTCCATCACTTCCGACGAATAGATGTTGTAGCATAACCTGCGGCAACTTGAAGTTAGGACGGATGGTCGTTGTCTGGGCGGTTGGCCTGTTGATAGTCAGGCCGTTGTCATACAGATGGGCTGAAAGTTCGTTCATCAGGCTTTTTACCTCGTCATACTGATTTTCCACGTACACCAGGTAGCGGCAGTTGGAGCGCCTGATCAGTCGCTCAAAGGTGTTAATTGCCTTGGTTCGATCCATACATACCTCAGCCAGAAAATTCTGACCTATAATGATGTCCTTGTCAGCTACGCCGCAGGTGCACTGGCGGGCAAGGCACTCTACCACATCGCATGACCGGCTGTTCAGCTTGAAAGTAGTGTTGCCGGATTTGTAATACGGCATCATAGAGGGAACCAGTTCCTGCTGGATCATGTTCCAGCCCGGCTGGCGATCGAACACTGTTGCCTCAACGTGGGTAAGATTACGTAACCGCTTCCGGAGGTATGCAGCCAATCCAAGAGCTTCCGGGCAGGGGCCACCGCCGAAGAAGGCCGCTTTCAATGTGCCGGTAGCAAAAAGTGAATCCGGGAGATTTGCTGCTTCCAACACATGACAGATCGGCTCGATGTAGTAGGGGAAATATGCCAGCAGGTATGCAGCCCGAAAGTCAGCGTCGTCATAAGGAATAGTGCGCCCGATTGGCATATTGTACATTTTTCGGATACGGTACACATGTTCTTGCATGTCAACTGCAGCGCTGGCAAAGTTATGTTCAACGATGTTGTTGTTGCGGCAGTACCAGTTGAAAGCCTGTTGTGCAGGGTTGTGTGTCGGGAACATGTCGTGCCTCCTGATCAGTTATGCCGATGATTTCGGCTTCTGATAGGAGACACGGCAGTGATGTGGCAGTTTTCAAAAAAATAATAGCAGGTGAATATTTTTATTTCAGCGATTAGTCTTGTGCGACGTGAATTGCCTTTCCATTACAATCCCGATTTGACAAAACTTGACTACTCCACAACCCGACAAGGAATCGTCAGTCGCTCTATAGTCAAGGATGTACCTTTCAGATAAAATTTCAGCGAATCAATCGATGGAAAAGTGCCCTGCATCAAAATCATCATTCTACCCGGCAGTACAATTCTCACATCCGAAGTACCGGTTGCCATTGCTGCGAAGGTTGCCATCGGTGTCTCCAGAAGAAGTGAGGAACCGTCGAATTTCAAAATAATGTCGAACGGCTTCTTCCCCTTATTGAATTTCTTGACCTGTTTCAGTGCCAGGTCAAATCCTTCTCTTGATACAGTAATGTCAAAATACATGGGAACTCCCTCCACGGTTTATTCAAAATGGATTGCTATCAGTATCATCAAAATCTATGTCATTGATGGTTTCAGTATTTGTACCGACATTGACAGTTTTTTCACCCTTGCTGCCGAGCATCTGCATCTTATCACCGACAATTTCGGTGGTGTAACGTCCAATTCCGTCCTTGCCTTCCCACTTGCGGCTCAAGGGCGGCCACCTTTTACTTCGTTATCTGCCATACCGCCTGTAATCATTTTTTGTTTTCGCCCGATGCTCATCAATTTTCAGTAATTGCATATTGGATGGTGTATCAGCGCCACCAGCGTAGAGCGGCTTTATGTGGTCAACCTGATACCCCTTTGGAACCTTTGACAAACCACTATCTTTTAGAAAATTGTTCCGTGCGGACATATTTCTGGCAATCTTGCCATTATCTGTTCTTTGGACACCACCAGGACGGTATGGTTTTGGGTTGTAGGTATATCTCTTTGGCGATGCTGGAATACGGAGCGTTGAAGGTGTGTAGCTATAAGAATTTGGTGAATATGTACGACTGCCCGAATGAGCTCGGTTCCCGCCGTCTTGGGTAAAACCTTGTGAAGGCAAGGCAAGAAGCAGCATACAGATCAATATGGATGCTATGAATTTGTTCATTGCCCGTTTACCCACAGCAGCAGCGGAAAGATTTGATTCAGAGATGTTATTGCTGCGGCCATGCCAGTTGCATACCTGCTGTGCGGGGTTGTGTGATGGGAACATGTCGTACCTCCAGAATTAATGTGCCGATGATTTCGGCTTCTGATAGGAGACACGGCAGTAAGGTGACAGTTTTCAAAAATTAAATTGCAGCGGGGAAATTTTCTTTTGATGTTCGTCTAACTGTTGTGTCCTATGCAGACGCAACCCCATAGATTTTCGATTGAATTCAGCCATGAATAACTCACTCAAACCCAAACCCCATTTGCACACCACCGGTATGAGACTTCTGTTTCTCTGTCGCAAATCTCAGATAACAATCCGTATCAGAAACAACCTGCTCCAGTTTCCCCGTTCCATGCAGTGCCAGATACAATGCCGCCGACCGTGCCTGACAGTTCCAGGATTTTTGCGGGTTGAAGGCAATGTCGGTGAAACCGTCATACTCCAGAATCTGATCTGACAGCTTCTTGTTCTGATGAAGTGCCGTGATATAAAGCCAATCATAAAAGAGTGTGATTGGAACGGTTGGGAATCTTGCCCCCATAAAGTCAAATGCGATAATATCTCCAGATGTGCGAATGCGGTCATCCCTCTTGGCATCCAGGCTTGCTGCGCTGTAGAGATCTGTATATGGGCCGCCCCGTTCAAACACCTTGCTTCCCTGAAACGCACATTCGACACTCATTTTCTTGTTGTTGCTGGTGATATTGAGGTTGAATGCGCTCAAGGCGA
The DNA here is from genome assembly GCA_903845365.1 of uncultured Geobacteraceae bacterium. GTDB lineage: Bacteria > Desulfobacterota > Desulfuromonadia > Geobacterales > Pseudopelobacteraceae > JACRCG01. Next base: position 1,191 of record CAIMXI010000076.1, on the reverse strand, counting down.
CACCCAGGCTGTCTTCGGCTTTTGATGATATTTCGAGCAGGCGTGGTAACCCGACTTTTACCGCCGCTTCATGCAGAGAGCGGATTGACTTCTGCGCTTGCGATTTTGCCATGCCGGGTGACCACTTAAATTCAATATCCACCGTTTTTACGAATGGATATCCTGAATGTTCCGGTATGAATACGGGGCGTTGTGCCATTAATAAGCTCCCTTTTGCCAATATTTATAGTCACGGCGGCTACCATACTTGCCTTTATCAATTGCTATTTTATTCAGCGGATAGATTGAGCGGTGTTCTTCAAGCCACTTATTAAGGCTTGCAGGACTAAAGAAAACAACACGTTTGATATAATTTACTGGTATCGTCTCAAAAGCCAAGACCTCTGATTGCGGGTTTGTCGTGTAGTTATCTGGTATTCTCAATTCATTCCGCTGGATATTCCCAAAATCGGCGAATGTTTCAGCCAGACTCTCAACGTTATTCCTTGATCTCAAGTCTTTCACCAGATTCACTGAAGCAGCCGCGTTGTGGACTGTAAAGGCACAGTTGAGGCGAGTTATAACGCTATAGTCATAGACGATGACAACCCATAAATTGTCGTCATTTGATTCCTGGCGCTTTTGGTAGAACATTTTATAATTTGGGAAGGTTATGCTCAAACATGATGCATCCGTGAGGCCATCTAGACGCATTTCATCCGGAAATACTGGACGACACCCTTCAGATCGTTTTTCAAGCTCTGCTCTGGGGAGAAGTCCTTCCGTCAGTATTCCTTTCAGGTTTTCGATGCGGGTAAAATGGCAGATGTCTGTTATATGGCGCTGCTGGCAGAAATCCCTGATTTGCTCAGAACGTTGCTGCTGGGCAGAGGTAGCTGGTCCGCTGCTGCGAGTGCAGATTACCAGTTTGACCGGGCGTGGTAATTTTGGTTCCGGTTTATCAGGCAGGATGATCTCTACCGCTGGCGGCGCATCAAGTTCGCTGCAAAGATCCACAAGGTTGTCAAATTCATCAAAATCAACTGCTGATGTGTCAGCCATTTTCACCCTCCATTACCAATCAAAATAAACGGTGCCCAGAAATATGGGTGCGTAAAGTCATGCCCTTCTTCCGATGTAATCTTACCGTTAAGCAGACAGAGTTGCGCTTGTCGCAACGCCTCTGCTGTTGTCATTCCTGCTTCCCGTAAG
>CAIMXI010000075.1 GCA_903845365.1 uncultured Geobacteraceae bacterium | reverse complement strand
CTTACGGGAAGCAGGAATGACAACAGCAGAGGCGTTGCGACAAGCGCAACTCTGTCTGCTTAACGGTAAGATTACATCGGAAGAAGGGCATGACTTTACGCACCCATATTTCTGGGCACCGTTTATTTTGATTGGTAATGGGGGTTAGTAAATGCGGATAACTCTGTTTCAGATGGAGACCAGGTAGCGGGATTCAACCTGCCAACGATCGAACCTCGTCGCACATCATTTGCGCCCAAGGATGTTGCTTCAAATCCACATACTCCTTAAGCAAATCAAAGGCATAACTGGAGATAGCATGAATAGTGAATGGGATACACTCATCGACAAGGTACAGTCACTCCAAGAGCAGGGTAGTTATGAGAGTGCCGTTATTGTGGCTATTGAAGCACTCCAGCTTGCTGAGCATACAGTGGGACATAATCATCTGGATGTAGCCACGAGTATGCTCACCCTCGCATTCCTATACGACACCTTAGGCCAATATGTGCAGGCTGAACCACTCTACAAACGCTCACTGGCTATCAGGGAGAAGGTGCTTGGCTCCGATCACCCGGATGTAGCATATAACCTGAGCGGCCTTGCATTGCTGTATCGTAACCAAGGACAGTACGCGCAGGCGGTACCACTCTGCAAACGCTCACTGGCAATCTTGGAGAATGCACTTGGATCAGATCATCCGCATGTAGCCACGAGTCTGAATAACCTCGCGGCACTGTATTGTTCCCAAGGTCAATACGCGCAAGCGGAACCACTCTTCAAACGCACACTGGCTATAAATGAGAATGCACTTGGACCAGATCATCCGGATGGAGCCACGAGTCTAAATAACCTCGAGGTACTGTATTATTCCCAAGGTCAATACGCGCAAGCGGAACCACTCAGCAAACGCACACTGGCTATCAATGAGAATGCACTTGGACCAGATCACCCTGATGTAGCCTCGAGTCTGAGTGGCCATGCGGTACTGTGCGCTAAACAAGGTCTGTACGCGCAGGCGGAACATCTCGAAAAGCGCTCGCTGGCTATTAGGGAGAAAAGTCTTGGATCAGAGCACCCATCTGTAGCATCGAGTCTGAACAACCTCGCGTCACTGTATGATTCCCAAGGTAAATACGTGCAAGCGGAACCACTCTATAAACGCGCACTAGCTATCTGGGAGAATGTACTTGGCTCGGATCATGATTTAGCCAAGTGCCTGAACAACCTCGCAGTCATGTACGAAAACCTAGGGCAATATGCACAGGCGGAACAACTCTATAAACGCTCACTGGCTATCAAGGAGAATCTACTTCGCCCGGATCATCCAGATTTAGCCTGGAGTCTGGGCTGTCTTGCGGGGCTGTACGTCAGTTGGGGGCAATACGCGCAAGCGGAGCAACTCTATAAACGCTCACTAGCTATCTGGGAGAATGTACTTCGCCCGGACCATCCAGATTTAGCCTGGAGTCTGAGTGGCCTTGCGAGGCTTTACAATGCTCAAGGTTTATACTCGCAGGCAGAACACCTCTACAAACACTCGCTGGCTATTAGGGAGAAAAGACTTGGATCAGAACACCCAACAGTAGGATTGAGTCTGAACGAACTCGCGATTCAGTATCATTTACAAGGTCAATACTTGCAAGCGGAACCACTCTACAAACGCTCGATAGGTATCTGCGAAAAAGTTTTTGACCCGGATCACCCAGATGTAGCCAAGTGTCTGAACAACCTCGCAGGTTTGTATGCCGATACCGGCCGGCTGAACGCAGCAATCCTCTTAAAAAAACGATCAATCAATATATTTCAGAAGCTTCGTCAGAACATCTCTGGCATAGGTAAAGGAACCCTTTCCTCATATGATAAAACTATTGAATTCTTGTATGACAACCTTTCTGGGTATCTGATCAAAGCCGGTCGTTACGGTGAAGCCGAATACGTAATGGGGATGTTAAAAGAGAAGGAGCAATTTGGGCTGTTGCGTCGTGACCGACTAATTGACCTACCTACCCGCACAATTTCCTACAACGATGCAGAAGCACCGCTTGTGGAACGCTTCGACGAAATATGCTCGAATCTTTTCACACTCGGCAAGCAGGAACAAGCATTGGGAGAAAGTAATGAGCTTGCACCTGAAAAAAATCCAGGTTTAGATGCAATAAAAGAACAACTCAAAAAAGTGAACCAGGAATTTTCCGAATTCCTCGACAACCTCCATGAAGCACTGCCCGAACGGGAAGTCACACAGATAGACCAGGATTCATACAAACTGATCAACATGACGGATGCCGATGCAAAGACCGTCGCCATTTTCACTGTCACCGCCGAAGACAACTTTCATACTGTTATGGTCACACCCCACGATCGCAAGGCATTTTCAGCCGAATATAAAGCTGTTGATATTGCAACCAAAGTCCTCAAATTCCGAGAACTCCTCAAAGATCCGGATGACACGGCCTACCTCGAATTATCAAAAGAACTGTACGACATAATAATCATCCGAAAGATGGAAGAGGAACTTCTTGCCGGTGAATACACCACCATCCTCTGGATGCTGAACGGTGTACTGCGCCTGCTTCCCTTGGCTGCCCTGCATGACGGCAAGCAGTTTGTACTGGAAAAGTTTCGGAATGTTTGCATAACAACTTGCAGCGCTATTGGCCAGCAGTCCCATGATCAATGGAATGGCCTGGGTATGGGTGTTACCCAAGAATATGAGGGACACGATGCTCTTGAAAATGTAAAAGTAGAACTGGAGGGCATCATCAGCAGCATGGGTAGCTCAACCGGCGTTATGCCGGGAGATATCTTGCTGGACGAAGCGTTTACCCGTGATGCAATGAAATCACACCTGAAGGAAGGCTACAAGGCTGTTCATATCGCCAGCCATTTTGAACTGAATCCCGCCAATGAAACCATGTCCTATCTGCTTCTCGGTGATGGCACTAAAATCCGGATGGACGAACTGCGTAGTATGCCGAAATTGTTTGAAGGTGTTGATCTTGTCGCATTTTCCGCTTGCAGCACTGGTCTCGGTACTGCAAGCACACGAGGTCGAGAGGTTGACGGTATTGGCTATCTTGGAGAAATGCAGGGAGCAAATACCGTAATGGCAACCTTATGGCCAGTGGAAGACAAAAGCACCAGTATGCTG
>CAIMXI010000074.1 GCA_903845365.1 uncultured Geobacteraceae bacterium | reverse complement strand
TAGCTGTGTCGTGCCGCCAGCAACTGCTGCTGCGGCAGTGATGTCGTAGCTGCCAACGTGCGCGGTTACAGGAGTACCGGACGAGCTGAGCGTTACTCCGCTGATGCTGTCGCCGTTCGGAAGTACTGAGTTGCTGGTCGCAGTGTCGTTCAAAGTGAACGCGGTGCTGCCGAGGTTTTTCAGGTCGCCGTAGGTTTTGGATTGTGCCGTCGGCGTCAGCGTGATCGGACGCGTAGTTATAGTGAGTGTGCCGCTGTTGATAGTAACTGAGTAATCGCCAATGACACTGCCGTTGCTGCCGCTGGAAAGGATCGGATTACTGCCGGTAAGTGGGGCGCTTGTACCAGCATGAGCCGTCGCCGCTAGCACACTCGCGACTGCAACAGTGCTGATCGTGTCGCCATAAACAAAACCGCTTCCGCCTACCGTAGCGGTAAGAGTGCCGTTCGTTGGGTTGGCATTGCCATAAGTGCGGCTCTGGTCAGCTACCGTTACAGTAACAGGACGTGGACTGACGGTGTGCCCACCCAAATCGGAACTACCAGTCAGTGCATATCCAATTGTGTTGCTTGCTGGCAGCCCCGTAATACTCAGGTCATACGAACCTGCGTGGCTTGTTGCGGTAGCGGTTGAATTGATGGTTGCGCTGATTGTTCCAGTTAAACTGTCTCCGTTGACAAGAGTGCCTGAGTAGAGACTAAATGCCGTGGGAGCGGGTGTATTTCCATAATAACTTGTGTATGTGTCTGGTTTTACAGTGATCGATGGCTGTTCGCGATATACTGCGTTTACTCCCGAACTCAGTAACGCGGTGTAATTAGTCGTCGTCTCATCACTAAAATAGCGGAATCGTCCGCTCCCGGAGCCGACAAGTGTAGTCAGTCCGGTGCTGCCTGCCACGCTGCCGCTGTACAGAGTCGCAATACCGCCAGTACCTGTGGTAATTGACGGAGTGCCACTGATTACGATGTCACCACCACTAGAGGTGCCATAACCCGAGCTGCTGCCTGCGTTCAGCTTGATTGCACCGGTTGTAGCATCGGTTGTGGCGATGTTAGCGGAAAGCGTCAGATTGCCGGTTAAAGTGGATATATCAACCGTACCGGAGGCCGTGACCGCACCCAGGGTCATAGCGTTTGCGTCCTGCAATGTGACATTACGGAAACTAGACAGGCTCACTGCTCCAGTAAAATCATTGGTCGCTGCATTCAGTGATATGTCACGGGTAGCCCCACCGGCAGTAAATCCGGCGGTACCACCTACCGTTAGCAAGGAAGATGAGGAAATACCAGTGTTGCTTGTAACTGATAGATTGCCGCTGGGCAGCTTTATGTTCGGCAGGCCAAGATCAGTTGCGGAGTTCTGTGATGTGAAATTAATTGATATATTTCCGTCTTGCAAGGTCGCATGCCCCAAATAACTGGAGGCATCCATATAGAACGAAATACCATTAGAGTTGTTGGTTGATACGTTAAAGCTCATCGTACCGCCATCAGTAGTGTAGAGATGGTCGCCGCCGCCTCCAACAGTATCCGTTGTAAGGCCAAAACTCCAGTTTGCAGAGCCGGTCAGATCCCCATTTAACGTATAGCTTGCGCCGCCACTGCCGCCGCGGAAAACAGAACCGTTGCGCAGTGTCAAACCATGGCCGTTGTTGCCGCTGCCATACACCCCGTCACTGGCTACGGTCAGTGAACCGGTTGCGCCACTGTCCACCGATGCGTAATCAGCCCACATTCCGACCCCACCAGCAACAGCGCCCTTCGATTTCATCCAGATAGCTCCACCACCGGAGTTAATGCTGACCAGATTTCCACTGGCGCCTTGCAGCGTTATACCTGATCCTACACCAGGTCCGCCAATTGCCGGAGCTGTACAGTTGCTGGTAGTACAGGTACCACCACCCATGACGATGTTACCACCGTTAGTAGTAATGTTGGAACCGATATCCAAAACTATACCCCCCTGGCCACTTCCATCTGAATCGCTGTTGAGAATGACATTGAGTTTGTTGGAACTGGAAGAAATCGAGGAGAGATTTTGGCTAATGTTTCCGCTTGCCTTAAGGGTTGCGGTTGCATCTGCGCCTGATGTTTTGGTTATATTCCCAAAAAAGGTCAGATCGCCGACAGCCTCAACGGTAAGGTTGGCGCTTGGATTAATTGCACCAATCGTAATACTGTTGTCTGCCGTGACGGAAATATTACCGCCGGTAAGCACCGCATCCCTGATATTGATTGCGCCACCGGATCCAAGCAATGAAAGATTGGCTGAACCGGCATTGATGGTACTGTTGATGCCATCGAATGCTCCGCTTACGACCCGGATCGACTCGTTGTACACTGCACTAGGGTTTGCGGCAATTCCGGTAATACTGATAGCGCCTCCACCGGTTGCGGAAATAGTTGTGTCCGGATGGATCCATACCCCGACACTTGGAGTGCCACTTGAAATAGCGCTTCCATCTCCTGTAATGGTAATTGCATTTCCTGAAGTGGCCGCAGAGACTATCGAATGGGTTGATCCGGCATAACTGCCGAACTCAATACCGGCGGCATCGCTTGTCGTTCCGCGCCCCACGCCATCAAGAAGAATGGTTCCGATCCAGGAATTGATGTTTACGTTATTATACAAACCATCGGCAAAACGGATACCGTCCTGGGCGTTAGTGCTGTCACTGCCGACGAAGCTCCTGCCATACAAAGCAATATTCCCCCCGCCGGAGTTAATTAAGGCACCCTGCAACAATATCCCGTTGGCGCTCGTCGATGTGCCGGTGGCATAGCCATTGCCTACCGTCAGGCCGTTCCAGGTGGTGCCACTAACTGCGCCTCCACCCATCCAGACATGTCCGCCGTTGGTAGTAATTGTAACCGGCGCTCCTGGCCAAGAGCCCTCAAGCCTTATATTGCCTGAGTCGTTGGCATCGCTATCCGCCCAGAGCACCAGAGACTTCCCACCAGTGCCACCTGTTAACGATGCGCCGAATGGAAACAAGATACTTCCGGATGTTTTGAGGGTAAGTGGGCTATTATAGGTTAGCGGGCTGGTGCCGACGGTGATGTCAGCAGCCGAACTGCTGCCGATGGTAATGCCGGAAAATCCGTTAGCAAAGTTGGTTGAGAAATACGAGGCAGGCAGACTTAGTGTTCCTGCTGCGCCTGCAATGCCAATGGTCGTATTTGCCGTATTCGGCTTTATTGTCAGCAAGCCGCTACTTTGAAGAAGAGCAGTGTCGCAACCGACACAACTGAAAGGTTTTATGGTGCTCAGAGTATCAGCACTGATGGTAATATCACTACTGGAAGCTGTTACCGGTGAAGCGATGCCAAACCCTGCGGGCAGAGTTGCGGCATAGCCTACTGTGCTGTTTATCACGACGTCTTCATAATCGGATGCGCCACCTTTTGTGCCGGATATGGAGATCGGTCCGCTGGACGACAGCACAAAGGCATACGGATTGAGATGGGTGCCCCCACCATAGGAAATATTACTCCCAAGGCCGTTTAGATTTATCCCACCATTTGTACCAGTCGCCGCCACTACGATACCGGATGTTGCAGTTCCCCAGAGGAAGGTACCCCATCCAAACGACCCGCTCCCCGCATTGGCGTCTCCATACATACTAATTGCCGTACCATTCGTTCCGGCAGAGAGTATTTTCGTGTATCCGGTTTGATTAGACTCGATACCGTTGCTTGCCGCAGAGTCGGCTCCTTGAGCGATGCCTGTAAATGCAATGGTACCTGTTCCTGAGTCAATAATATTGCTGCCGTGAAAACGGATACCGTCTGCTATAGAAGTGCCGCCCGGAAAATCGGTGGAGACATAATTTGAGCCGACTGTTGCACTCTTGCCACGAATGAGGATGTTCCCACCTCCGGAATTCAGGGTTGCACTGTCCAGAGTTACGCCGTTACCCATAACGGTGACCGCCCCTTGGGCAAACCCGGTGCTTACATCGGTTCCGCCGGAAAGGGTAATAGTACCTCCGGCAGTAGAAATGCTTGAGTTCGGCTTTAACCAGATGTAACCGCTATTTGTATTGTCCGCATCCGCCCAATAAATTACATTGCCTCCAGAAGTGGTGACACTGGCGGCCTGGGTTATATTGCCAGAGGCCTTGAGGAGAATATCTTTGTTTGCGGTAGTGGTGGTCAGAGCGGCGTTCAGATTGATATTGCCGCCATAAATATTGATCGGGCCGGCAATGCTGGTGCTGCTGCCGACAGTGATATCGGCGGTATTCCCGGCTTTGCCAAGTGTCAAACCACTTACGCCATTTAGTGTGAGGTCGGTGTAAGGCCAGGCCAGTGCGGACGTGAAACTGGTACTGGAAGGCTGCAGTGTGAATGTGCCGCTGGTGTTGATGACCGAGTTTACGGGCGTCGAGAAAGTTACGGTCGACACCAGATCCCCGGTCAAGATAATGTTGCCGGTACTTGCCGTAACTGGAGTAGATGCCTTGTAACCAAAGGTAGCATTGCCGCCGTCAAATTGCGATAACGCAATGCCATGCGTACCGCCATTGAGTGTAATGGGCCCGCTGGCAGCAAGCACGTCTGTCCCCTCACGCAGGTTGATACCCCACGACCCCCCTGCGGGTTGCAGTAAAGTAGTCAGACTGGTGCCTGTCAGCGCAATACCACCTGCACCTGTGGAATAAAACCTTGATCCCCAGGCATCTAACCCAGTGCCACTGGTGGTGCTGGCCGCAGTACCGGTCACGATAATCGCCTCTTGACCTAGAGTGCCGCTGCCGCCGGAAGAAGTAATGGTCAAGCCCACCATGTTGGTCGAGAGTCCACCCCCGAAAGTAATGCCTTGCCCATTAGTGCTGGTGTGATCGCCAACGATAGTGACCGTTCCCGCACCGCTGTTGACAGTACCTTGGCCTAACGAATAAACACCGGGCACGTTAGCAATGGCCGACCTACCTCGTATGAGAATATTGCCACCACCAGAATAGATGAGGGTGTTATTAAAACCGGTTTCTCCCAGTGCCACACCGGCCATACTACCTTGGGCAGATGCGTAACCGGTCGCCACTGCTGCGCCACCGCTCAGAGTGATGGCTCCGCCGCCAGTCGTTTGACTGGTTAATCCGTTGGCACTGTTCAGCGTCACCCAGTCACTTAAATGAATGCAGCCATCAAGGTTATTGTCAGAATCACTCCAAAGAGTAAGTGCACCGTTATTGGTCTGTAAGGTCACGGATTCAGCAACAACAACGTTTCTGCTGGCTTTTGCAAGAATGGACGCGCCTGAGGCCGTGTTGGCAAGGTAACCAGCAAACGTGACATCGCCAGCCAGTGCCTCTGCGGTCAGATTGCCGCTGAAACTGGCTGAGCCAAGTGTAATAGAATCGGCATCCTTTATCGAGACATTGCCACCTGAAATTATGGAGACTGTGCCGCTGAAATTGTTGCCGGCATTGGCAGCAAGAATATCGTAGCGGACAGTCTGAGCAATATTTTCAGCTGAAAAACTTGCCGCGCCGCTTGTCAAGACAACTGAACTGAGATCAATTTCACCTCTGCCAAGAATGCTGAGTGCGCCGCTACCGGAATTAATTGACGCGCCGGGTGAACCTGCTCCCCAAATCGCCTGGTTATAGTTTCTTGCAGCGGTTCCTCCACCACTCCCGGTAATTGCGATGCCGCCTCCTCCGGTAGCGGAAATAGTAGTTGCAGGATGAATCCAGACACCGACTTTTGAGCTTCCGCCTGTGATGCCGCTGCCGTCCCCGATTATGGAAACAGCCGTGCCTGTTGTTGCCGCAGACGTTATGGAGTGAGCTGCGCCGTTGTAGCCGCTGAATTCAACTCCATCGGCCCAGCCACTGCTGCCTTGTCCAACACCGGCAATTGCAATACCTCCAGCTCCTGAATTAATCGAAACGCTGGCACCGCTGCCTGAAGACAGGCGAATCCCGGAGTTGACATTTCCGGATAGCTCTCCGCCAACAGCCGCGCCAGCCCTGCTTTTGCCGTACATGGCAATATTACCGCCAGCAGTATTGATGCTGATGCCACGCAGGAAAATGCCGTTTGCATCGGTGGAGTTGCCTGTCGCATAGCCATCGCCGACTATCAAACCATTCCAGGTTGTCGAGGTGTCATTTCCGGTGCTCCCCCCCAACCAGAGACTTCCGCCATTGGTGGCAATGGTAGTGGGGCTGCTGGTGGAGTTGCCGTCGATAAAAATATATCCGCCGCCGCTGTCGGTGGTATCACCGTCGGCATTGGCCCAAAGTACAAGAGAGTTGCTGCCCGCACCGCCGGTCATGGAAGCGCCAGAGCTGATTTTGATATTACCGGCCGATTTTAAGGTCAGCGGCTCACTAAAGGTAAGGGCCATCGTACCCACGGAGATATCGTCAGCATTGGCGCTACCGACAGTGATACCGGAAAATCCATTTACAAAATTTGAGGAAAAATAGCTGGCCGGAACTTGCAACGTGCCTGCTCCGCCGGCAATGCCGATGGTAGTGTTGGTGGTATAGGGCTGAATGGTGAGAGCACCGGTGCCAGAAAGATTGGCTCCGATGTTGACCACGTCGCCCGTTAATGTCAGGTTGCCTGCTCCCGAACTGATGGCCAGTCCGGTGGCGATAGAATCTTTCGTTGCGCCGGTAGTTGATCTATTACCGGCAATTTTGATGTTGCCGCCGCCCGATGCGTTAAGGGTGGCACCCAAAGAAACGGCAGTAGTAAATAGTGTACTGGTCGCCCCGCTGGAATCGCCAATAATTGTGATGGCATCACCGCTGGTTGCTGCGGAAGAAATAGAATGAGTAACCAAGTAGTTGGAAGCCTCAATACCGAGTGAATATTGATTGGTGCCGCTCGTCTTACCTTCCAGATAGATTGTGCCTGATCCACTATTAATAGAGGTCGCCCCGCCACCGTTACCAGACCCCTGGAACCTTATTCCCTCTACCACATTCAAGGTGGTTGCAGCCATGGCTCCGGCAGCACCGTACATGGCAATGTTGCCACCTGCCGTTGAAATCGTATTGTTAAATAAGCCAATGCCGATGGACTGGCTCGCATTGGCCCAGGCATAGCCATCACCAACGGTTAATCCGCTCCATGATGTGCTGCCACTACCACCTCCCATCCAGAGATGACCACCATTTGTTGTTATCGACGCCCCGGTCCCGATATTAATGTAACCACCATTTGCGTTGTCAGAGTCGGCCCAGAGCACAACATTGAGCTTGTTACTAGTTGAGGAAATAGTTACACCACTATTGATTGTAATGCTGTCATGGGATTTAAGAGTAAGCCCGGCGTCTGAACCTCCGGTTTTAGCAATGTTGGCTGCAACAGTGATGTTCGATCCCGCAGATGAAGTCTGTACCGTCACATCTGTGCCGGTATTAAGCGTGGGCACAATGCCGGAGGGAGCAGTTACCGTGACATTTGGCTGGTAGAACCGTATGCCATAGTTTCCATTCCAACCATCCATCTCTTGCGTTTGGTAAAAAACAGCACGCACCTTAGCTGATGTAGTCGGGATACTGTTGGCAGTTATTGTAGCAGTTTGCCAAACTCCGGTATTATAATTGCCTGAAGTAATTGAAGCGCCGTTACCGGTCAAGGTTCCGCTATCTACGGTTGATAATAGTGTTCCACTGGAGTTGTAGAACTCAAGCTTTATTCCACCAGTATCATATGCTCTTGCTAAATAACTGCTAACGTTAGCTGGATTCCAAGTGCCATCGTACTTGGTTGTAAAAGTCACAGAGGTTTCGTTGCCACCGAGTGAATACTCTTTATAAACCGCAGCAGGCATATATGAGAAAGTCAACATCGATCCTTCTACCACCGTTACCGCCCCTGACGAGTTAATGCTAGGCGTAGAGCACGAGTTTATACCACATAAATTGGACGCCCCGGTCACACTCGAGAAGTCTGTCAACACAGTAGTACCACTGGTTGTGCTAACAGCAGTTGCATCAATCGTGATGTCCGTAGGATCGATCAACCAAATGCCGCCCTTGCCCTTGGATGCCGACGCGTCAACAAAAGCTCCGGAAATATCAAGGTGGTAACCTGACGTTTCGATCCTTCCTCCATCACCGCCGTTAGGTCCTCCTCTCGCTTCAAAGATGCCATGGGCACCGGTAATTGAAAGCGGGTTCTTCACATCCGACCAGAGAACGATCGTGCCGCCGTTACCTTTGTCCGTGGCATTGGCCTCCAGTAGCGCTCCTTTTTCAACCGTGGCTTCAACAGCATGGCGGATGTCACCGCTCCCCTGCCACCCTCCGCCCACCAAAACCTCGCCGCCGCCGATAGCCCCGGACGCGGTCAGATGAGCGCCGGACTGAACTACGACTTTTTCACCGGTGACGACGACTCTCCCCCCTTTACCCGCATCGGACGAAGAATCAAGAAGGCCGGATACCGTTGTCTGGCCACCGCTGCCCGAATCAAGGAATATCCTCCCCCCCCTGTTTTCAATCCCCTGTGCCCGCACTTCGCCACTGTTGTTGATCACCGAGCTGTACAGCTTATCGGCAGCCGAGGCGCTCATGATAACGCTGCCGCCATCGGCCTGGACCAGATGTTTGTTGTCTATCAGTATGTTTACCGTCGCCGGGTCCACCAACAGGTTGACGAGCTGTTCGCCTGAAAAATCAAGAGACACCCGGTCTCCGGCGGCAAGTGCGACGGTGCCGAGATTGGCCTTTATCACCCCTTCGTTCCTTACTTCAGGCGCTAGCAGTGCGATAAACCCGCCGTCTGACGCAGAGAGCGTCCCCTGATTGAGGATGCTGCCGGTGGCACCGCTACGGCTGAAGCGATAACGCCGTGCCATGAAATCGTCGTCATTCATGTTGAGAGTGGAGGCGACAAAGCCGCCGGCGTCAACTCTTGAGCCGGCGCCAAAGACTATGCCGGAAGGGTTGATGAGAAACAGGCGGCCGTTCGCGGAGAGAGAGCCGAGAATCCTGGAGGGATCGGAAGAGAGCACCCGGTTAAGAGTGGCTGAGGTGGTGTCGGGCTGGTTGAAAAGAACCTGAGCCTGGGAGCCGATGTTGAACTGCTGCCAGTTGATGATGGAGTTTCTGGTTGACTGGTTGATAGTCATTGAAGCGCCATTGCTGGTAATGGACGCCTGACCGGCAGTTACGCTCCCTCCCTTTGGAAGAGTGCCAGTAGCAATTTCAGCGGCAACCGCAGATACTGACTGCAGCAAGGCCACCAGCAGGGCAAGAGAGCGCATTAGTGCACGGTTTCTCCTTAACCGGTACAGAAACGGAGAGCTGCCCCTCCCACGTCTGGGTGGAGGGATTAGTATTGTGGCTTTGTCAATTACGAAGAGTTGCATACATCGCACATGTAAAAGTGTCCATACTTTTCATTGCACAATCTCCCTAAAGTTTTTAAAAATTAATTGATGCCATAAACCAGAAGCGTGGTTCCCTTTTTGTACCGTCAGAGTCTTTACCCTGAGCATTCGCTCCCCTGTTATCCCGTACCCTTTCCGCCATAATCCCCTTAAGCATGCACCATTCAAAAGGTGTCCAGGTCAACCCCATACCGGCGCCGTCCAAAGAGAATTCGTTCGGGATACTGCTCGCGGAGTTCCAGCCAATCCACGGATCAGAATGTTGACGAATCCAGCCAACATCATAGAACAAAGCAAACTGCAGGGTCGAATTAATCAAATGACGAAGCTCCGCTGTCGTCACAAAACCGCTGTCGCCACTCCCTTCGCCGGACGAGTAGGCTCTGACAGCATAAAAACCTCCTGTGCCGAACTGCTCAGATGAGTCGAGGTTTTTAAACGCGTATTGGCCGTTAATAGAGAGGGAAAGAGTCGTGCGGTCTTGAATAATGGTCTGGGTGCGTGATACGTTAAACGTCAATTTTTCATAAAGGCCGCTTGTATTTGCTGCACTCCTGTCGTGCGCTTCATCCGATGACACTGCGGAGAGATCAACATTTCCCACCCCCAAACCGACCGTAAAACTGTTGAAACCTCCCCCCAGAAACTGATCGTTAGTATCGGCGCTAAGTCCGATAGTTCCGCTGTGCAGACGTTTGTTGTTAATCGCCGCCCCGTATACTTCGTTATAGAGCCAGCGAAATTCATATCCAATCTGACCGGAGAGATTAAACGACTGCCGATGCAGCAGTGGAAACGAGTAGCTGCTTCCGGCAGTAAAAGCATCGCCTTTGGACTTCAACTCCCCCCCAAGATCGTAATGCAGATAACTGGACGAAAACGACAGACGAGAGCCCGCGACCCCTACCGGAGCTGCGTATGCAAGTCGGCCGTAATTATTTTTGAGTGAGCTCTGCCCCTTCAGCGTTACCTGATCGCCATAGCCAAAGGGATTATTCAGGTTAAGCGTTGCAGCGCCACGGTATTCGCCGGACGAAATGCTCCCCTGATTGTCTGTTTCCACGCTGCCGCTGATCAGCGGCAAATCCGCAAGCTTTAAAAGCAGATCGGACGTTCCCCGCTCCTTGCCAGGAAGTAGCGACGTGGAAGCCGAAACGCCCGGAAGCCCTTTCAAGAGGCGAACTGCCGCTTCAAGGGCTTCCATGTTGATAGTCGTACCGCTTTTGTTTTCCCGCTGTAGATAAGCCATCGCCACATCCGGGCTCATCCGGCTCCTGGATGCCGGATCAATGCTTATTGTCCCCAGCTTACCTTCAATAATTTTTATCAGAATGCGACCGTCTTTTACCTCCTGCTGTGGAAGGAAGGCGGAAGCGATACGGCCACGTTTGCTGTAAAAGGCAATAATTCTCTGGGGGGCAACTTCGAGCTGTTCCATGGTCAGCTCTTTTCCAAGCAGATCGGCAAGCGCTTCAAATAATTCCTCAGCCGGAAACTGGGACAAGCCCTCGAAAAAAAAACCTCTGACAAGGATTTTTGTGCCGGCCTTGTCACCGGCTGGAAGCGTCGGTGTTACAACAACAGGTTTTTTTTCAGGCAGAACAGAAGGTGGAGATTCGCGGTGTTCACGAAGAATTGAACCGGCATCCGGCTGCGCGGCAACTGCCGGCAGAGAAGAGATCAGCAGAATCAACCCTGTGACAATCCATAGTCCACGACTCATGATTACCTCTGAAAACCGGAAAAAATTGTACCTGCCGGGAGTGTGCGAACGGTCAGCACCTGTCAGAAGCTCATGATCAAAAAATATAGCCAGCCAACAAGAGACGAAAGGCCGATGTACCAGATGTATTTTTTGCGAGTTATCATTGCAATTGATGAAAGCACGATTGCGACCTGAAGAAACAGAAGTGAATTGGTAAGTCCTGCGGATAGTTTATGAAATTTTTCCTTCTTTTTTCCGGTTGATTTGGCCTTTTCCTGGATCTCGTCTTTTTCATCTTTATAGCGCTTTAGTTCTTCATCATATTTTTTAATAGTATTTCGATATTTGTCCGCAGTTTCAGGAGACATACCCTGTATTGCCGCAAGTTGCAGCTCCAAACCCGCTTTTGATATCTGAAAGGTATGTTCCTTGACGCTCTTTGACTGGTACTGGCCCCAGATATTTGTTTCATCGCCCGAACTGAGTACGGCCATTGTAGAGCCTCTGGAAACCTCAATGGACATGAAAGCAGCCAGAATTGCAATGATTGTAGTTGAAAGTGCAAGCCAGTTGAGCCAACCCTCCGGCGGTCGGCCATCAGCTACATTATTGGCGGCGGCAGGTTGCGGGAGATGAACCGTTCCGATCGTGTCGCCAACCTGCAGGGTCGCGACAGGGGTCGCCTTGACGTGAGGCTGCTCATTTTTTTGATGCTTGTCGACACAATCCGCCGAAGAGTGGTGCGCACAGTCATCTGAAGCCGGCTTATCACTTTTCCGAACCCAAAACCAGATGCCAAAACCTAACGTGAGAGTGACAAGAGCAAAAGTAATCATGAGTGCCTCCATTTCGATGTTTTTATTCGCCAGATACTACACTATAAAGAAAACCCTTGTCACGGAATAATGGTAACTACTCTTGACTGTCATCCTGAACATAGTGAAGGATCTGCTGTTGATTTTGATCGTTAAAAGGGCAAAAAGCCGATCCTTCGTACCTCAGGATGACAAGCTTTTTATCTGTCGGCCTCTCAAATGCTGTTCACGATTGAAGCATTTTTTTCGACCCAATTCGTTCTAATTCGCCGCTAGATCCCTTCTCCCTGAGGGAGAAGGTGGCCGAAGGCCGGATGAGGGGGAACTATTCCGCATAAACCGGGCATTTCCCCCCTCACCCTAACCCTCTCCCTCATGGAGAGGGGACTGTTTGGAGGCCAAGCGGCGAATCAGAACTTATCAGGTTCACGATTGAAGCGTTTTTTTCGACCCACGGTTCCTTCAGCATGTCAAGATGCGAGCCGCTTCCGTCATATCTGTTACAAGCAGCGGCGGTATGATCGAACCACTGTTGCGAGAGACCTTCAATTTCAACTGAACCTTCAGCATGCAGCAGGTGGATTGTTCCATTAATGCACCCCTTAGTCGTCAGGGATTCCGTATAGGCCATATAGCTCCGCAGTTTGCCAAAAGCAACATCCCGAATATGCGGACTCACCATCAATTCGGCCAGATTGCCGAACAGCGCCGGGTCGGGCGAGTATTCGTCAATCCATTCATACATATTTTCAGTAACCGGCGCGTTCGGCAGCCGTTTCCAGCTATCTAACAGAATCAGATCCGAGACAATCCTGCCGCTCCGTTCCAACTCCTTGGCCATTTCAAACGCCAGATTTCCGCCACTTGAGTAGCCAAAGAGAATCAAGGAGCCTGAAGGCTGGAGCTCCTCAATCAATGCGGCATAGCGCTGCAGACGATCATCGGATTCGATAAAGGTGAAACCGAAAAAACCGACATCATCCAGCAATTCGGCGAGACGGCTATAGGCAATGGGGTAACCGTTAATTGGTGGGAATGCAAAGAGCAGTCGCTCCCCCCCCCGGTTCAGTAACAGATGCGAATCCTCCTGATATCCGGCGGCAAAGGCGGCTGTGCTCTCGCACTCCAGAGCCAGCTCAGACAAGATAGCGTGCTGAAATAGTGCTGGGAGCGGCAGTTGTATGCCATGCTGCTGGCGGATTGCTGCGGCGACCCTGATGGCTGCAATGCTCTGGCCGCCGATCTCGAAGAAAGAATCATGCCGACAGACGCCCGTGCGCCCCAGAATCTGCTCCCATATCGCCGCCAGACTTTTTTCCATGGGCGTCGACGGCGGTTCCCCGGCACCGCTGGCGAGTTCCTGAACGATAGCCCCGGCGGCAAGCTGCTTGCGATCTACTTTGCCATTGGCATTCAGCGGAAACTCGCGCAACGGTACAAAGCGGGACGGCATCATGAAAGAGGGGATCTGACCGGAGAGTTCGGCTTTCAGGCTCCCCAGATCGAGGTCGCCATTAGGAAGCAGAAACGCTACCAGCTCTCTGTCCGCCCCCTCAGCACGGGCAACGACAACCGCGCCGCTGAGAGCACTGCTTTTGAGCAACGCCCGTTCCACCTCGCCGCATTCGATCCGGAAACCGCGAACCTTGACCTGTTCATCCCTCCTCCCCAGAAACTCGACCGTACCGTCATGAAGGCGGCGACCCAGATCGCCGGTTCGGTAGATTCGGTGGCCAGGCAGAAACGGATGTGCGACAAATGAGGCGGCGGTCAATTCCGGTCTGTTCAGATAGCCCCTCGCAACTCCCGGTCCCGCCACGCAGATTTCTCCGGTAACGCCGAATGGGACAAGCTTCAGCTCTTCATCAAGCAGGAGCAACTGGCTGTTTGCCATCGGGGCGCCAATCGGGATCGAACCGTGGTAGAAGCGGCTGGAATCGACCCGGTGGATGGCGGAACAGACCGAGGCTTCGGTTGGACCATACGCGTTGAACAGCGTCTTTTCCCTGGCAAAGTGAACGACATCGGCGGCAATAGCCGCTTCACCCGCCGTGATAATAACCCGCAGCGGATCAAGGGCTACCCCGGCTGTCCGCAGAGCATTCAGATACACCGGCGTCAGGGTGGCAACAGTAGCATCGGAATAGTCCAGGAGCCGCGTGAAGAGTTGCGGATCAGCCATCTGGTCGCGGCGTGCAATCACCAAGGCAGCGCCGGAATGGAGGGCGAGAAAAATTTCAGACATTGCGCCATCAAAAGAAAAAGAAGAGCAGAGAAGGCAGCGGTCATCAGGTCTGATTCCGAATGTGCGGATCTGATCCAGAATCATGTTGACGAAACCGCCATGTTGCAGCAGCACACCCTTTGGAAGACCGGTGGAGCCGGAAGTATAGATGATATAGGCAGCCGAAGAGGCTGCGGGACTGTTCTGTAACTCCCCATCTGGTTCTTGCTGCATCAGGGTGGTAATTTCGATAACCGTAACCATATCGGCATAACGGATAACCTGGGCCTTTGTCTCATCATCAACTATGATCGCCCTCAGACCGCTGTCAGAGATGATGTGACGAATGCGGCTTTCAGGCTGGTCAGGGTCAATCGGCAGGTAAACCCCACCCCCCTTCATGACACCCAGCAGTGCTATCGGCAGATATGCTGTCCTCCCGGTCATAACCCCGACAACATCTTCCGGCTGAAGGGCGTGACGCTTCTGCAATAAAAACGCGCAACGCTCGGAAAGCTGATCAAGCTGCTGATATGAAATGATCTGATCACCTGCAACCACCGCAACAGCATCCGGAAACCGTTCTGCCTGATCCCGGAACAGATCAACCATGCTCTTTTCTTCCGGCCAGTTATGGCTAGATCCAGCCCCACAGTCGTTTAGAGAGTTCCACTCCTGTTTGGACAGCAAGTCAAGTGCCTTTAGTGCGGTTTCCGGGGCAGCAACAACAGATTCCGCCAGTTTCAGGAAACGCTTGGCTATACGTTGCGCAGTTTCCGGATAAAACAGGTCGGTGGCGTACTCAAGTTCCAGCACCAGCCCATCATCCTCACGGGAAAAGTTAAAAACCAGATCAAAACGGCTGGTGCCGGTTAGTAGCGGAACCGGCAACACTGCAAGGTTACTAAAAGCTGGAATACGTTCCCCCTCTTCCTGCATTACCGCCATGACATCAAAGAGGGGAGCATGGCCGGTATCCCGGGGAATAGTCAGTTCGCTCACCAGCACGTCAAATGGATAGAGCTGGTGTTCATAGCCATCAAGGGCGGTCTGCCTGACCTGTTCCAAGAGCCAGGAGAATTGTTGTTCGGCGGTGACCCTGCTGCGCAAAGCCAGGGTATTGGCGAAGAAACCTGTCATCTCCTCCAACTGCTGCACCGGTCGTCCGGCAACCGGAATTCCAACAGTTATCTCTTCCTGGCCGCTCATCCGGAACAACAGAGTCTTGATCAAGGCTAGCAGCACCATGAAAAGCGTTGCTCCATGGCGCCGCCCCATATCTTCCAGTTGCATAACAGTTTGAGGCGGTAGCGTAAGCAGCAGACTGTCGCCGCCGTCGCGCCGGACAACCGGACGTGGCAGATCGGTCCGGAGATTGAGCGGGGTGTTGGCACCGGCAAGAGCGCCGTGCCAGTAGCGCCGCATGGTCTCCCAGGTCCCTGAGGCCAAGGCGTTATTCTGGTAGTGCGCCCATTCCTTGTACTGCACCAGATGGAGGGGGCTGTGAGGTGTTCGCCCTGTGGCGTGGAGATGATACTGTTCCGCGAGTTCACGGAGCAGTATCCCCCATGTCCAGGCATCACCATTGATATGATGCATGAGCAGCAGCAGCAGACTCTCGTCCAATGAGATTCGGTACAAAATCGCTTTGAACAGAGGCGCCACGGACAGATCAAAAGGGGTTGCCGCCGCACGCCTGGACTCCTGCAAAGCTTGCTCCCATGGATCGGCATCGCCACTAAGATCGACGAGTGTCAGAGACTCCCCGGCTGCCGGAAGAATTACCTGCACCGGCAGGCCATCTAGTTCCGGAAAGATGGTTCGGAGGGGTTCATGGCGTTCGAAAAGAGCCGTTACACTTGTTGTCAAGGCAGCCAGATCAACATGCCCCATCAGCTTCAGAGCCACCGGCATATTGTAGGCGGCAGAATCGGGAGCCATCTGTTGCAGTATCCAGAGCCGCCGCTGTCCTGGAGACGTTTCGTACCACTGTTGCGGCGGCAGGGGGGATAATAATGCCTGATCAACTGCTGAAGTACCTGAAAGAGCCGCCGCAAGTGACGACAACAGTGGATTCTGGAAGATCAGCGAGAGCTGGATTTCCTGCCCCAGCTCTTTGGCAATGGCCGATGCAATCCGTATCGCCTTGATGCTGTGACCGCCAAGCTCGAAAAAGTTGTCGTTTGCCCCTACCCGTTCTACGCCTAGAATCCGTTGCCAGATCGCCGCCATAACCGCCTCGGTTTCCGTGCGAGGCGGGAGATATGCCGCCGCGCCGGACGCAACTGAACCGGCCGCCCTACCCGTCGGCAGCGGTAATGCCTTGCGGTCGGTCTTACCGTTAGGGGTCAGTGGCACACTCTCCAGAGCCACATAGTAGGTGGGGAGCATGTAGTCGGGAAGATATTCAGACAGTCGCTGCCGCAGTTCCGAAGGCGACGGGAGCCTGTCGCCGTCTGGCACCATGTAGGCGGCAATCTCATTCAAACCGTCAATTTCGACAATATGAGCTACCGCCTCCCTGATTCCCGGGATCTTCAGCAGGTTCTGCTCGATCTCGCCGGTTTCAATCCGGTAGCCCCTCACCTTGACCTGGTTATCCATTCGGCCGCCACACTGAATGTCGCCATCCGGCAGGAATCTCCCGAAATCACCGGTACGGTAGATCCGCTCAACCGGACGCACGGGATGTGGTATAAACCGGTCAATGGTCAGCTCAGGCCGGTTCCAGTAGCCTCTCGCTAACCCCTGACCGCCGATACAGAGTTCCCCCCAGACACCGATCGGAACTATCTGGCTGCCATCTGGAGTAAGAATCAGTACATCCTCGTCAACAAGGGGTGCGCCAATGGTAAGATCGGCATTGTTCAGCTTTTTGGTGGTTGACCAGATTGTTGCCTCGGTAGGGCCATAGACGTTGAACTGAGCAACATTAGTCAACGCTTTCAACCGTTCAAAGAGATGGTGGGGCAACGGCTCCCCCCCTATCAGGAGCGCCTTCAGGCCGGAGAGGATCGACAGGTCTGCCTCTTCAAGCATCAGCTTGAGCCGGGACGGGGTAATCTGCAAGGCGTTGACTCCGCTCTTGCCTAGAAGCGCGGCAGCCCTCCCCGGATTGTTGGCAATGGCATCGGACGCCAGAACGACCTTCATCCCCGACATCAGCGAACAGATCAGTTCCAGCACGGAGATATCGAACGTTATAGTGGTGAGAGCCAAAATGGTGTCGTCCGGCTTCAGGCCGTACACCTGCGCCATGTTGCGGTTAAAGCTGATCACATTGCGCTGCTCCAGCATTACACCCTTGGGGAGGCCGGTTGATCCTGAGGTATAAATCAGATAGAGCAGGCTCTCAGGAACACTGCAGCGCGACGGATCAGTTGCAGGAGCATCGGGAAGCTGATCAAGTTCAATTATTACCGCATCAGGGGAGATACCGGTCAGTCCACCACGATAAGCGCGCTCCGTCAGAAGCACCCGGCAACCGCTATCCTCCAGCATATAACTGATACGGGCGGCGGGAAAAGCCGGATCAAGCGGCAGATAGGCCGCGCCGGACTTGATTATCCCCAGAAGCCCGGCCATCATCCTCTCAGAGCGATCCATCAGGATGCCGACCACCTGGTCAGGCTGCACACGGCACTGCCGCTGCAACTGGTTTGCCACCCGGTTAGCCGCCTCGTTCAGTTCACGATAGGAGAGCACCACCGATTCAAAGACGAGAGCGATACTGTCAGGGTGTTCAAGAACCTGGCGTTCAAGGATATCAGCAACTGTTTCAGTGGCTTCCGTGCCGTGCGGCCTATTAAAGACGTTCAGGATACAATCTTTTTCACGAGGCGAGAGGATCGAGAGCCCGGCAAGCGGAGCAGACCGGTTTTCAAGAACGGAATCTATCAGATGTTCCAGCGACCAGGCGACTCTCTCAATCTGATCATCGGAGTAGATCGATGGTTCGAAACCCATTTTGAATTCTATTTCTTTCCCTGGGATTATCGAGAGCTCGAATGGATAGTTGGTGTTCTCCCTAATCTCGCTCCCGGCAATGGTAAAACCGCGCTCACCAGAGCGTTCGTCAGCCGCAATCCGCTCGTCAAGCGGAAAGTTTTCGAAAATCAGAATATGATCC
>CAIMXI010000073.1 GCA_903845365.1 uncultured Geobacteraceae bacterium | reverse complement strand
CTTTTATTTGTGGCGACCCGGCTTGCGTGATCCTGGCGATGACATGGTACTGGAAACGGCCGTCGCGGCCCGTGCCGATTTTCTTGTCACTCACAATATCAAAGACTTCACCGGAGCGGACCGTTTTGGCATTCAGGTCGTTACACCCGGTTGGTTTATAAGCCATTTTGGAGGTACACTATGAGTACTATGAGTCTTCGTCTTCCAGACTACTTACACAACAGCATTCGTGAAATTGCTGATACCGAGCATATTTCAGTTAACCAGCTCGTTATGACCGCCATTGCCGAGAAGGTATCTGCACTGGCTACTGAAAAGTACTTAAACACTATGGCAGCAAAAGGTTCTGTCCAAGCTTTTGATCAGGTCATGGCCAAGGTCAAAAAACGTCAACCGCTGCCGGGTGACGAGATGTAGCAGGCTGACGACACTATTCTCCCTGATGATCCACAATAATAAGCATCCCATTGCGACAATTAACTCAATACTTAGTTGACTATAGAGTGTCCCCTTGATCTTCGTTGAACAGCCTCACAGTGATAAAAGGCGGCAAAGACAAAATGACCGCCCTGAAAGATGCCAAGAACTACCTGCGCACAAACGGCTATGCTAACCCGTTTTACTGGGCACCGTTTATTCTAATGGGTGAGGCAAATTGATGAGTATGCTGAACTTCAGTATCACGGAAACACAATACGGATTAACTCCATCCCGGCATTGAATTGTTGTGTTTCACGGCGAGGCTGTTCAGCAGCAACCACCAAAAGCTGATACTCTTTACGAGTGAGCAGGAGAAGGAATGCTCCCGATGGTTCAAGGCACAGAGGGTGGGGACGAGGACAAAAAACAAGCAATTTTGGACGTCCGAAATTTCGGACTAACATGCTGATTTTTAAGAATACAGCTTCAAATAATGGCCAAGTTTTTCAGTTTGCCAGAAAAAATCAAAACGGAGCGCTAAAACATCTGATGTCAGGTTGCAATCAAATGGTTTCGTAGGAGCGCCTTTTAGATCGCGGCAACATGCCGCTCCTACAGAAATTTAGAACTCATGGGCGTGAAGCCCGAAAGGAAGCCAAACGATGCCAGCGGCTCAAAATGATCTTAAAACAGCAAGAGAGCTGAAAAAAAGAGTATCTGAATTTACACCACTGATTGATTTCAGGCTTTTTGGATCCCGTGCTCGCGGCGATGCTGATGAATATTCCGATATGGATATTTTTATGGAGTTTGAATCGGTTAACAGAGAGTTGAAAAAGAGGGTGAAAAACGCTGCATGGGAGATGACTCTGGAAACAGGGATTGTAGTTACCACACTTTTATTCAGCAGAGACGAGATTGAAAATTCTGCGTTACGTTCATCACCAATTATCC
This sequence comes from uncultured Geobacteraceae bacterium, assembly GCA_903845365.1. Classification (GTDB taxonomy): domain Bacteria; phylum Desulfobacterota; class Desulfuromonadia; order Geobacterales; family Pseudopelobacteraceae; genus JACRCG01. The sequence goes on along the minus strand of CAIMXI010000073.1, from coordinate 2,344 downwards.
GTGTAATTATGGAAGAAGGGGTTACAGTATGACAGATCTGGAAACAATTTTTGGTTACCGCATGAGGCAAACCGAGGAAACACTTTCAGAAGCAGTCAAGATGCTGGAATCTGGTTTTTCCCCCCGATCAATTGTTAATAGGTCGTATTATGCTATGTTCTACGCTATGCCGCACATACACCCATTGTCAGATCTTATTTACCAGTTAGTCAGAAAGAATCAAAACGGAGCGCTGAAGCGTGGGAAGATACATTGAAAGGAGTTAGCATGCTACAAACAATCGAAGTAGAAATTGACGCCAAAGGGCACATCCACCCGCTTGAAGCATTACCACTTCCGCAAAAAGGGAAATCGCGGGCACTGCTTACCATTCTTCCAGCTGCTTCGGTAGTGCAACGGCAAGCAAAAAGTCTTGGTCAGGAAACGCCCGCCTTTGGTGTGCTGACTGCATCTCGATCAGTCAGTCTCGACGAGATGGAAGCTGCGATTCATGCGAGGGGTAGCAAATTATGACCGCCGTTGATACCAATGTACTTATCAGAATTCTGATTGAAGACCCAGGCGCTGTACTTCAGATGCAATCAGCTCGGGCCTTGCTTGCCAAGTCAGAAGTTTTGTATGTGCCGCGGATCGTGCCGGTGGAAACAGTTTGGGTACTCGAATCTGCGTCACAGAATTAAGAACTCTACAACAGGGAGGAAAAAATGCCAACAGTTCTAATGCCACTGGCACAAGGTTTTGAGGAGATTGAAGCGATCACGGTGGTGGATATACTTCGGAGAGCCGGTATCGAGGTTGTAGTGGCCGGTCTAGTTTCAGGTTCGATTTCTGGAGCCCACGCAATTTTAGTTGTCCCTGACACGACCATCGATGCTGTAAATCCAGACTCATTCGACATGATCGTCCTCCCAGGCGGCCAGCCGGGGACGGACAACCTCAATGCCGATCCGCGTGTTCATGCTCTCTTAAAAGAGTTTGCCACAAAAAACAAACTTATCGGCGCAATCTGTGCGGCACCGATGGTGCTTGCAGCAGCAGGGGTGCTGAACGGAAAAAAATCAACCTGCTATCCCGCGTACATCGACCGATTGAATGGCGGTATTTATGAAGACGCCGCCGTTGTCAGTGACGGCGGTATCATTACAAGCCAAGGAGTAGGAACTGCCATCGAATTTGGACTAGCTCTGGTCGCACGCCTGACCAATCAGGCAACTTCGGATGGCATTGCTAAAGCGATGCTGGTTCAGGACAGACCCTAAAGGTTTTCAAAACCTTTAGGGCCTATAAAATATCATCTTGAAAGCGAAATGGTCTAAAATGAGCGGACTTGGGCGGTCACTGATAATTATCGGAGGGGTGCTGGTTGTGATCGGGCTGATGGTCTCGTTTGCGCCGCGCCTTCCCTGGCTGGGAAAGTTGCCAGGCGACATCCTCATCAAGAAAGAGAACTTCAGCTTTTATTTCCCGTTTGCTTCGTGCATCCTGATTTCTTTGATACTTTCATTTGTCATCTGGCTGTTTCGGCGGTAGAGGATATCAGGCCACTGAAATATCAGTTCCGACGATCTCCTCTTCTGTCAGCGCCGGTTCTTTCAGTCATAACCCGTTCCTCATAGAGCACTTCGATCTTGCGGCGATGACCAAGCTCGACATCTGCAAAATTCATAAGAACTTTTGCAAGTTTTGGATCATCAGTCATACCGGCAGCCGTTTTGTAGAGCTGATATGCGTTATCCTCAGTTTTAAGTGCAAACGCCAGAATTTCGCTATAGGTCATGTTTTCTCGAAAGGGCACATCCGTTAAGTACTTGGCAATACTCGTTTCAGGAAGCTTGCACAATTTATGGTTCTCCGCTTTTTCTTCATCGATTTTTGAGAACACCTCCTTGTGAGTGGCTTCCTCTGCGGCGAGCTCCTCGAACATTTTTCGCGAAGCAATACTGGTTGATAATTCTGCCGCCCTTTTGTAGAGCTTGTAAGCTGTATCTTCACGCTCAACAGCAAATGTGATTACTTCCTCAATTGTTACAAATTTCATTTCTACAAGACCTCCAAGAGTAATAAAAACCACTTATAAATTATCATCGAGAGCATTTCCAGCCCCTTATGATCTGGTGGAGGATGTTATAGTTTGTTACACGATCGAAGTCAAGCCGTGATGTACCTTATAGTGTCGTTTCATTCAGGACAATATAGTTTACTTCTTATACTCGATGTTCAAGTTTTTATTTGTTGACAATCACTGATGTTGTTCTCCAACCAATTTCAAGCAAGTATCGCATGGCGAGCCAGTGAAGGTGTTGCATCCATACGACCGAGATCACGACCGCTCATATGCTTTTTG
>CAIMXI010000072.1 GCA_903845365.1 uncultured Geobacteraceae bacterium | reverse complement strand
GGCCATCCTGGCGGCTGTATGAGTCCAAAAGGGCTGAACGCAACAAAGTAACTCCTCCAATTGATTCATCACTCAGCAAAAAAAAGCAGCGGCAAGCTTCCATAAGAAGTTTACCGCTGCTTTTTAATGCCATCTTTGCTGTTCCCGGTGAGATGGTAGCCCACATTGAATGTATTTCCCAGAGATTCACTGAAATAAACTGGCAGTTAACTGGGCTGGGTGAATCTTAATAAAATCCTATCAAAATCAAAAAAACAGGTCCGTGTAGCATATAAGTGGATCAGGTTCCGGTAAATATTCGCTATAAAACCACAATACAGCAACTTTATGGTGGGTCAACCTAAATTCAAAAACGGGTCAACACATTACCGGTGGTGTCAAACTGGAATCTTGACGCTTATTTTTTTTGCAGACGGCAGAGTATTACTGCGATCATTTGTGGCAAGAATACTTTTCAGTTTCCGCTCAAGCGTTTCAAGCGCAGCCCTTTTTTCATCGTCGTAATCGTAAATGTTGTGTCAATCGGCTTTGAAATTTGACCCACCATCGGCGTCCATATCGCAGTAATATAAGTGAACAGTATTGGAGTTACACCCATATAACCAGCCAGTGCTGTAGAAGATCAGTTTAGTAAAAAACAAACGTTTGTAGTGCCAGAACGTTTTTTATATAGCTGCAAGTGGCCGTATAGGATAGACTTTTTTGTTGGCGTGATAAAGATGGGATAATAACCTTGAGATCAACGCCGCCCATCACAAGGTGACTTGCGAACGGGTGCCGCAGAGAGTGGAAAACGAAGTCATGTCTTTCAGAGCGCTAAAAGTGTAACAACGAAAACACTTTGTCAGTAGGAAGACGTTTACGTCCATTCAGAAAATCGAGTTCTGCCACAAAACAGCACTCCACGATTTCCCCTCCCATACTCTGTATCATGTCGACAACAGCGGCCATGGTGCCACCGGTGGCAAGCAGGTCGTCGGCAATCAGGATGCGTTCGCCCGGCTTGATCGAGTCCTTGTGTATCTCCAGGGTATCTGTGCCATATTCAAGATCATATGTTTTTCTGAATGTTTCAAATGGGAGTTTGCCTGGCTTACGAACCAGCACGACACCGGCACACAACTTATATGCCAATGCCGAGCCAATGATAAAACCTCTCGCTTCAACGCCAACTACTTTATCAATACGCTTGCCGATATAGCGATGTGCAATGAGATCAATAGTTCTCTGATACGAATGGGCATCCTGAAGCAGGGTTGTTATGTCCTTGAATAAGATCCCTTTTTTGGGAAAATCTGGGATCTCCCTGATAATTTGTTTTAACTCTTCCATCTCATTTTTCTCCTCGTAGTGTTGTAGTGTTTATGGTGTATATCTTTACTCATGCCTGCCAGCCCTGTCTGCCGATAAGCGGCACAAAGCGGCAAATTACGGAAGGTTCGCATTGCAGCTCACCAGCTTCATCCTTAACCATTATAAGTAATTGTTGCTCAGTTTCAGTGCCAACCGGAATTACCAAACGTCCTCCCTTGGCAAGTTGATTCGTCAGAACTATCGGAATTTCTGGTGCACCGGCGGTAACGATAATGGCATCGAAGGGGGCTTCTTCCTCCCACCCGATTGGACTTCCCTCGTTATCATTGATACGGAGTTGAACGTTGAATAGCTTCAAAGAATCCAGGCATTTACGGGCACGCAGAGCCAATCGTCGTATCCGTTCTGCGGAGAAGACCCTATCGGCCAGGGTGGCAAGAAGGGCGGTTTGGTAGCCTGAACCTGTGCCAATTTCCAACACCTTTTCCGTTCCGGTCAACGCCAGTTTTTCAGTCATCAGTGCAACGACATATGGCTGTGAAATAGTTTGTTTCTCGCCGATAGGGAGAGCCTTATCATTGTACGCCTGAGCAGCAAAAGCCTCTTGAACAAATATATGGCGAGGGATTTTCAGCATGGCGTCAATGACCCGGCGGTCACTGATTTCGCGTGAAACGATCTGTTCCTGAACCATTTTTCTTCTCAAGATTTCAAAGTTCACAGCAATCTCCGCAGGCAATTTATCGGAATCCAACTCCTCAAAGTTAACAAGCATCACAAACAACATGACTAAAGCGGGTGGGAGTATAGCAGTAGATCGGTTAATTGTCCATATCTGTCAGGATGCCCTCCACTCATTCACCGTGAGCATTACCCTCCGGAGATAGACGGCATTACGCTTTCACGAACCTCTTCGGGGGTTAATACAAAAAACATCCGTAACATGCAGTATTTATAAAACTCACGAAATAACAGATAAAAACTTCCTCCATGACTCCACCATGACTCCTTCAAATTAACCGTATCAACAGGATACGGAATTATAGTGATATTTTTGGGGAGAGCATTTCTGAACAGAAGGGAGGCGCGTTTGAGATGATAGCGGGAAGTAATCAGGAGTATTGAGTGAGCACCGCTGTTAACGATGACACTGCGACCGAAGATCGAATTTTCAACTGTATTGCGGGATGACTTTTCAAGAAATACATTATCGGAAGAAGGATCACCACGTCTGGGGCGATAGAGATCACTCTTTTTGACAGACGGATCGACTCCTATAAAAAAAAGAAACTCGGCACGAGACTCCCGAAAGAGCCGCACACCCTCATCTACCCGCCCCTTGCCCCCCGTCAGGACAACTATTGCGTCTACTTTCTCGCTATTTTGGCGATAAGTAAAGGTTTTGTACGTAAAATCAATAAAAAGCACCGTAACAATGATCAGCCCGATAATAGATAATGTAATGAATGTCTTGATAATATTCATACCGGTATCCTATATTTAACTTGCAACTAACAGATCAGTCTGCTATAGAGTTTCTTTCAGCAATCAACGGAGGACACGATATGTCAAGAAAATGTGAAATATGCGGAAAAGGCCCCAGTTTTGGAAATAACGTCAGCCATGCTAACAATAAAACCCGTACGGTGTGGTATCCGAATCTCCAGAAAATTACAGCAGTTAAAAAGAACGGCAGCATCAAGACGGTAAAGGTCTGCACCCGCTGCATCCGTTCAGGATTCGTCACCAAGTCCCTGTAGAGAGTTTTACTAAAGCTTCATCATCAGCCGCGCCCTACTCAGGGATGCGGCTTTTTTCGTTATTACGATTTATTTTTTGATCCTTTCAACCTTAATAACACCCTTTATTTTCATAAGCGCATTCATCACTTTCTGCAAATGAGCCAGGTCGGTAACATTTACCTCGAAGATGTTTTCTCCGCGCTGATCAATGGTGCTCTGGATCTGTGCGCTGGCAATATTGGCTTCACAATTGGTAATTGCCAGTGTGATGGTAGCAAGTATTCCTTTTACGTCATGACAGAGCACCCTGATCTTAACCGGTAAAACCGCCGTTTTAACCTTGTTCCAGGCAACGTCTACGCTTCTCTCAGGATCGCTTTCCATAGCAAACTGGCAATCGGCTGTATGCACAGTAACTCCTTTGCCGCGTGTGATAAAACCGACTATCTCATCTCCCGGCACCGGGTTGCAGCACTTGCCAAAACGTACCAATACGTCATCCAGGCCTCCTATTTCAACAGTTCCGCTAGATTTACCCTTCAATTTATTAATGATCGACTCTAGTCGTGACTCTTTATGTTCGGAACGCTCTTTCAGCTTTTCATTTGGAAGAATTTTACCAACTATCTGGCTAGCTGATATTTTACCATAGCCAACAGCCGCCAAAAGGTCTTCGTCCGCTGCGTAGCCGAATTCAGCGGCAATTTTTTTGAATTCACCGCTTTTTTGTATCTTCTGAAGGTTGATTGAATATCTGCGAAATTCTTTCTCGCAAAAGTCACGCCCCAACACGATACTTCGCTTGCGCTCTTCAATTTTAATCCAGGCTCGTATTTTATTTCTGGCTCTGGAACTTTTTACAATTTTGAGCCAATCCTTACTCGGAGAATGGTGTGGCGAAGTAATAACCTCAACAATATCGCCGTTTTTTAGTTCGTATTTGAGCGGGACCAGCTTGCCGTTTACCTTTGCACCGACACAACGATGCCCGATATCGGTGTGCACACTGTAGGCAAAATCGATCGGCGTAGAGCCTTTTGGATACCCCTTTACATCACCTTTAGGAGTAAAGACGTATACCTCTTCCGAAAAGAGTTCCACCTTGACCGAATCCATAAACTCTTTTGAATCCTGCAAATCCTGTTGCCACTCCAGAAGATGACGCAACCAGGCAAAGCGTTTTACCTCCTTTTCGTCATACCCCTTCCCTTCTTTGTACTTCCAGTGCGCTGCAATACCAGCGTCTGCAACACTGTGCATATCATGAGTCCGTATCTGAACCTCCATCCGGTCGCCCTGCGGGCCGATGACCGTTGTGTGCAGAGATTGATACATATTCCCTTTGGGCATGGCGATATAGTCTTTGAAACGCCCAGGGATCGGTTTCCACGCGGAATGAATTACGCCAAGCACCTCATAGCATTCACGAATATCGGCAACAAGAATTCGTATGGCGATCAGATCATAAATTTCTTCAAACTCGACATTACGTTTTTCCATCTTCTTATAGATGGAAAAAAGATGTTTACTTCGCCCGGAAATTTCACTGTGGATACCGTAAAATTCGAGTTTTTCAGAAATGATTTCCTTTGCTTCTTCAACAAATACTTCACGTTCCTGTTTTTTTTGGGATATCTTTTTTACCAGATCGAAGTAGATTTCAGGATGTAAATAGCGAAACGAAAGATCTTCCAATTCTACTTTTACCCATGAAATACCGAGTCTGTTGGCAATTGGAGCATATATATCCATCGTTTCGCGGGCAATCCGTCGCTGTTTCAACTCATTCTGGAACTCCATGGTTCTCATATTATGAAGACGGTCTGCAAGTTTGACGAGAATAACCCGAATGTCAATGGCCATAGCCAGCAGCATTTTACGAAAATTTTCGGCCTGACTCTCTTCTTTGGTTTTAAAGTCTATCTTACTTATTTTGGTAACACCATCGACCAGAGCTGAGACCTCGCTGCCGAACATTCTGGTCAGATCTTCCGGTGTCGCCAACGTGTCTTCGATTGTGTCATGGAGAAAGCCGGTTATAATACTGGGAACGTCCAGCTTCAAATCCGCGAGTAGGCCGGCAACCTCCATAGGATGAATGATATACGGCTCACCGGACAATCTTGTCTGCCCCTGATGTACCTTGGCACAGTATACATATGCCTTGCGAATCAGATTTTGATCAGCAGTCGGATTGTACGCTGAAACCTTATCAAGAATGTCGTTGAGTCGGATCATACGTTATTCGTCGCCTGTAATAGATAATTCTGGGAATAACGGAAGGTGGATAAAAAAAGGGTGAAACCGGAAAAATCCGGTTTCACCCGAAGTGGCAGGTTATGCGCGATGTTTTTTCGAAACTTCGCACGTGATTTTACCGGCAGCAATTTCACGAAGAGCGGTAACAACTTGACGATTTTTTGATTCAGTCAATGGATGCGCTCCTTTATAAAGCTGCTTTACCCGCTTTGCAGCCAGTATTACGAGCTGGAATCTGTTTTCAACTTTTTCCAGGCAATCTTCAACTGTTACTCGAGCCATATTCTACTCCTTCCTTCAGCTTTAGATGATCGAACCTTATACTCTAATTCTGCTCAGATAACAAACAGTTTTCCAACTTTTTCGATCATTCTAGAGGATTTACGACGATGAGCAGTAACTATTGACGCTAACTCCTGGCACGCAACCGCAAAGTCATCGTTGATGATTATATAATCGTACCATCTAGCTTCCTTTATCTCCTCGGTCGCCCTGGCAATACGACGCTCAATGACATCCTGGGCATCGGTTGAGCGGTGTTCGAGTCGGCGGCGAAGTTCGGCCATGCTGGGGGGCAAGATAAATACATATACTCCGCCATCAAACTGCTCCTTCAACCGTAAAGCTCCCTGACAGTCGATATCCAGAACCAGGTCTATGCCGTTTTTACGCGCTTCTTCAAGAGTATACATAGCGGTGCCGTACATGTTGCCATGAACCATGGCCCACTCTGCAAAGGAATTTTCTTTTACCATATCTTCAAACTCGGCATGGGAAACGAAATGGTACGCTTCACCCTCAATCTCCCCCACACGGGGAGTACGGGTTGTATAACTGACTGATTCCTTAATGTCGGGAAACGTCTTGAATAATTCCCTACAGAGAGATGTTTTGCCGGCTCCGGATGGAGCCGACAGAATAAGAATCAAGCCTTCAGATTTCATTGGTTGTACCTCATTGTTTTTCAAGGAACCTTGATTTTTACTCCACATTCTGCACCTGCTCCCGCATTTTTTCCATTTCAGCTTTAATCTGGATGACCAGGTTCGTAATACCGGCATCATTGGATTTCGAACCGATAGTATTGACCTCCCGGTTCATCTCCTGCATCAGGAAATCGAGTTTCCGTCCGACCGGCTCCGTACTGCAGAGTGCTTCGTCAAACTGGTTGAAATGGCTCGCTAGCCGCACCAGCTCTTCCGTAATGTCAGAGCGATCAGCCAATAGGGCAACTTCCTGAGACAAGCGGCTTTCATCCATCTCAACTCCGTCAAGGAGCTGATCCAGCCTTGCTTTCAACTTCTGGCGGTATTCAGTCACCATTTGAGGCATCCGCTCACCAATCAGCGCCGACCACTCGGCAATCTGCTTTCGTCTTGCTTTCAGATCGTCTGCAAGAGCTTCTCCCTCCCGCTTGCGCATCACTTCCAGAGCAGCCACAGCAGAGTGAACAGCAGCCAGCAGTTGCGGCTGTAATTCAGTTTCATCAACTGAGACAGCCATCTCTTTCATCACGCCCTTGAGTGACATGATGTATGCCGGGGCGGCATCCTGCGGCAGATTAAGCTCTTTTGCCAAACGGGAATAGGCTTCGTAATAGCACCGCGCTACAGCCATATCCAGTTGCGGCACCGCATTAGCAGCAGTTGCTTCATCCCACTGCACGGAAATATCAATTTTTCCACGCTTGAGAAGTTCAGAAGCCAGGCGCTTTACATCGTTTTCAAGTGGATAAAATGATCGAGGGAGCCGTACTGAAATTTCGCCATAACGATGATTGACGGAGCGTATTTCGACAATAAAAGAGCCGTGAGGGGTGGATACTTCCCCTTTGCCATATCCGGTCATACTTTTTAGCACTGGAACTACCTCCGACGGGTTTTATTCAGACACCATTCAGTCAACATACCGCTTGAAAACACGCTCACCCTATGACGGTACGCCCTTGAATTGCTACCGGCATGGCGCGCCCCTCAATATAATTCATACCAACTTCACAGCTTGGCGCATCCGCTTCGAACTCATCTGCTGCTTCGGCAAGGGTCACGAAGACAACGTTTCGTTCGGCAAGCCGCTTCAGTAGTTCAACAAAGGTGGCACTCAGAGCATTTCCTTCAAGTTCGGCATGTATGGTATGGACGTTGAGCCCCGGCTTCAGAATCTGCAGGTACTGGTCATTTATTGTTTCAAGAGTGATACCGTTTTCGCCGAGGAGTTCATCCATAGTTGGCCAGGTCGTAGGTATCTGCAGGGTCGAGAACCGTCGTCCGGCAATTATCGGGAAAAAAGGTGTTATTCCTCTGGCATCGCTGCAGTGGCTGAGTCCCATGCTGTCCTGAATTTCGAGGGAATCGGACGAGAGCGTCCAGCCTGGTGCGGCGGTGGTGCGGGCACGGCTGCCAAAGACCTGTTCGAACATCGTATCTGCCTGGTCAAGCTCGCGGAAAGTGGTATGCTTCAGGAACGTGGAGAGATAATCGTGCCATTTGACATGATCCCAGCAATGGATGCCCGCCTCATGCCCGGCCTGCTGAACGCTGCGCAGCAGATCCGGCAGCCCTTTGCCAATAATTGGAGGTGGAAGAAGCGTCCCATACAGCAATGTTCGCAATCCATACATGGAAGTGGCGCGGGTACGGAGCATCTTACGGAGAAAACCTTTGTGAAAAATCCGCCTGATCGCCTTTCCTGAATTGTCAGGCCCGAGGGAAAAATAAAAGGTCGCTCGTATCCCGAAATGCCTAAGGATTCGTAGCAGATTCGGGATACCGTCACGCGTACCGACAAAGGTGTCAACGTCAACCTTTAAGGCGATCTTAGGCGGCATCTCTTTCATCAACAGAGATTGCCGGTCACAGCAGGTGCTCTATTTTCTCCCGATCTTCAATCAGGTAAAAATTAAGGGTTGCTCGCAGGGCATCGTCAATGTTTGTTTTTGGTTCCCAGCCGAGTTTCTCTTTGGCATTTTTTACCGATGGAACCCGGGTCAGCATATCCTGGTACCCCTTGCCATAGAAATCACCGGAGGTGACTTCCACCAGCTTGCAGCTTTGAGCTTTCTCCCGGTACGCCGGATATTCCTTAACCAGAGAAATCAATTTTTCTGCCAGTTCTCTGACTGAGAGGTCGTTATTCGGGTTGCCTATGTTAAATATGCCTCTGTTAGCAGAGCCGTTTTCGTTGGCAATAATCTTCATCAGGCAATCTATACCATCTTCTACATATGTGAAGGAACGGCGCTGATTTCCGCCATCTACCAGTTGGATCGGCTCTCCCGCCAGGATGTTATAGAGGAATTGTGTAAGCACCCTTGAGCTCCCCTCTTTGGCGGTGCTGATACTGTCAAGTTTGGGGCCGATCCAGTTGAATGGGCGGAACAGGGTGTACTGCAACCCCTCATGGTTGCCATATGCATAAATCACCCTGTCCAGCATCTGCTTGGCGCAGGAGTATATCCAACGCTCCTTGCTGATGGGACCAAGCATTAAGGGCGAGGTTTCCTCGTCAAATTCACGGTCGGGGCTCATACCGTAAACTTCGGACGTTGAAGGGAAGATGACCCGTTTTTTGTACTTTGCGCACAATCGGACAATTTTCAGATTTTCCTCAAAATCGAGTTCGAAGACCCGCAGCGGATCCTTGACATATGTAACCGGAGTGGCAATAGCCACGAGCGGCAGAACGACATCACACTTTTTGATGTTATACTCGATCCACTCTTTATTGATGGTGATGTCTCCCTCCAGGAAGTGGAAACGGGTATCTCCAATCGAGCGTTCGAGTTTGTCACACGCCATATCAAGACCGTAGACCTCCCAGTCGGTGGTGGTAAGAATACGGTGGGTAAGGGCGTTGCCGATGAATCCGTTGACACCCAGTATTAATACTTTCATTGCACGGTTCTCCTTTTTGAATCTTCCCGTAAATGGCAATTATTTATGTAAATCTTGCAACTGTCACATTTTTTTCTTCTATAAAACGGCTGGCAAGCACCTCCGGTTCTCCTTCTATCTGCAGCACACGGAGTTCCAGCAAGCCGTCGCCTGTGCCCACCTGTAGCGGTTCCGTAGAAATAATTTGGCCAGGGGTAGCGATCCCCGGAACAGGCCACGCTTGCCAGATGACAACCCGTTTTCCGCCAAGCCGGGCAAATGCCCCAGGATACGGGTGGGTGACGCCCCGGATCAGGTTGTATATCTGTACGGCGCTTTTCGTCCAATCTATTTCACCGTCTGCAGGTTTGCGACCGCCAAAATAACTGCCATTTTCCAGATCCATCGGGATTCGGGGCGCAGTGCCTACTTGCAACTGAGGCCACGACCGGCTGATTACATCAACCGCCGCTACGGTTAAATTGTTGAAGACGTCGAAGGCGGTATCGGTAAATGCTATCGGAATCTTTTTTTGATCAACGATATCACCGGCATCCGGCTTGGCCACCATATAGTGGAGGGTTACGCCGGTCTCTGTCTCACCGTTGATCACCGCCCAGTTTACCGGTACCCGGCCACGGTACTTGGGGAGATAAGAACCGTGCAGGTTCAATGCACCTTTGGATGCCAGATCAAGAATCTCCTGCTTGATCATGTTCCGGTAGTAAAACGAAAAAATGAAATCTGGAGCAATGTCCCGAACCTGCGCCACATTGCCAGGTTCATTGATTTCCGAGGTCACAAACGGGATACCGTGCCGCTCCGCCAACTCACGCACAGACCGGAACCAGATCTCTTCCGCAGGAGAATCCTCATGAGTGAATACAAGTTGAACATCCGCACCTTGCCGAAGTAGTTCTTCAAGACAGCGGTAGCCGACATTATGATAAGCGCAGACGACAATACTGTTATTCATTGTCGATACCATGCAGCCTGCGAACCACATAGCGGGGGCGACGGCGCACCTCCTGATAAATTCTCCCGACATATTCCCCAACAATGCCGATACCGAAAATAGTTATGCCGAGGAAGAAAAAGAGGATGGCAAACAGAGTGAAAACCCCTTCCACCTCGGAACCGACTATGAAGCGGCGCACCAGCAGGAAGATCGCAAATGCGACAGCAAAAAGGGAGGTCAGTATCCCCATCAGTGCGAATAGTTGGAGCGGCACCACAGAGAAACCGGTCATCAGATCAAAGTTGAGGCGAATCAGGCTGTAAAACGAATACTTGCTTTCACCTTCCAGGCGCTCGGCGTGGGCCACTTCGACCTCGCCCGGATTAGTGGCAAAGGTCTGCGCCAGGGCGGGAATAAATGTTGTATGTTCACCGCAGCAATTGATGTTATTAACCACGTTTCGATGATAGGCGCGCAGCATGCATCCGTAGTCGTTCATCTTCATACCGGTCATTTTACGGGTGGTGATGTTGACCAACTGTGAGGCGGTCTTGCGGAAAAAAGAGTCCTGTCGGTTCTGGCGGATACTCCCGACAACATCGTGTCCCTGTTCGATTGCGGATATAAGTTTTGGGATTTCTTCCGGTGGATTCTGCAGATCTGCATCCAGAGTGATAATTATTTCTCCACGGCTTACCTCAAAGGCGGCCATGATTGCCATATGCTGGCCAAAGTTACCGTTAAACTCCACCACACGTACTTCAGGATATGCAGCCGCCAGTCCCGTGAGCAACTCCAGGGAACGGTCGCGGCTGCCGTCATCGGTAAAAATGATTTCGAACGGTTTGCCGATCTCTCCCATTACCTTGTAGAGGCGATCGAACAGGCGCTGGATATTTGGCTCCTCGTTATAAACCGGAATGACAATTGAGAGGTACGGAATCATCTCCTGCACCTTGTGATGACCGTCTTTAGAGCCTCAACAACATCATTTGCATCGTCCAGGGTCATTTTCGGAAAAAGCGGCAGTGACAGGATCCGGTCCGAGGCGTAATCTGCATTGGGAAGAGAACCTTCAGGCTGTGGCAGGTTCTCTCTGTACCAGGCGTGGTGATGCACAGCCTTATAGTGGAGGCCGGTGCCGATATTTTCCTGTTTTAAAGCCGTCATAAACTGATCGCGATCAATGGTCAGCTTCTCGACTTTCACAAGCGGTGTGTAGAGATGCCACGCATGCCGCTGTGCAAAAGGGGCGCAGACAGGCAGAGCCAGTTCCGGAATGTCGGCAAGCGCATGGGAATAGAATTCAGCAATTTCCGTACGCTTGGTGATAAAATCATCCAGTTTCGGCAACTGATGAATACCAAGCGCTGCCTGAATATCCATCATGTTGTACTTGAAACCGGGTAGCACAATGTCGTAGTTGGGAGTGCCGCTTGCGGCAAAGCGCTTCCACGCTTCGCGGTTCATACCGTGAAATTTGAGTAGCGAAACCTCTTCGGCCAGCGTCTCGTCGCGGGTGCAGACCATCCCCCCTTCGCCGGTGGTAATGTTTTTGTTGGGGTGGAAAGAGAAGATGGAGATGCTGTCCAGTGAACCGATCCGTTGTCCTTTATATTCACTGCCGGCAGCGTGAGCCGCATCCTCGATAACGGTCAGGCCGAACTCAGTTGCAAGTGAAAATATCGGGTCCATGTCGCACGATTGGCCAGCAAAATGAACAGGGATGATGGCTCTGGTTCTGGGAGTTATCTTCTCTCGAATCTTAGTTGCATCGATGTTCAGGGTGCCGGACTCAATATCGACAAAGACCGGTCTGCCTCCGCAGAGCACAATCATGCTGACGGTAGAGGCAAAGGTCATTGGCGTGGTAATGATTTCGTCCCCCTCCCCTATTTTCAGCGCCAGCAGGGCCAGATGCAATCCGGCGGTCGCCGAACTGAGCGGAACGGCAAAGGGGGCGCCCACATACGCAGCGAATGCCTCCTCGAAACGCTTGACCTTTGGACCGGTTGTAATCCAGCCGGAGCGGAGGCAATCAACCACCTCATTGATCTCTGCTTCATCAATCGTGGGAGTTGAAAACGGGAGAAACTCACTACGCATTACATCCTCCAAAATAATTTCTGGTTATTTGCACTGCCAACGTCAAAATATTCAGCGGATCACCGGTTGGTAATAAGTGCCTTGCGGCCACTTTTACCGAGAAGGACCAGTGGCGGGTTGCAGAGTTTTTCAAATTTGCCTAGTTCATTCAAATTTATGAGTGTAAAAACCTGAGCCGGTCCAGCCCAGAGTTGGTCATATTTCTCCCGCTCAATGAACCAGGCGGATTGATCACCCTGACGACTACCGAATTCCAGCTCGTTGCGCCCCCCCACAACGACAACCCGTCGGCGGGCATAAAACGGCAACCCCTGTTCGTAATCAAAAACAGCGACTATCGCATTTTTATCAGCTTTTTCCTTCACCAGCAGCGCCAGTTCACGGGCAGACCTATCCTTTGCCATTCTGGCATATATGGTCGGCGGGGCAAATATGCCAACCAGAAGAGCCATTATTGCCAACCCGGCAAAGAGCGGTACAGTTCTGCTCCTGGTCGTATTGAGCAAAGCAATTAAGCCGAGAGAGAACAAAAGCCCACCCATTATTATTCCCCCACCTGCAGTTATTTTCGGATCGCTCGCCAGATTTGGGTAGGCTATGCAGCCTGCGCCGAGGACAATAGTTACCGCCGAGAGAAGCAGCGCCGAAATTTTCAGAGAGGGAAAACCGCGATCAAAGGCTGCTGAAAATGTGACACCAAGAAGGAGAGCAACTGCCGGGTAAACCGGGAGAATATAGGGAATAAGCTTTGAGTCGGATATTGAAAAAAAGACAACGATGACAACCGCCCAGAGAAACAGGAACAATCTGTTGTCGGCACCCGTCTGCTTCCGTTCCTGCCAGGTACGGGCAATTGCAGTAGGAATAAAGAAAGACCATGGGAGCATTGCGCCGATCAGGATCGGGATATAGTACCAGGGTGGCTGATAACGACCATGCACCTTGGTGAGAAAGCGTTCAAAATGTTCATGAATAAAAAAGAACCGGGCGAATTCCGGGTTTCTGATTGAAACAATGATAAACCAGGGGGCTGAGACGAGGAGAAAGAGCATGATGCCGGTGACGAGTCTCATTTCCCTGAGTAGACGCCACCTTCTGGTAATCAGAATGAAACAGATGATGACGCCACCGGGGAGAACAATACCGATCAAGCCCTTGGCGAGGACGGCAAGGGCGGAGAAAAAATAGAACAGATAGTAGTAGCGCCCTTTGTTCTGCTCGTTTTCCTGAACAGCCAGAAGGAAACAGCCAAGGCAGGCGGTCATGCAGATCGTCAGGGTCGTGTCGGTTATGTTGACCCGTGACTGAACGATGATGCCTATCGAGGTACCAAGGATGAGCGCCGAAAGAATCGCTTCACGCCGCCCGAAGAGCTTGCGCCCTATGTGATAAATCAGGAATATTCCGAGGACTCCCCAGAGAGCCCCGAAAAAACGGCCGGCGAATTCTGTTTCGCCAAATATATTAATTGCAACAGCGTTGAACCAGTAGTGGAGAGGAGGCTTTTCAAAATATTTTACGTAGTTAAGCGTCGGAGTAATATAGTCGCCCCGTTCGATCATCTCCCTTGGGATCTCCATATAGCGCGCTTCATCGGTTCCGATGAGCGGAAAATGACCGAGAAATTGAAAAAAAGCCGTGAAGAAAATAACAGCAAGTACGCCGATATCTCGAGCGGAACTCCCCTCTCTTCTGGTAATAAAATCAGTTACTACTTTCATAAAGCTTTCTACAAGCCGAGCTGCTTAAAAAAGTCCGTCCCTTTATCATCAACCAGTATAAATGCCGGAAAGTTCTCCACTTCAATTTTCCAGACCGCTTCCATACCCAACTCCGGAAAATCTATGCATTCAACTTTTTTGATATTCTCTTCGGCCAGAACCGCAGCCGGACCACCGATTGAACCCAGGTAGAAGCCGCCGAATTTCTTGCAGGCATCCGTTACCTGCTGGCTGCGGTTCCCTTTGGCGATCATGATCAATGAGCCACCTTTTGACTGCAGTTCATCAACATATGAATCCATCCTTCCGGCAGTAGTCGGACCAAAAGATCCAGACGCTTTGCCTGGCGGTGTCTTGGCCGGACCGGCATAATAGATTGGATGATTAAGGAGATATTCGGGAAGAGGTTTGCCGCTATCCATGATTTCCTTGAATTTGGCATGGGCGATGTCACGGCCGACAACGATGGTGCCGGAAAGGAGCAGTGGCGTAGAGACAGGATGTTTAGTCAATTCAGCCAGAATTTCTTTCATCGGCTTGTTCAGATCGATCTTGACACCATGCTCATGTTTACCACGATATTGCGCCGGGATCAGTCGACCCGGATTGCGGTCCATCTCCTCAACAAACAGGCCGTCTCTGGTTATTTTAGCTTTTATGTTGCGATCTGCCGAGCAGGAGACAGCCATCCCCACCGGGCAGGAGGCTCCATGGCGAGGCAGACGAATTACCCGCACATCATGGGCAAAATATTTTCCGCCAAACTGGGCACCGATACCAAGCTTATGAGCAGCTTCCAGAAGTCTGGTCTCAAGTTCGACATCACGGAAAGCCTGGCCATGCTCATTTCCACTTGTGGGCAGTCCGTCAAGCTCTTTTGCGGTTGCCAGTTTGACCGTTTTCATGCAGGCGTCTGCTGAAGTACCACCTATGACAAAAGCGATGTGATACGGAGGACATGCGGCCGTACCAAGATATTTCATCTTTTCAACGAGGAACTTGAACAGTTTGTCCGGTGTCAGAAGCGCTTTTGTCTCCTGATAGAGCATGGTTTTGTTGGCAGAACCGCCCCCTTTGGCAATAAAAACAAATTTGTAATAATCACCTTCAGTTGCAAGTATGTCTATCTGCGCTGGAAGATTAGTGCCGGTATTGATTTCTTCATACATATCGAGTGCTACGGTCTGGGAATAGCGGAGATTTTCTTCGGTATAGGTCTTGTAGATCCCTTTTGAAAGCCACTGTTCATCCTTAACACCGGTCCAGATCTGCTGCCCTTTTTTCGCTGCAACGGTCGCAGTGCCGGTATCCTGGCAGACCGGCAGAGCGAACTCAGCAGAGATTTCGGCATTACGCAGAAATGCCAGTGCGACACCCTTGTCGTTCATCGACGCTTCAGGATCGCTCAGGATGGCAGCCACCTGCTCATTGTGAGCCGGTCGGAGCAGAAAGGATACATCTCTCATCGCTTCATTGGCAAGAATAGCCAGTGCCTCAGGGCAGACTCTCACCACATCCGTGTCGGCAAACTTTTCAACGAGTACATACTTTTCTGAACCTTCAATTTTGCGATACCTGGTTTCATCTTTCGTAAGCGGAAACGGATCCTGATAAACAAACGGTTTGACAGTCATCGGTACTCTCCTCTCAAAGTAGATTGATGCGGCACAGACGCAGAATAGATATATGTAAACACAAGCTGTTTAGTAATGCAAACAGCCCCATAAATCAAGGCTAAATTTAATCAATCAAAGGTAGTTGCAACGAAGCAGCTTGATACCCTCTTTGAAGAGTACCTGCATTTTATTTGGCACAGTAACCGTTTTGACGACGCCAAGTCCGAACATCGGGTGAAGAACCAGACGTTTGGCCAGAAACCTGCCGTTCATGTCATATGGAAGCGCTTTTTCCGGATCAAACGTCGGCTGGAGTGATGCCCACTCTTCGCGTTCCGTCTCAACCGGATCTTTTTTGGAGACACGGGGAACTACTCTAGGTGAGCGGGGTTTGCTTACGGCGGCTATTTTGGGGGTTTTCGGCTCTTTTGCAACAGGCGGTGCGTGATAGTTATGTACACCGTTACAGGTGTTGCATTCTACCCGCTTAACAACTCCATCCACCATTGCAACGATTCGGTGATTCAGTATTTCGCGACATTTTGTACAGCGTGATTCGATGATATCTCCGGCAGTTAATTCTCTTGTTGTCATTTGTTTCCTTCTTTTGAGCGGGTTATTTCCTACAGTATATACCGTTAGTGCAAAATATTCAGAAAAAAAAACCGCTCATCAGCATCACTGCCAGTGAGCGGCTTTACAGATGAATTGTAAAAAAGAACCGTGCCGACCGCTATTCCTGATGTGCCAATGCGGCATCTACATGCTGCGCAACGGTAGACACAACTTTATCCAGTGGAAGCAACAGAATTTCTCCGGTTGAGCGGATCTTTACCTCAACTTTACCTTCAGCCAGTCCTTTGCTGCCGACAACAATACGGATCGGTATACCAATCAGGTCATTATCTTTGAATTTTACCCCCGGACGCTCGTCACGATCATCAAAAAGCACCTCTATCCCAAGTTTTTCAAGAGCGAAATAAATCTCTTCGGCAGCGGCCATAACTCCAGAATCCTTGGTATTGACTGCGACTACGGAGCAGTGAAACGGAGCTATGGGAATCGGGAATATGATACCGTTTTCGTCGTGATTCTGCTCGATTGCCGCCGCAACAGTACGCCCGATACCGATACCGTAGCACCCCATAAAAATAATCTGTTCTCTGCCGTTTGCATCAAGATAGGTTGCATTAAGCGCTTTCGAATATTTTGTGCCGAGCTTGAATACATGTCCGACTTCAATGCCCCGCCACATCTCAAGCTTTCCTGATGCGCAGCGAGGACATGCATCGCCAACTGCCACGGTTCGGATGTCAACAAAGGCGGGAACCGCAAAATCCCGGTCGCAATTGACATTTATAAAATGCTGATCCTTCTCATTGGCTCCGACTACAGCATTTTTCATCCCCTGAACAACCCTGTCAGCAATGACCGGGATCTCACGCTTTAATCCGATAGGTCCGAGGAAGCCGATGGGAGAGCCGGTAACGGCAAATATTTGCTCTTCAGAGGCCATCTGGATGTCATCCCAACCGAGATGATTCTTTAGTTTGAGCTCGTTAAGTTCATGATCACCACGCAAGAGAGCCATCACCAGACCACCGGCTTCGGAGGCGTAGACGAGAGTTTTTATGGTCGTATCAGAGGCAACATTTAAAAATGCGGCGACATCGGAAATTGTTTTCATCTCCGGTGTCAATATCTTCTGCAAAGGTTCCATGGCTGCAGTGGATGTAATAGTAAACAGAGGAGATTCAGCTTTTTCAACATTCGCGGCATAACGGCATACATCACAGGAAACGATGGCATCTTCGCCGGAATCTGCCAGCACCATGAATTCGTGCGAAGATGAACCGCCGATACTGCCGGTGTCAGCTTCAACCGCCCTGAAATTAAGGCCGCATCGCTCAAATATGCGCATATATGCGTTGTACATCTTCTGATACGAAAGATCGGCGGCATCGCTGTCTACATCGAATGAGTAAGCATCCTTCATAATGAACTCGCGACCCCGCATTAAACCGAAGCGAGGGCGGATTTCGTCTCGAAATTTTGTCTGGATCTGATAAAAATTAAGCGGCATCTGCCGGTAACTCTTAATCTCACGCCGCACCATGTCGGTAATAACCTCTTCGTGAGTCGGTCCCATGCAAAAATCGGCATCTTTACGATCTTTGAAGCGCAACAACTCCTTGCCGTAAAACGCCCAGCGCCCCGACTCCTGCCACAATTCAGCAGGCTGGACACTCGGCATCAGCATCTCGATGGCGTCGGCCCTGTTCATCTCTTCACGGACGATGTTTTCGAACTTGCGTATCGAGCGCAAACCGAGTGGCAGGTAGTTGTAGATACCTGACGCAAGCTTGCGGATCATCCCGGCTCTCAGCATGAGCTGGTGAGAAACAACTTCGGCGTCAGACGGTGTTTCCTTGATCGTAGGAATAAAATAGCGGGAATAGAGCATTACGTTTCTCCAGACTAGTGTATGTTAATTTTTTCAATTTCCTCGATCAGCGCGTCAGCCAACTCCCCTTCAGGCACCTTGCAAACTATTTCACCATGACGGAACAAAATACCCTCCCCTTTACCACCAGCGATACCGAAATCCGCTTCACGTGCTTCTCCTGGGCCATTTACCGCACACCCCATGACGGCGACAGTAATCTGTTTATCCACCCCTTGCAGCCGCTTTTCAACCTCTTCTGCAACCCGGATCAGGTCAATCTGGCAGCGTCCGCAGGTGGGACAGGAGACAAAGTTCACTCCGCGCTGGCGTAAGCCTAGCGCCTTCAGTATGTCATAGCCAACACGCACCTCATCTTTCGGATCACCAGTTAATGAAACACGCATCGTATCGCCGATTCCGTCCGCTAAAAGAATACCAAGACCGACCGAGGATTTTATGGTTCCGGAAAAAAGTGTGCCCGCCTCGGTAATGCCGATATGCAGCGGATAATCAGACTGCTCGGAAAACAGTCGATATGCAGCTACCGTCTTCATGACATCAGACGCCTTCAGGGATACTTTGATTTCCTGATAATTTAAATCTTCAAGAATACGAATATGTCCGAGTGCCGATTCCACCATGGCTTCGGCTGACGGATGCCCATAGCGCCGGAGCAGCTCTTTCTCAAGCGAACCGGCGTTAACACCGATCCTGACCGGCACTTTGCGTTCGGCGGCAGATGCAACAATTTCGGCCACCTTCCACTTCTCGCCGATATTGCCCGGATTGAGGCGCAGACCATCTATCCCACCATCAAGCACCTGAAGCGCCAGCCTATAATCAAAATGGATATCGGCGACAACTGGAATGGGGCTCATTTTTTTAATCTGAGCCAATGCGGAGGCGGCATCAGAATCAGGCACAGCACAGCGGACTATTTCGCATCCGACATCTGCGAGGCCATTTATCTGGTCAATTGTCGCCAGAACGTCACGGGTATCGGTACTGCACATCGACTGCACCGAACAGGGTGAATCGCCCCCTACCGGTACAGTACCAATGTGAATGAGCCTGGTAAGTTTATTCATGGAGCGGCATAGTGCCAAAAGCTGGCGGGAAAGTCAAGAACGGCGCGAATTTTCCAGCGCTGACGCACAACAATAATCGAATGGAAGATCCGTATTCCCTCAGTGTAATTTGAGGTTCCGTTTTGGTGTCCGAGGCGTTGTTAGCGACGCCGTAATCTCGCTGTGTTGAAAGAGGTTGGTGATCCAGATCATGGTGATTCTTTTTTTCTGTGTGTGATGGGTTTTTGTGGTTGTTTATGGGCAAAAAAAGCCCCAGGGCTGGATGCCGAGGGGACTTGAGAGGACTTCTTATGTATTCTTGAGGTTACAAGCCTAGAAAACTGTTGATTACCTTCTGCACTTCCGCGATAGAGACGCTGTTGCCGTTGTCAATATCCACGCAGGCTTCCACCGTCTTCAACCCCAGGAACATGTTGATAGCACTCTGGACTTCGGCGATGGTTACTGTGCCGTTGGCATCGCAGTCGCCTGCCTTTTGCACGGCAAAACTGGCTGTTACAGTGCAACTGGCGGTGATTGTCCCGGTGGTGTAGGTAGTGCCGATCAGACTGCCAGTTTCGCAACCACTTACTGCAGAGATTCTGTATCCGGTATCAGGAGTCAGGGTGCAGGAAGTGGTATTACCGCTGATCACCGGCGTTACGCACTGAATGTTGCCGTTGCCGCTTGTGCTACCGGTGACGGTGTAGCTGGCGTTGACAACAGTGATCGTCTTCTGAACATAACTGGCGGCGGCGTAGGTGCTGTCACCCCCTTGGGTAGCCCATACCGTTATGGTGCCGGGACCGGTGATGGTAAGGGTGCTGCCGCTAAGGGTGGCAGGGCCGCTGACCAGAGTAAATGTTACCGGCAAACCAGACGTTGAAGTGGCGGATAGGGTTATTGCCGGGTCGCCGTAAGTCGCGGTTGTCAGTGGGCTGAAGGTGATGCTCTGACTGGCACCACCGGCAATGGTCAGTGCTCCGGCTGTATAGGTGATGTTGTAGTTACTGGCCGTGCCCGAGGTGAATTGAGCGCTGTTCGGCGTAATAGAGTGGCTGCTCCCTACTGCGGCGGTTGCTGTTGCGGTGGCTGCATAAGTGTAGCTGACGCTGCCGATGGTGTCACTACCAACAAGTGCGGGAGCGGTGAAACCAGGTGTCGTTGGATTGGCGACTCCGTAAGAACGGCTGCTGTTGTTGGCGGTTATGGTTAAAGCTTTGGCTGAAACGTTGATTGTCGTTGTTGTCGCTCCTGGGGTGTTGTAGTTGGCACTGTCGCTCGTGGTAAAGGTGACGGAGAGTTGTTGGTTACTTCCAGCACTTAAAACGGTGCCGATTGGTGGGGTATAGGTAAAGGTACCGGCTACGCTATTTGAGCTGGCGTTCAGCTGCGTGGATGAAAGTGCGGTGCCGTAGGTTATGTCCGCAGGGTTCGCCCAGGTGATGACAGGGGTGGCCTTGCTGATCGTGATGGTCTGGGTCGCCTGGTTTGCAGCACTATAGTTGCTGTTACCGACCTGGTTGGCGGTGATGGTGCAGATACCGGCCTTTAACGGTGTTACTTCGCTGCCGCTGATCGTGCAGACATCGGTTGACAGGGAGCTGAAGGTGACTGTGTTGCCTGAGGCTCCGCCGGTTGCGCTGGCGCTGCCGGTTCCACCTCCGTAGGTAAGTTTGGGGGCGGTCCCGAAGCTGATAGTCTGGCTGGCAGCAGTGACGGTGATACTGACTGTTTTTGTTATCGGGGTAGTAAAATAGTTGACAGTGTCTGACGGCGCAAAAGAAACCGACAAGGTTTGACCGGCTCCGGCAGTCAGGATC
>CAIMXI010000071.1 GCA_903845365.1 uncultured Geobacteraceae bacterium | reverse complement strand
TTCTCATCGACAATGCTGTTGTCACAGAAGTTGACGCAGAGCAGCTCAAAGCGGCCTAAGGAGAACATAAATGTATATCCCAATGGTTGTGGAACAGAGCGGCAGGGGCGAGCGAGCCTACGATATTTATTCACGTCTGCTTAAAGAGCGGATTATTTTTCTCGGCGGAACAATTGACGATACCGTAGCCAATCTCATCATCGCGCAGCTCCTCTTCCTGGAGGCCGAGGATCCGGATAAAGATATTCATCTGTACATTAACTCACCCGGGGGTGTCGTCACCGCCGGCATGGCAATATTTGACACGATGCGCTACATCAAGGCACCCGTATCAACCATCTGTGTCGGACAGGCGGCTTCAATGGGGGCAATCTTATTGGCGTCCGGCGAGAAGGGGAAGCGCTTCAGCCTCACCCATTCGCGAATCATGATTCACCAGCCGCTGGGCGGCTTTCAAGGGCAGGCGACCGACATCAGCATTCACGCCAAGGAAATCCTGCGTATGAAAGATGAGCTAAATGGAATCCTTGCGGAGCTGTCAGGCCAACAAAAGGAAAAAGTTGAAGCCGATACTGACCGGGATTTTTTTATGTCTGCCGAAGACGCAAAAGAGTATGGCTTGATTGATACTATCTTCACGCGCAAGCCACTAACTGGAGAGACACCATGAGTCGCCGTGATACCACTCAGGAACATTTATCCTGCTCATTCTGCGGAAAAGACCAGGATCTCGTAAAAAAACTTATTGCCGGACCGACCGTTTTTATTTGCGATGAATGCATTGAGCTTTGCAATGATATCATTTCCGAGGAAATGAAGCTTGAAGAGGCAACAGGACCGGATCTCAAAAAACTTCCCAAACCAAGAGAGATAAAAGACATCCTTGATGAATATGTTATTGGTCAGGATCTGGCCAAGAAAGTTCTCTCTGTTGCTGTTTATAACCACTATAAACGAATTGAATCTGGTGGTAAGCAGGGTGATGTCGAAATGCAGAAAAGCAATATTCTGCTGCTTGGTCCGACCGGTTCCGGCAAAACGCTGCTTGCGCAAACATTGGCCAGAATTCTCAAAGTGCCGTTTGCAATGGCCGATGCAACGAACCTGACCGAAGCAGGGTATGTTGGGGAAGATGTTGAGAACATTATCCTCTCCCTTCTCCAGGCAGCTGACTATGATGTGGAACGAGCACAGAAAGGCATCATCTACATAGATGAAATAGATAAAATTGCCCGTAAGTCCGATTCTCCTTCAATCACCCGGGATGTATCAGGTGAGGGGGTTCAGCAGGCGCTTCTAAAGATAATTGAAGGGACGATTGCCAGCATTCCGCCAAAAGGGGGCAGAAAACATCCCCAATCTGAGTTTATGAAAGTTGATACCACAAACATCCTCTTCATTTGTGGTGGCGCTTTTGCGGGCCTGGAAGCGGTAATTCAACAGAGGATCGGCAAAAAAACGCTCGGATTCGGAGCAGACATTAAGAAGCGGGAAGAGAAAAAACTGGGCGAACTCCTGAAAAGCCTCACCCCGGAAGACCTTCTTAAATATGGGTATATTCCGGAGTTTGTCGGTCGACTCCCAATGCTGGCAACTCTAACCGAGTTGGATGAAGAGGCGTTGGTACAAATTTTAAAAGAGCCCAGAAATTCACTGGTGAAACAGTATCAAAAACTTTTTGATCTTGAAAAGGTACGCTTACGTTTTACTGACGGGTCATTGGTAGCAATAGCGAAAGAAGCTCTGAAACGCAACACAGGGGCACGCGGTCTACGGGCTATTCTGGAAAACTCGATGCTGGATATTATGTTCGAAGTACCGTCTCAACCAAATGTGCAGGAAGTTGTAATCAGTGAAGATGTAATATATAACAAAGAAAAGCCGATTATTCTCTATGAGTTGGAGTTAAAAGAGGCCGCCTGATTTCGTCATTTTTCAGCCGGTTAAGCATATATTTATCTACGTATAAGACTTACTATTCCTTCGTTGGTAGAAAAAGCTGCCTCAACTGCCCAAAATATGTATGCTTACACTCGATGTTCAAGTTTTTATTTGTTGACAATCACTGATGTTGTTCTCCAACCAATTTCAAGCAAGTATCGCATGGCGAGCCAGTGAAGGTGTTGCATCCATACGACCG
>CAIMXI010000070.1 GCA_903845365.1 uncultured Geobacteraceae bacterium | reverse complement strand
TTCAAGAACTGCTTGAGTTGCTGTTTCTCCCTGAGTTATGGCTTCCGGAAAGTCGCGACAGGTTACAGTAAAACCGCCGTCTATGGTGTCGGGCGTAAGTTGTACAGCGTATACCATGCGTACCATTATTATGCCTCCATGATGTCTTCAAGCGTGATACCAAGCTGTTTTAGCATGGCGTGGAAGGTTCCGGTTTTCAACTCATCTTTTGGATTGCGTACGATGGTAAGGCTATTCCCAAGATAAAGGGTTACACGGGCGGCCAGATGAATGACAGTGTGTATACCTGAGAGTGCATGCTGCCACTGGGTATCCGCGCGAAGTGGTTCGATTAAAACTGGTTCAACACCCTCGACAAGTTATGACGGCGACTCCGATTCAAGTAGAGTTCCTCTGACGCACTGGCCATCAGCCAAAAGCTTGTTGCAAACAAAATGGTCTACAAATCCGGTTGCACCGGTAACAAGAAATCGGTTCATAAACCGCCCTCAATATATTTAAAATTCAAAATTCAAAACCCAAAACTGCCATCCGATCCAGTTGCACCGATGACAAGGACTTTCTTCAACGGAATCTCCAATATTTCAAAATTCAACATTCAAAATTACCTTCATAACTGTTCTCAAGATTGATTACCTCAAATTAACTGAAAGCATTACTTTCGCCCTGTCCATCTCGGAATGCTCGAATGCAGGCGCAAATCCCTCAACTTCAGAAGCGCTTAGCCCCACTTCGGTGCTCATCGCTAAAGAGCGCCAGTCGGTGACGACATCATGGACATCGGCCAAAACAGCAAGGGCTTCAGCCTTTGCCAAGTGAAAGTAGGCAGCCTTTTCAAGCAAGGTCTCGACAGACGTGATGGAGCCGGTATCCTCGCTGAGCCAGGTTTTTGATTCACGGTCCTTGTCTGGGAAAGGGTTGAGGTCGAAGGCGGGAGCCAGTCGCCACAGCCCATTGCCCACGTACAGAAAGCCCAGGTTATGCAGATGGTCATCGACGTTGGTAATGAGATGGTTGAACACCAGTCGTCGCCACAGTTGTTGGGCGTCCGCTTTCGCCTCAAAACACGCCGTTCTCATGGCGTCGACTACCTCTGTGTAGGAGTGCTCTTCATTGCGGCTTGCCTGCAACAGCGCGGCCGCAGACAGATAAGCAATCCTGCCATGGTCTATTGTGCGGTCAAATCGACTGATAACAGCTATTGGGGTGCCTTTTACTATCACAATACGAGCATTCGCCGTCTCGATGCCAGCCTGACGGGCAAGACGCAAAGCAAGAACTTCGCCGCGGGTAACGCTGCGCTCATCGTTCATACTTGGAAACTTACCTAAGGCGAGTGTTCCGTCATCATTCAAGACCGTGCACTTGGGGCGCATCCCGCCCAGTGAGGTTCCTTTTCCCATGAGGTAACGCAGATCCTGCTCGGACTCCTGACTGCGCTCCACGGCACGACTGGCCGCAAACATTTGCTCAAGCTCCAGCAGAGGCGCAGTAGCACGCATGCCTTGCTCAACCGTACGCAAGAAATCTCCCTTATCGTCACACAAACGTAATGCACCGATACGACTAAAATCGTCCACGGCGCACAAGTAGTCTAACTCTGTCAACGCCTTGAGTGTGGGATCCTTTTTGCGCTCTTTGGCGTGTCACGAGCAATAACTCGCCGGCCCCATGCATCGGGCTCTGTGTCGGCAAGCGCCAGGAAGAATCGAGAGTCATCTTTGGTTGGTGGTTTACGCACCTGGTGCCCTGGCGCGAGAACCAAGTCAGGCGAAACCACGAACCGGGACGGATGACGCAACCACTCCTGGCCGTAGGCAAAAACCGAGTACTCGCGGGCACCGTCTTTGACGTAGGCGAGTTCTCCAACATGCATACCTTCTTTGCCGATGCAAACGTTGAGCTGAGTTTTCTGAGTAAAAAATGTGCTTTTACTGATTGCCATCAAAATGCCCCTTTGCCTTGCTTGGGCTTGCGCACCCTCACCGGCAGCCGCTCATCCATCAGCATGAGTCCCACTGTGTCTTGAGCAGAATCCAGCAGGGCACCCAGCTTGTCCAACTCCCCAAACACTTGTAAGGTCCGCGCCAGGTACTGCAGGGCAGTACCGGGATGACCATCCTCCATCCTGCGTACAGTCATTACGGACGTGCCGATGCGCTCAGCCAGCATGGCCTGGGTCATGTTGCGGCGGCGTCGCGCCAATGACAAGTCCGCCCCAAGCTTCTTGATGGCTCTTTCGACTGGCAATGGTAGGGGCAGTGGTGTATTCATATTAAGCAACTTATTTATACCATTAATTGAGATAGGTGTTCAAATTAGTATTGTTATACTGCGACAGCCCCCCGGAGTCAAACGAATTCAAAACTATGGCACAGATTTGTTCTCTTATTGAGACCTTTGAATTATTGC
This sequence comes from uncultured Geobacteraceae bacterium, assembly GCA_903845365.1. GTDB lineage: Bacteria > Desulfobacterota > Desulfuromonadia > Geobacterales > Pseudopelobacteraceae > JACRCG01. Next base: position 5,241 of record CAIMXI010000070.1, on the reverse strand, counting down.
GCAGATTTTCATGCGTAGTGTTCAAAATTCAAAAATGATTTTTTCATCCCTCAATATCTTCTCGCCCCTTCGTGAAGCAATGCTTACACCCGATGATTTCAAATTCAAAAACTTCCCAACCTCGCTACCTGAATATCCAAGTCGATATATAGCCAAAGACCAGATTTTAATCCAAAATTCAACATTCAAAATCCAAAATTGCCTCATTGTGGCAGGAGACAACATCGATCTCGAAGTCTGTCATAAGTTGTGCTGGTGTCGAAAATTTGTACTGGTATTCCAAACCGTTGATGTGCCGATGGTCGCCTTTGCCACGTTCATTGTCGTAACCGATAACTCTGATTCCATTTACGATGTAAGCGAATGAGTATTTGAGACCATGCGGCGCGTGCTCAGAAACTGGAACAGACCATATCTTGAAAGAAATACCCTACTCTACTCTAACAAAAGGCTCCAGCGAATCCCTAAGAGCCAGCTCATCTTCAGGGTGGAACGTATTCCAAAACCAGAAGATTGTGCACCTGTCTGACTCTCGCAGATAAAAAACTCTGACAGAATCGCCCCCTACAAGAATACGAGTTACATGAAATTCCACCCCGAACTTTTCAGTATATTCCTCGTATATTTGGCCAATTTCACTGTTTTTTGATATCCTTCTTTTAAGTTCTCTATAGCCCAGGACAAGGGATCTCGCGAGATTTGCTGACCTGCCTGCAAACCGCACGGCAAGGGCATCAAATTCTTCTGCCGCCACAGTTGTCACTACAACCCTGGTGTCCTTCGACATGCTAAACCTCAATTCCAAGCTTATTCATGAGTGCATTAATTCGCATGTCGTCGTTCTCTGATGAGATTACTTCGCCATTTTCGAGATAAGTCATTAATGCGTTTCGGCAACGCTCCTCTGCCAGTATTTGACGCTTCATTCGCTGAATTTTTTCCTTTGCACTTTGCGCTAAAAACCATTGTTCAGTCCGTCCCTCATGTTCGCAAATCATTTTCAAGGCGTCTCTCTCTTCGCTTCCCAACCGAACACTTAAAGCTCTTTTTTCTGCCATACATCACCTCCACAACAATTTCGATGCATTATGCATCACATTGCATCGTATCGCAACATCTTTACAAGCACAAAAAAAGCAGAGTCAAGCACGATCTCAGCGGCTCATCGGTCAATAAATCTGTCCCATTTTTCCCTGAGATTGTCTTTCATGCTTCACCAACTCAAAACTCAAAACCCAAAACTCACAACCGATTCTTAAACCACCCCGCCGTTTCCATCAACCCCTCCTCCATCGTAAAAGGAGACTCCCACCAATAACCCTTGAAAGACACAGAGCAATACGCTACATTGGCGCGACTAATAAAATCAATGAGGTGCAAAATGGCGAGCCTGACTATTCACAATATTGACCCAAGCTTGAAATCTGCTGCCATGGAAATCATGAGGCAACACGGCATGACAGCCAAGGACACAATTTCCGCGTTCTTGGTCAAGATGGTAAGCGACCATCGTAAAACCGGGGATAACTGTTTCTGCAGCAACTTGGAACTGAATGAAGAGACAAAGCGTGACCTTCGGGAAGCGGAAGCGGGTAGAGTGCTTTATACCTCATGCAAAGACACCGATGAGCTTTTTGCAAAGCTGGGAATCTGATGCTTACCGTTGTTTACCGCAACAAATTCAAAAAAAATCTCGACCTCATGGTAAAAAGTTTGATTGTAGTTTGATTTTCAACTCAAAATTCAAAATCCAAAATTCAAAATTGCTTCTTGTACCAATCAGCCGTTTCCCTCAACCCCTCCTCCATCGTAAATGGTGGCACCCACCCAAGTTCCTGCCGAATCTTTGAACTATCCACCGTCAAAAACCCAGTTAATCATAATTTAAAATATTCTAAAACCCATCTGAGAAAAATGAGAATCAAAAGTAAAACATGTAGTCAATTTCAAACGTTTCATCAAAACAAAGCTGGTACAATCTGTCAGACTGAAATCCTGGTCTTTATATTTTCGGAAAAGTTCAAACGCCATCTGCAGCAAATCTCTGTCAACTGAAACCATTGAAACTATGGAACTATGAAGAAGTGATGAGCCAAAAAGAACAGCAGCATCGTGAGAAGCACGGTACCGAATAAAGGTCAAACTCTCGTCAAAGATAAAATCAGAGGTTACCAGCTCAATTTTTTCTTTTTCTATACGTGCCCTTGCTTCAATTGCTTGCCCATGAAATTGATCTTGTTTGTCATGAAGCGCAAGCCAAGCACCTGTATCAACAAATATTTTCATTTCGATTTGCCATAGAGATAATAATCATGGTTCAGTGCACCGTCGGAAACCTCTGAATTGGCCGTACCCACCATGTCCCATATTGGATCAGACGTCCAGTTTTTGGCCTGCGCATTCTTCTGTTTCAAAAAAGACGAGACCGCTTCTCGGACTACTTCAGAAATACTTTCCTTCTTGGCACCCGCAAAAAGCTTCAATTCGGCAAGCATGTCTTCAGGAAAATACATTTGGGTCCTTTTGAGTGTTGGCATATAAACCTCCGATGTGGTGTATAATATATACATCAGTTATGATATCTATATCAAGATTGGATTGTCTACAAGTTTTAACGACCAAAAATCCGAAATTCAAAATTGCTTCTTGCACGACCGCCACCCATCTGTCCACTACCAAAAGTAGGCGCCTCTAGGCGAATTCACGAAAGTACACGAACACAACGAACATAAAATATTTCTGTTTGTTCTTAAACAGACAAGCCAAGCCTACGGTTGTAGTGGCCTGCTTCCTACTCTACTGCTGTTCGTGGACAAGCATTTGCCTTTAAACCATCTCCCCGTTTCCCTCAACCCCTCCTCCATAGTAAAAGGTGGCACCCACCCAAGCTCCTGCCGACTTAAGGCAAACGAATTACTTACACGAATCAGAGAGGTGTTCAATTGCAACTGGCGGACGATTTGGAAAACACGCCAGGATCTCAAGTTTTCCTCCCATAGCCTCAATGTAGCCACGCAGTGTTGAAAGCAGCATGTCACTCCGCTTTTCAAGACGGGAAACACTATCTTGCCCAATATGCAGCGCAGCAGCTAAATCTACTTGCGTCTTCTGCATCGCTTGACGCAAATCTTTCAGAGTAGCCAACTCTGCAGCACGATGCTCAACAACAGCACGTCTCTCTGTTGGCAACGCATCCAATATATCATCAAGATTTCTGGCCATAGCTACCTCCCTTTCTTGCTCGAAAACAAATCAAGCAAGTAGCAGTCATATCGTTTGTCAGCAACAGCAATTAGTTTTTTGTAAACACGTTTTTGATCGGCACCGGATTTATCTACAGCAGCAAGCAAAACAGCGCGCCTTTTCGGGTCAAAAGCAAATGCGACGCGCCAAACGCCATTCTTCCAGTTAAGACGAAGCTCCTTCATGTTGCTATGTTTCGACCCGTTCAGCGCGTCAACAGTCGGTCGCCCCAAGTTTGGTCCATAATTTTTGAGAAGAAGCGCATGGGCAAGAATTTCATCCTGTAATCCTTCCGGCATGACTTGAAACTCAGCATCAAACTCATCTTCAAAAATGACTTTCCATCTGGTCAAAGTATGCCCTCAAAATAATATGGAGTCAAATACATACTGCAACAGGTGCTGCATTAATTCCAAATCACCTTCTAATGCCTTCTACCGTCTTCCCAACCCAAAACTCAAAACCCAAAACTCAAAACCGTTTCTTATGGTTTTAATTGTTTTTCGATTTTAACCCAAAACTCAAAACCCAAAATTCAAAATTGCTTCTTGTACCAAGCAGCCGTTTCCCGCAGCCCTTACTCCATCGTAAACGGCGGCTTCCATTCTGACCTACAACCTGACTTTTATCGCCTATCTCCGTAGAATGGCAGAAAGTCAAGCCTGACCCCAATAGTTTCTTTTTTGTTGCTTCCCGTGCGCTGATTATCCGAGTAACTGTTCCCCTTTCTGTCGCATGATACCTGTAATGTCAATACTCGATAGGCGTGGCATGGTAGGAACGTAAAATTTGGCAGAACATTGTCAATAATGAATAAACAAACAACGTCCCCTAAGGTGCATGTTCTCTACTCTACCCATAGGTACCTACTTGTGCTCTCAGTTTGATAGAGGAATTGACCGGTCGTACAGGGTTTCTGGAGCAATGTCGATTTCACCTGGCCACATTACTGTTCCACCATCAATAAAAGCACGGGAAAAAATGTTCTTGTCTTTCAGCTGGCGAAAAACGCCCATCTCCAGATATGGTGTAACATCGAAAACACGTTTTTCCTGATTTTCAAATTCAAGGGAAAGTTTATATTCTGGTAAAGGTTCAACATGCACAACATCAAGTAACATAAGCAAATCTCCTTTATTGAAGGGGTGGCACTTTCAAAGGCAATTCATTATTTATTGACAGATCCCAGTCAGCCATCAAATTTTCTCTATGAATTTCAATCCATGCCTGAACCAGTTTAAGCTTGCCCCTTGGTATCTCACCATCAAGCAAATCACCAGATTCAATGGCAATGGAAGCCTTTTTCCCTTGATAGCGTGTATGGATATGTGGCAAATGATGACGATTATTGTCCATGAGATACATATAGACAACAATTCCATAAAACATACTGATTGTAGGCATAACGCCTCCTCTGGCATCTGTTTGGAGAAGAGTAACATTCAAGGGTACAGTTGTCTACGAGGCGGTTCATCCCTTCATTTGTGAACATCTGTGTACATCTGTGGCTAAAAAATGGTTTCGCTCCAGGATTGCCCAGGATCAAAAAATTTGACCTTAAAATCCAGAGTAATCGTAGTAATCCAGAGGCTAAAACAGGTTTTCAACAAAGCAAAAAATCCGTAATCCAAAATTCAAAATTGCCTCATTGTTGCAGGATACTTGTAATGTCAATTCTCGATAGGCGTGGCATGGTTGGAGTGTAACATTTGGCAGGAACATTATCAATAATGAATAAACAAGCAATGTCCCCTCAGGTGATGGAGGCAAGCGGGAGGGGGATATTGAAAAATTTATCGAAGAATATATCTTCTTTCAGTGCTGCGTTTAATTTCATGGTACATTGTATCAGGAGCAAGGTGTAACGTCCTTAGCTCTGCCATGAAGGCCAAGCCAGTTTGTCCTGCGTACCTCCCGAGTGCCCGTTGAAACTTTCCCCAAACCTGTCTGGGACAATTTGTCTGTAAAGCGGCCTATTCTCCTTTAATATCGCGAAAC
>CAIMXI010000069.1 GCA_903845365.1 uncultured Geobacteraceae bacterium | reverse complement strand
GGCGGCAGGATCTGGCTGGAAAGTGAGATAGGCGTCGGGAGCAGGTTCAGCTTTATTATTCCGCTGCGACAATAGGGTGCTGTGGCCCCCCCCTGCAGCAGAAACGGCACAATTATCCGATTACACTCGGAATATGACAAACTACCAGAGGAGGCAATCACTATGCCGCGCAAAATACTAATAGTTGAAGATAACGCAAACAACCGTAGACTGTTCAGTGACATATTGACTTTTCATGATTATGAGGTTTCAGAAGCCATTGACGGTCAGGATGGTGTGGATCAGGCCAGAAAGCTGATGCCAGATCTGATCCTGATGGATATCCAGATGCCTGGAATGGACGGCCTGACCGCCGGCAGCATTCTGAAGGGTGACCCTGCAACCGCATGCCTGAAGATTATCGCACTGACCTCTTTTGCCATGCAAGGCGACCGGGAAAAATTTCTGGAGGCCGGATTCGACGGATACCTCTCCAAGCCGATCAACACCCGTGAACTGCCTGAACAGATAAAACAGTGGATGGATGGGGGAGAGGCAATCCTGAACCGGGTTGAAATGGCATGAATAGTCTCTCACCGGATCAGGAATATCTGAAAAGCCTCACCCTGTTGTATGTTGAAGATGAAAATAACACCCGAGAAATGGGCAGTGAATTTCTGTCACGTCTCGTCGGGATGCTGATTACCGCAAAAAACGGTGCAGAAGGGCTGAATGCCTATCGGGAGCACAACCCGGATATAGTCATAACCGACATCCAGATGCCGATCATGGACGGCCTTACCATGATACAGAAAATCCGCGACCTTGATAATAACACGTATGTTCCAGTATTAGTCATGTCTGCCTTTGAGCAGATTGATTACCTGAAGCGTTCCATCCCGCTTGGAGCGTTCGATTATGTCGTCAAGCCGCTTGAACCGGATAAGTTTACAGCAACACTGCTTGCGTGTGCCCGCCACCTGCTTGAAAAGAAAACGATGCATCAAGCCCATGACGAGATTGTGGCATCGCGCAATATATACGCCGAGCTTTTTGATTTTGCGCCGGTTGCATATTTTGTCTTTGACACTCAAGGGGTAATACGGGAAGCAAATCTGAGCGGAGGGCGGCTGCTCGGAATAGAGCGGCAACTGCTGGTAGGGAGACCCTTTAGCAGTTTTGTCGCAAATGAAGAGGGTAAGGAGGTTATTGCGCTTCACTTTGAAAGTGTCGTGCGGAGAGAAGGGATGCATAAATGTGACATCAGGCTTTCAGGGTCTGACGGCACAGAAATATTTGGACAACTTCAGAGTGTCATGGTGGGCTCGGAAAAAAACGGCAATATGAATATTCTTTCTTCCGTTGTTGATGGCACAACTGGCGAAAAATTGAAAAAAGAGATCCAGGGTGCGCTGGAATATGCTGAAAACATCGTTGAAACCGTTCGTGAACCGCTGGTGGTGCTGAATTCAGATTTGAAGATACTGACCGCTAACCATAGTTTTTATGACACATTCAAAGTGACGCCCGAAGATACCATCGGCAATTTCATCTACGACGTTGGCAACCGGCAATGGGACATTCCTGCGCTGCGGGTACTATTTGAGGAGATCCTTCCCAATGAAACTGTGTTTAACGGGTATGAAGTTGAGCATGACTTTCCCGGTATCGGATGTAAAACCATTCTTCTCAACGGCCGGGAAATTTTCAGGGAAAGTATCGGCTCTCACATTATCCTGCTGGCCATGGAAGATATTACCGAGCGCAAGCACCTGGAAATTAAAATCCAGAATGCCCTGGAATACGCCGAGAACATAGTGGAAACCGTGCGGGAGCCCATGGTAGTACTGACTTCCGAGCTGAAAATTCTCACGGCCAACCACAACTTCTATGATGCCTTCAAAGTATCGTCCGAGGATACTATCGGGCATTTCATTTATGACCTCGGTAATCGGCAATGGGACATTCCCAAGCTGCGGGTACTTCTGGAAGAAATTCTGCCTCAGGAAACCGTGTTAAACGGGTATGAAGTAGAGCATGATTTTCCCGATATCGGGCGCAAGACCATTTTGCTTAATGCCCGGCAGATTTTCCGGGAGGACATCGGCTCACGCATTATCCTGCTGGCAATGGAAGACATCACCGAGCGCAAGCAGTTGGAAGTTGAAATTCAAGATGCCCGCGAATATGCCGAAAACATCGTCGAAACCGTACGCGAACCACTGGTGGTAATGAATTCGTACCTGAAAATTCTTACCGCCAACAGCAGTTTTTACAACACCTTCAAAGTTACCCCTGATGAAACCATCGGCAATTTTATCTACGACCTTGGCAACCGACAGTGGGACATTCCCAAGCTGCGGGTACTTGTTGAAGAAATCCTCCCGCTGCAAACAGTGATCAATGGCTATGAAGTCGAGCATGAGTTCCCCGGTATCGGCCACAAGATAATTCTTCTCAATGCGCGGCAGATTTTCCGGGAAAAAATCGGCTCGCACATTATTCTGTTGGCCATGGAAGATATCACCGAGCGCAAACAGATCGAAGCGGTGCTGAGTGAGAATCAAAAGCAGCTTCAGAATTTTAACGACCAGTTAGAGAACCGGATTGCTGAAGAAGTCAGCAAGAACAGGGAAAAGGATATCCTGCTGCTGCATCAGGACAAGATGTCATCCATCGGTCAGCTTGCCGCCGGGGTAGCCCATGAGATAAACAATCCGATGGCGTTTATCGCCAGCAATCTTGTCACGCTCAAGGGATATGTAGAGTCTCTGGGACGGTACCAAGGGCTCATTCATGATCTGCTAAAAAAGAGCGACAGTATAGAAGAGCATCTCGTGCTGGAGGAGGCACGGCGGGAGCTGGACATCGCATTCATCCTCCTGATTAGTTCTAATTCGCCGCTTGATTAGTAAATGACTTATTCTGTCTTACTCGTGTGATATTCTTCTGATATTAAAAAACAGGAGGATACAACATGAAAAAAATCAATCTCCAATTTCAG
>CAIMXI010000068.1 GCA_903845365.1 uncultured Geobacteraceae bacterium | reverse complement strand
GGCACAAACAGACAAAAGATGTTGTTCAAGTTGTGGAACCTCCGGCATGGTCTATGGCCGTCGGGATGTTACTCGCGATTTTGAAGGAATCGCCTTAACCATACCTGATGTTGCAGGTTGGTTTTGTGCGGCTTGCGATGAGCTTGAGTTTGATTCGCCGGAATCAGCCCGGAGTTTTTTTGAGCAGGTTACCGAGCTTCAGCAGCAGAGACGGTCAATGCAAGCTGCCGAACTGCATGCAATTCGCAAGCGATTGAAGTTGACCCAGCGTCAGGCTGCCGAGCTGTTTGGTGGTGGTGCCAATGCTTTTTCCGAATATGAGCGAGGCATAACCAGACCTGCCCGCTCAACCGTTATGCTGCTACATCTGCTGGATCATCACCCTGAGCTGCTTCAGGAGTTGCGCAGCCTGCAGCACTGATCAAGTAGAGGAAATGTTCCTACTAGGTTCTCAATTGAAGAGCAGGGGGAAAATACTGCGAGCTCGACGCCTCCGGCAACCGCATGCTGGAACTGGTCACCGACCGGCTCGGTTTCTCCGCTCGTACCTATACCCGAATTCTCAAAGTTGTCCGAACCATTGCAGATCTTGACGGCAGCACTACCATCCATGAGCAGCATATTGCCGAGGCGATTCAGTATCGGAGTCTGGATAGGAAGACGTCCTGATTTATCAAAAGGTTTTTCTAGTTTAGCCCGTTAACCTTGCCCCCTCGTACTTATACCCAACCCCATAAACAGAGTGAATCAACTCCTCAGCGTAACCTAAAGCAGAAATCTTCTTACGCAGATTCTTTATATAATTGTCAATAGCACGGTCATTCAGAGCGCGTTCATCCGTGTAGATATTATTCAGAAGCTGCTGGCGGTTGTAGACCCGCCCTGGGTGAGCAGACAAGTAATTGAGTAACCTGAATTCCGCTGCTGTCAGTTGCAGATCGTGTCCGTTCAGAGTGGCGCGGTAGCATGATTCATCAAGCTGAAGTCCTGCCTCCAGCGGAGCCGAGACATTGCCGACCCTTCGCAGAACCGTCTTAACTCGCGCGACCACTTCCCGGGGACTGTACGGTTTACATATGTAGTCATCCGCTCCCAGTTCCAGTCCAAGCAATCGGTCAATTTCCTCGATTCGCGCCGTGGTCATAATGATCGGCACAGATGAGAAGGATCGAATCTCTTTGCAAATGTCCAGCCCGCTTTTCCCAGGCAACATCAGGTCGAGCAGTATTAAGGCCGGTTTATGTTCACGAACCCAGTTGACAACCGGCAGGCCGTCTGCCATCAGATGTGTTGTATAGCTCTCCAGGCGGAGATAATCCGCCAGAATCTCTGCGGTGGCGGCTTCATCCTCGACTATCAATATCATTTCATTCATCAGACGCTCCCGTAACATGGCAGCCCAACCTGTATCCAGACCCCGCCGAGCGGTGATGGTTTTGCCGTTATGGTTCCTTCATGTGCTTCGACGATGTTGCGGCAGATTGCCAGACCAAGTCCGGCGCCTCCCGTTGCCCTGCTGCGAGAAGATTCCACTCGATAGAGGCGCTCGAAGAGCTTTTCCAACACCGCTTCCGCCACACCGGGGGCTGAATCCTGAACGTCGATCATCACGCTACCACCATCTTTCATTACCTTGATGCTCAATTCCCCGCCGGGATCGGTATATTTCAACGAGTTGTCGAGCAGGTTGTCGAACAGTTGCCGCAAACGCTCCTCATCACCGAAGACAATGCAGTTATCTGCTGTTTCATACTGCACTGATATATTATTTGCCGAAAATTCCGGGCTGATTATGGATACTGCTTGCTGAATAACCTCGGATACAGGCACTTCATTCTTGCGATAGGTCTGTGCACCGACATCAGACATGGATAACTGATAGAGATCATCTACCAGTCTAGTAAAACGCATGATTTCATGGTGAACAGCCTTGATTGATTCGGTGGACGGCTGACGCACTCCATCCAGTATTGCCTCAACCTGGCTCCGCAAAAAGGTGAGCGGCGTCCGCAGTTCGTGAGAAATATCCGCAACCCAGCGCCGCCTTGTCCCCTCGTTATGTTCCATTGCCAGAGCCAGCGCATTAAAGTCGGTTGCCAATCGACCCAGCTCATCACTTGATTCGACCGGTACGCGGACGGAATAATCGCCATGCGCCAGCACATGAGTCGCCTCGGTAATATTTTTAAGCGGTCTCACCAAACGGGTTGCTAGAAGCAGCGCCAGCCCGGCTGATAATAACAGGACAACGGTGGCAATAATAACAAAGGCATATCTCTGCTCGTGCAAAAACCCTTTATGCAACAGGCTGTCAAACGTTGTCCGGGGGCGGAGCCCCAGGTAACCGATAACGGTGTCTTGATGATGCAGCGGTGTGACCTCGGTATCCGCTGGCACAGTATCTGATCCGATCAGCCTGGCTTTGTTCGCGTCCAACAAAAACAGGCGTCTACCGAACTGGTGAGCAAGATGCGGCGGAAGAACATCGGGTGGTAGTGAAGCGTTGTTTTCTGGCCTGTCAGGTGGGTGCATCCCATCAGGTGGTGGCGGTTTTATTTCCGGGAAAGACGCATCAACTATCTGCCGCCACGTCATCGGATCACGGAGGATCGAGTCCCACCCTGCTTCCGGCTGATATTCTTTTTCCAGCCTGGCGGCCAGGCGAGAGATACCGCTCTTTTCCATATCATTGATGAGTCGCAAAAAACCCCTGTTGAGGTTCCACTGCATAATCAGGGCAGAGCTTACAACTGCCAGGCTTGCCGCCAGAAATATCGCTAAAAATAGTTTGCCGGTGATGTTCAGTTTCATTGTCCCACCTCGTTGTTACAAAATGCTTGAATCAATTTTTACCACAACCTTCCCGTGAGAAAATACGCAAAATTCACATTTCCTTATCCGTGACCCCAAAAAATACATTTACTACACAATTCCAACACATTTACTTGTTATCACTACAATCAAGAACAACACACATCCATGCGATGTGAACTACACGAAAGAGAGGTAAGTATTATGAGAAGGAAACTGGTGATTACGGTAGCAATGGTGGCAGCAATGATTGGCGTAAGTACAAGTGCAGTTTTGGCGGAGCGCGGACCGATGCCCGGTTTTGGAGGTCCACCTCCGGGGATTGAAAGAGGTGCTGAGAATTTTGAGGCACGGATGGCAAAAATTCTTAAACTGACAGATACCCAGAAAACTCAGATTAAGGCGCTCCTTGATGCCGAGCGGGAACAGGTCAGGCTGCATATCGACAAGATGCACGAAAGCAGAGAGAAGTTGAAGCAGTTAGCAGATGCGACCGTTTTTGACGAAACAGCTCTGCGGGCACTTGCCGTTGCCCAGAGTCAGATTGAAGTGGAATTGATTGTGTCACATACCAAAACTCTCAACAAAGTCAATGCACTGTTGACGCCAGATCAGCGGGAGCTGTTGGCTAATCTTCTGCCAGAAGGAAAATAGAAAAGCGCTCAATCCCCCTGATTATAAAAAAGCTTGTGAAGCCTTTTTAAAAGTGGCTTCGCAAGCTTTATTTTTTTGTATTCCAACTTTTTATTGGAAAACATCACGTCCAGAGCCAACTGACAAATCTTTTTTTACTAACCCTTCAAAAAATACATTTACTACACAATTCACATACATTTGCCTGTTATCGTCACAATCATAAAACTACAAAAGGAGATTATCATGTCAAAAAAGAAATCAACATTGCTGCTACTCACTGCGCTTGGAACTCTTACATTCCTTGGCTGTGGAGGCAGTTCGTCAACAGATTCG
>CAIMXI010000067.1 GCA_903845365.1 uncultured Geobacteraceae bacterium | reverse complement strand
TTATTGTTGACCAATTCTTCCTGGTTTTTGCCGTAATACCTGGCATAAGCCCCATTGACAAAAGAAAGCCTGCCGTCTGGCATATATCTACAAATCAACTCGCTCTGATCTTCGACAATTGCATGATATTCAGCCTCTCTTTTTAGCAGTTCCTCATCGGCCTTCTTGCGCCTTGTGATGTCACTCGCTATTTTTGATGCACCGATGATGGCTCCGGATTTATCTTTGATTGGGGAGATGGTAACCGAGATGGGAAATAACTCTCCGTTTTTCCTTTTGCGTAATGTTTCAAAGCGCTCAACGTGTTCACCACGCTTAATTTTGTCGAGAATCTGAAGTTCTTCATCGGCATACTCCGACGTCATGAGCAGCGTCATCGGCTGCCCCAACATTTCATCTGCAGTGTAGCCAAACATTTTTTCGGCAGCAGGATTCCAAGTTGTGATAATCCCGTCCAGAGATTTGCTTATGATAGCATCCGTGGATGACTCAATGATTGCCGAAAACTGTCCTTTGAGCCTATCCTCTTGTTTGCGCAGAGTTATGTCATTAAAGGTGAAAAGATATTCGCCGTTGTGTGACGGCGCAGCCTGTAGATCAACCCAGCGCAGGGAACCGTCAGACCGCACCATGCGCATATTCCAGACATGAGAACCGCTTGTTGCGAAGCGCCGCTTAGCCTGTTTGAGATAGAGCTCCTGGTCTTCATGAAAGATGAAACGACTTAACGGCTGATTGACGAGCATGCTCCGAGACAGATGCAGCATGTTGGCGATGGCAAGATTGGCCTCCCGGATCAGCCCATTGCCGGTAATGGTCAGATATCCGATCGGTGCCTGGTCATACAGGTCGAAGTAGTGCTTCCTCAGGGCATTCAGTTCCTCTGTCCGTTGGGCAACAGTGTGTTCCAACTCGGTGTGGTAATTTTTCTCTATTCGTTGGAGCCTGGCATAGTCTACTGCCCGTTCCACAATCTTGACCATGTAATCGAATCTAAACGGCTTCTGCACAAAATCGAAGGCGCCAATTTTTAACGCCTCAATCGCCATCTCCAGTTGGGCGTGGCCGGTCATAATAATAACCGGAATTTCAGGCCATTTCTGGCGAACGCGACCAAGTAACGAGATGCCATCCTCTCCGGGCATTTTCACATCGGTTACAATCGCGTCATGCGGTTCCTGCAGTAGTAGAGTGTAGGCGTCTGAAGCATTGTCGGCGGTGTTTACAGCAAAACCAGTGAGCTGAAAATATTCCGCTAACGATTGACGGAGTCCCGCTTCATCATCAACAACCAGTATATGAGGTTTTACCTGATCGGTCTCTATATCTGATTTTGTCATAAGCATGATCCCTTACTCATTTGTCGTTCCAGAACCATCTTCAGCACATCTCGCAACTGATCGGGGTTGTAAGGTTTGCTGATTATAGCGGCAATATTGTCACTTCCTATGCCATCATCGGAAGCAGGTCAATGCTGCCTGTTTCCGGTTCCTTCATTGCCACATCCCATTTGTCTGCTCTTATATCAAGTTCAAGATCCATCACCTTTGATACAGCCCTGGCTATTTCGACACTGAACCCGTCCGGCTTTCCGCTGTCATTGAGAAAGGTGTAAGGATGGTAGTTATTGACGATTATTGTTTTCAGGTGCTGCCCGGCACCTGCTTTAGCAGGTAAATCAACAGCATTGGAGAGGTTAACGGAAAGAATGGTAGTTAACACCACCGCTGTCAAAAAGAAAATGGTTCTGAAATGAATTCTTATACTGATAATAGGAGCTGCATATAGTTGAGACACAGGAACCTCCATTATTACGGGAGAATGGAATCCAGTTTAAGAGCCTGTCAAAAAAGCATTAACTATCCAGCACCTCACGCAGTTTATCAGTCAATACATTCAAGTTGAACGGCTTCTGGATGAAATGCAAGCCTGCATCAAGTACCCCGTGATGAGCGATAATGTTGGCGGTATATCCTGACATGTACAGGCATTTGAGCTCTGGATTGAGGGATTGCAGCTTTTTAGCCAAATCTCGACCATTCATCTCCGGCATAACTACGTCGGTCATGAGCAGGTCGATACCGCCAGCGCGTTCACTGGCAAGATGGATCGCCTCGCCTGGAGAGTTCGCGGCAATGACGGTGTAGCCCTGATTTGTGAGAATCATCGTGGTAATATTCAGGATGGAATGTTCGTCTTCAACCAGAAGTATTGTTTCACAACCACGCCTTGAGGGTTCAATCGTCTCTATCGTTTTTGCTTGTTCAGCTTTGCCCACATATCTTGGAAGGTAGATTGTGAAAGTCGTTCCCAGCCCAGGTTCACTATAAAGATTGATAAAACCCTTATTCTGCTTGACGATGCCGTACACGGTCGCCAGCCCAAGACCTGTCCCTTCGCCGAGTCCTTTGGTCGTGAAGAACGGCTCGAAAATTTGTGCCTGCGTTGTCTTGTCCATACCACAGCCATTATCGCTTACTGTAAGCCGCACGTACTCGCCGACCACGAAACCGGTATTCTGCGCGCAGTACTCCTCATCGAGGACGATACTTCCTGTCTCAATGGTTATTTTTCCACCATCTTTTATCGAGTCTCTGGCGTTGACGCAGAGGTTGGCCAGAATCTGGTCGATCTGGGACGGATCCAGCTCAACATTCCAGAGATTCGGAGCCGGATGCCAGTTGAGGTTGATGTCCTCTCCGATAAGCCGCTGCAGCATCTTGAGCATTCCTGATACGGTCTCATTCAGATCCAGCACCTTGGGGGCTATTGTCTGCTTGCGGGCAAAAGCCAGTAACTGTTTGGTAAGATCAGCCGAGCGCTCAGCCGCTAAACGAATTTCCTCAAGATTCTTCCTGAGAGCATCAGGCAATTCCGATTTCATAAGAGCCAGTTGTGTATGGCCGAGTATAACAGTCAGCATGTTGTTGAAGTCATGGGCAACCCCACCCGCAAGGCGACCGACCGATTCCATCTTCTGGGCCTGCAGTAGTTGGGCTTCGAGTTTGTCTTTATCTTCCTGATTATGCTTGCTGTCGGTGATGTCTCTTGCTGTACTGGCAAATCCTATGACAGTGCCATTTTCGTCTCGATCGGCACGGATAGTCCACGCCATGTGATGATGGCCTGAACCACTGATTCCAATCTGCCGGTTTTCATGCGTGAAGATATCTTCATTGCTCTGTATCCAGGCGTTAAAAGCTGCAATGGTTGACTCTCGATCATCAGGATGTATAAAATCAAAAGCCATCCGGCCAATGCACTCATCAGGTGGCAATCCATAGATTTTCAGCGCAGTCCTGTTCAGGAATTTCAGGCGGCCTTCCGTGTCAACCCTGGTAATGAGATCCTGTGTTCCCTCTACAAGATTGCGGTACAGTTTCCGGCTCTCTTGCAACAGTGTCTGGCTGGCTTCATATTCATTGATCTGCACCCGCAGCATCTCTTCAGTTGACTGGAGTTGATCATTCTGGCTGCGAAGCTCTTCGTCATTCACCTGCAATTCTTCATTCTTATACTGAAGTTTTGCCTGGACGCTTTTCAACAGTAAATTATTCTCTATCAGTGTCTGTTCCGTCAGCTTGCGAACCTGGATCTCCTTTTCCAGTTCTGATGTGTACTTTTTCGCCTGCTGGACAACTGTTCTCGCAATCATATAAGTCAGAAGACCAGTGAATCCGACTGAAATAAACAGCAGGGCAATGGTGATAAAATTGACATATAAGGATATTTGGTTGGAGAGATCACTACAGCTCTTTGAAAAACCTATCTCGAGGGAGGTGAATTCTTTTCCGATTTTATCAATGTTTGATAAAATGGCCGCGCGTTCGGCTTCATTGCTCGCCGCAATAAATTGGGCGGCCTGAACCTTTATTTTTTCTCCCTCCAAATTTGCCGCTGCCGCATTAGCAACCAGTACTTTCAAAATCGGATGCCAATACAGCACCTTTATCCTGTTAACGATAATCTCAGCCGTTTTGTGATCAGTTTCGCTGAAGGTGGTTTCCAGAATCCTTACAAATTCAACATCTGGTGTGTCTTTTCGCATATCGAGCAATTGGCTGAAAACCTTGTTGTAGGATTGGGTAATAGCCATTTTTGACTGGAAAGAATTAAGCTCCTCAGGCATTTTGGTGTCATGATAATTATGGAGAGCAACCATAGCTTCAACCCGTGAAACCGTATGTGTTCGCTCAAAACGGGAAATAGCGGTGATCATGGTGAGAGTGTCACCTGCCCAGATGGTTATGGAAATAACAATGAGGAGAAAGAAGGCAACGATAGCCGTATGCAGATAAAGCTTTCGCGTGATGGAACCATCAGCAAATGCAATGATTTTACCCGGTGAGAAATTCATAAGACCTCCAGTTCATAGCAGTTGCAAACAAAAAACGGCGCACGAAAAAATCCGCGACACCGTTTTATAATGGCATCAATCAGAAGAATAGCTTACAGCGGTGCATATCATTTCTGTCCGAAATATTGTTGCCACTTGCGACCCCTTCTGAGGCAAAATTCAGGTGCATTCTACACCGATTTATGCGATTTGCATAAAAAATTTCGCATCATCCTCAAGCCCCTTGGCATCCAGCCGTAGGGACTTTTTTGCTCAGTCCCAAACAGAGAAAAAAGGAGAACCGCATGATCCGGATAATCCTCATCATCGCAGACGCAGTACTAATCTGGGATTCGGGTTTTGCGGCGGGTCGAAAATTTCTAGAATTGTGTTTTGCTCTAGATAATAATCCCTGAAATAGCGTTGACAGCGGTTCTTTGTTGGTGGTATCGTATCCTCGCTGAAAAACAAATTTTTATCCCCCAAATATCTCGAAAAACAAAATTGAGGAATGCTGCTATGTATTCAAAGAATGATAAAAGGTCTATTTTTAGATATGGATACAGATTCGGCTATTATTCTGTTATAGACATAGCTGATTTAAAATATGCTGTTCTGGATGTTTCCGTAAGTGCCGTAAAGCTGAGGAATCCAAACCACGATAAGATGCCTCAATGTCCTTTTGACGTCGATATTCATTTTATGAATAAGAATGTTGTTCACTTGACTGTGAAGAAAGCCAGAAATGACGCCGAGGATGTTGTGACACTAATATTTCTAAAACATCTTCCTTTTAATCAAATTATGTCAGAAGAAATATACGTCAAAAAATACGTTGCGGCTGTTTCGCAAGGTGATTTTTCTGACGAACCAGTTAATTTTGAATAAGCCAGCCCAATTTTGGCTTTGAATTTTGAAATATCCTCACCGCTTTGACCAACGCCGGATAGCTGCCAACACCTCTTCAATATTGAACGGTTTGGTCAAAAAATCATCCATGCCGGCCACAATACATTTTTCTCGTTCTCCGACAATGGCATTAGCAGTAAGTGCGATTATTGGCACATGGCGATTCGAAGCCAATTCAAGCTCACGAATTTTGACCGTAGCTTCGTAACCGTCCATTTGCGGCATAATACAGTCCATCAGAATAATATCATAGTTTGACTTCATAGCCATTTCAGCAGCTTCAACTCCATTCTCTGCAACGTCAACCCGGCACCCCTCCTTTTCAAGGTTTATTACCATTATCATACGATTCAGCTCAACATCATCGGCTACTAAAACGTGAAGCCCATCCAGAATACCACTTTCAACCGGCGGAACCATCTCTACACAAGTTGCGGGAGAAGTTATTTCGGATTGGTTTGAGCCGGCAAGCCGTATTTTGAACCAAAAGCAAGATCCTTTGCTGATATTACTGTCAACGCCGATCTCCCCACCCAAAATGGTAACAAGCCCTTTACAAATGGCAAGACCAAGACCACTTCCTTGTGCACGGTGTTTCAGAGATTCACTGATCTGGGAAAATTTGTTGAACAAAAGCGGCATCTTATCAGCCGGTATCCCCACACCAGTGTCACATACACTAAAATGAAATAACACGCCGTCTTCATTTTCATCTTGTACCTGCAGCTTAAGTTCGATGGTTCCTTTTTCAGTAAATTTAACGGCATTACCGACCAGATTGATCAGAATCTGGCGAATCCTGTTTGCATCACCTATGAAGTTTCCGGCAAATTTGCTGTCGATGTGCAACAGTAAACTCAGACCTTTTGATTTTACGGTAAAATCGAAAAGCTCTGCAACCTCACGGCAAACTGCAGAAGGATCAAAAGGGAGTCTTGTGACAACAACTTTTTTCGCCTCGATGCTTGAAAAGTCCAGTATATTGCTGATCAACGAAAGGAGAGCATTAGCAGACAGATGGATAGTTTTTACATATCCCCGTTGCTGATCGGAAAGCGGCGTTCCTTCCAGAACTCCAATCATTCCGAGGACTCCGTTCAATGGAGTGCGAATTTCGTGACTCATCGCAGCGAGAAAGTCACTCTTGGCATTATTGGCAGTTTCGGCGGCAGTCCGTTCCAGCTTGAGATTCTCGACAAGCGAATCTTTTTCGATGTTGAGTCGAAATGTGTCCAATAAAATACGGTTGAAAAATCTGGCGCTTGATATCAATACACCAGCAAAAAGTATTGTTAAAGCGGCCAAAACGTAAAACTCAACCTTGCCGGCGACAAGATTGCGAACAGCAAAAACAAGCAGCATCGGCGCAGCAAAAACACAAAATGACGGGAAATGCGGTGCCAGATTAGGAAGCGCTCCGGACACAACTCCGGCGATTATCATCGCGATAAAAAAGCAGACAACAGGATCATCTTGCTTGAAATATATGATTGATCCGCTTGCCCAGACAATTCCGGATAACATGACGGCAAAAAAATGAAAATTGAGCCAATTGTAAGTGGTTGTATCGTTGCAAGCATGACTTCGGTAAAATCTGAAAAGGATAATTCGGCCAACGGACATGCTGATCTGAATAACAAGCCATATCCAGACATCGTTTCGGCTGGTCCAAAAAAAAATGACGCTAGCGAATAACGTACCAATAATAATCGAAGCCATCTGGCTTAAATACGTACCGCCGTAAACGAGCTCGGCCTGTTTACGGGTCATGAAGTCGATTTTGGTAGTGGAATCTTCTATAAAACCTCTATTTTGCACCATCAAACCCCCAGACGAGAAGTTATACGCACCACAGAAATTGGTAGATATGCTTATGAGAGATTTTCTACACCGGTTCTGACTTATGAGGTGCTAGCCAAAAAGGATACTACTGTAAACGTCCTCGGTAGGGAACAAAAAAACATAAGGATTATGAGCTTACAGTAGGAAAATCTTAAATATCCCTGATGAAATGAAGGTATGATGGTATGTGCCGGAAATGGTTAAAAAGGTATATGGAAATAGATGGTAAGGAGTGGTATTGCCGTGTTCAGATGATTGAACCTAAAAACGGCAGTTAAATAACACGGAGAAACGGAGAACACAGAGAAATCAACGGCTTAAAACAAGAAAAACCTATTCCTTTTGGGTGAATCTTAAAAGCAATGTTTAAGTCTATAACTCTCAGATTTTACTCCGTGTTCTCCGTTTCTCCGTGTTTCAAATGCTTTTTCTAGGTTGAAAGCTCCGGCGAAAGTTCTCCACTTTTAGGAATTGCAGTGCTCAGTGCTGAACTTTCGGCTATTAAAATAGTCCCAGATGCTTTTTCAAGTTTAACGTCTGTAATTGCAGTAGTTGCATCTGGACAATCTACAGTGAACGAAAAATATTCCATGTCGGTTCCGATAATATGCCCCATGACCACATCAAGTGCAATAAATTGGAACACATCGCCCAATGAAAGGTCGCAATTATTAAATCGCCCAGAAAGTTCAAGACCTTTTTCGAGTAATTTGGAGTGCTCAGCACGGTGTTCAACAATTCCAGGGAATGCAATTGTTTTCAAAATAAATTCTTCATCGTGAAAGTGCTGAGAGACCTCATTCAGTAAACGAGCCAATAATGATGCTTTTTCTTCATGCGGTTGTGATCGAAGAATGGCTTCCAGTAGTTCGTTGGATGTCAGCAGTAGAGACTCGTGTTGTTGGTCAATCAGGTGATTGCCACTATAGAAAGATTCTTTCCATGTAAGCTGAACTAGATTTCCGCCGATGCATTTGCTTGATGCCAAAACAGCATTACTCAAATCACTAAACTGAACACTGTCGCGACCAGAATTCTTAGCCTCGTAAAGAAGATTATCTGCCATAACTATGATTTCAGATACGGATTTATCCGCATCACAATGGGTAGTCACTACCCCGAGGCTTGCAGTGACGTGGTCGGCATTTATCGACCCAATATGTGGTATTTTGAGGGCCGAGATACCTTTCCTGATTTTCTCAGCAATAACAACTGCTCCAATGCTATCAGTTTCAGGAAGAATACATACAAACTCCTCACCGCCATAACGGGCAACCAAATCGGCAGGACGATTTGCACAGTCAGCAATCACTTGGGCAATTCGCTGGATGCATTTATCACCCTCTACGTGACCGTAACTATCGTTATATGCTTTGAAAAAATCTATATCTAACATGATCAGCGACAGTTTAGCTCCTGAACGAGCGTGACGAGCGTTTTCTTCAACAAGAACTTCGTCGAAGTGGCGACGATTCGCTATTCCAGTCAAACCATCGGTAATACTGATAGCTTCAAGTTGGCGGTGTGACTCCTCAAGCATCTCCTGAGCAAGTTTCCTCTCAGTAATATTTTCGTGGGCAATTACTACCCGACGTGCACCTTCTCCCTGAAAAGGTGTAACACGTCCTGCAAACCATCTTTTCTCATGGGGAGCATGGCACGGGTATTCCATATAGAAGAAATCTTTTTCTCCAGTGAGAACCATTTTTATACCCTCGATAAATGGTTCCGCTTCCACAGCATTACCCTCTGACGACATATTACAAATATGAAGATAGTTAGTACCTTCTGAAACGCCCTCCGCTGGCAGTCCATTTTGATATGCAAAGTTCCGCCAGGCTTTATTAACGAGCAGTATTACACCGTTATCATCCAATAAAGCAATATGAGCAGACAACGCATCTAATGTAGATTGTAGAAAACGCTCGGACATTTTAACGGCTTCTTCTATTCGTTTTCGTTCGTTAATATTTCTGCTAATTCCGTGGTATCCAATTATTTCACCTTCAGCATTTCGTTCAGCAGTAGATAATATTTCAGTCCAAACCAAGCTACCATCTTTACAACGTTGTTGAACCTCGAAAGACAGTTGATTGGTTTGAATTCCACGTTGTTCAGCTTCTATTCTCTGGCGAGTTTTTTCTGAAATAACCGCAATACTTTCTTCAGTCATTTGATCAAAAACATGACCTCCCACAACCTCCTCAGCTTTGTAACCTCGCAGGCGTTCATCTGCCGGACTGATATAGGTAACGTGAAAGTTGCTATCCATTTTCCAGACAACATCTGACACATTTTCTGTAAGAAGGCGAAAGTGCGCCTCCCTCTCTTTCAACAGTCTCAGGTTGGCTTCATATTCATCGAGTACTTTTTCGAGGTGAACCTTATTTTCAGCCAACTCAACCAGAGTCAGATGCAGCTCTTCGTTCTGCATCTGCAGTTCAATCTGGTGCACCAGTAGTTCATGCAACATGCGCTGCATTTTTTCGTGAGAAATTGGTTCTTGTGATGAAAACAGCTCTTTCTTTGCTCTTTCTTCTGCCCGTTGGCGCAAATTCAAATCTGGTTTTGTTTGTGTAGTCGTCATAGTTTCACCTTGTGGAAAAACAAAAAAACGGCGCACTGGGAATTCCGTAGCACCGACCGGTAGGTATCAGTCTATTTTACTGATAAATGAACAGTTTGTTAGGGGGAGAGTCTGTCTGGATGGATGGGTTTGAAAGTTAACTAGCGCAGGCGGTGGCCGGATAGTTCGCATATCTATGAAAATCTTAGCCACAGTTGACCCCTTGGGTTAAAAACGATGTAATCGACAATACACCTATTAGTCTGATTTGTGTCAAAAATAGACGCTACTAAAACATTACAGGCTCAATTAGTGAAGCGAGGCTCCTGACGCTGGAGTGATTTCATTGAATGAGCGAACAGCGGCAATGAAATCTCTGAAATCTGATTCAAGCTGAATCAAAAGCTCACCCCCACCATCCCGGCCACCATCACGCGCCATCTCTTCGAGTGCTGAAGCGCTCTCTTTCATTTTGTGGGCGGCAATATTCGCCGCTGCACCCTTGATCGAATGGGCTTGAATACGCACCTGTTCGTCGTTGCCGCTTTTAATGGCCTGCCGCAACGCCTCAAGGTACCCGGAACAGTTTTTTTCAAACATTGCCGTGAAGCGGGGCAACATCGCGACATTTCCTCCAAGCCGCTTAAGCAGTTCCTCACTGTCGAAAATTTTAATACCGTCATCTACTGCTGTCACATCACTATCCTGACAGCCGGAAGCTTCCTCAGTTTGCACGGCACTCTCCTTAACATGGCTGTTTTTTACTCCTATCCATACGTTTAAGCGCTGCCAGAATATCGGTCGGCTGAAACGGCTTGCTGATATAGTCATCCATTCCGGCCTCGCGACACCTCGCCATATCTTCACTCATGGCATACGCCGTCATAGCGATAAACGGGCTTTCAGCATCTCTGCATAGCTAAGTTTTTCGCATCGGCGGCAGCATGTTCATATTTAGGTGGTGACTAATTCTACTTTGTCACATTACGTTTTCGTCCCGTAGGGACAGACTGATGGTAGCCGGGTAATTCATTACCCGGATTCAAATGCCACAATTTCATTCGTCACGTACGTGACGAAAAGACGGTTCTGCATCGATCCCGGCGTTAAAACGCCGGGCTACCATCAATCGGTCACTACGTGACGTAATGTGACAAAGTAGAACTAAAGATTACCCATCCGTGGTACTCCCCGCTACTGCACGCTCAAATGCCAACATATCTTCCTTCAGCTTCGGTATCAGTGCTGTTGCATCATCAAGCCGCCCCTCACGTGCGTTAATCTCTATGGAGAAGGCGGTCTCTCTAAGCCGTCTGGCGGAAATGTTGCCTGCTGCCCCCTTAATGGTATGTGCCTGAATGCGCAACTCTTCGCCGTCACCCCGCTCAGCGGCTGACATAAGAGCCTCAATATAACTGGAGACATTTCTGGTAAACATCTCTATGAATTTCCCCAGCAACTCCTCGCGACCGCCGACACGCTCAAGCAATTCGGCTTTGTTAAATACCGGCAATGATTCTTCGTGGGTCTCCGAACAGATCTCAAGTTTCGTGGACACCGGAGTCGGTTCAACCACCTCATTTTCATGGCTGTTGTCTGGTACTCGCCCCGGAAGCAGTTGATTGACCATAGTCACGATGTCTGCAGCGCTGGTCGGCTTGGCAAGGTACGCATCCATACCTGCGGCCAGACACTTTTCCCGATCACCTTGCATGGCATACGCTGTTATGGCAACGATAGGAGTTCTCGCCATATTACGGGTCTGCTCAATGTCACGTATTTCCCTGACGGCGCCGTAGCCATCCAGAATCGGCATCTGCATATCCATAAAAATAATATCAAACCCTTCTTGAGTAAAGCGATCGACCGCTTCTCGCCCGTTTTCTGCCATGATTATCCGGTGACCATGCTTTTCGAGCGTCACACGCAACAACTCCCGATTGATCTCAACGTCATCGACAACGAGGATGACACTGCGGGAGTGATTTTCCCATGCGTTGTCATCGACGATAAGCGCTGAAACACCGGCCAGGTTTTCGGCGGTTGGAGTGACGATTGACGAAATATCCTGCAGGCCGAACAGAGCGGTAAAGCTGAAACAGCTCCCCTGTCCAGGTGTGCTGGTAAGGCTGATAGCACCCCCCATCAAGGCAACCAGTCGCTTCGAGATAGAAAGTCCGAGCCCGGTGCCGCCAAACTGTTTGGTTGTTGAAGCATCCAACTGTTCAAACGCATCAAAAATGCGCTCCTGCTGCTCCAAAAGAATTCCGATGCCACTGTCGCTAACATCAAAGCGAACCAGTGCACCTTCCTTCGACTGTTCTACCAGGCTGATGACAATGCTGATTTCTCCCTTCACGGAAAATTTAACAGCATTGCCGACAAGATTGATCAATACCTGCCGTAACCGGACCGGATCGCCAATCAGTGCGTCCGGGACATTTTGCTCAACACGGAACACAATTTCGAGACCCTTTTCAATGGCTCGTGTTGATAATTGCCGTAGAGTCTGTCCAACCATGCCCCTAAGATGAAAATCTGACTTATCGAGGTTTAAACGCCCCTCTTCAATTATTGAAAAGTCCAGAACATTGTTGATAATCGAGAGGAGATTGTCGGCAGAGGTTTTGACCGAGCGTAAATAGTTGATTTGCACATGGTTCAGGTTGGTATCAAGGGCAAGATCGGTCATGCCGATTATACCATTCATCGGGGTGCGGATCTCGTGACTCATGTTAGCGAGAAATTCACTTTTGGCACGATTGGCAGCTTCTGCCGCCTCTTTCGCTGTGGTTAATTCGGTAACACGTTCAGAAATGACCCGGGACATTGTGTTGAATGCAACGCCCAACTGCCCCACATCATCACTCCCTTCCGGTACCGGTGGCGGGGAGAGATTGCCGGCTGCAACCGCCAGGCTTGCGCGAGTCAGCGACGTCAGATTCCGCGTCAGCCAGTAGCCGATCAGCAGCAAAATGAGAGAGGAGAGGATTATTTCGACCACCGCAATACTGACCCCCTGAATCAGCAGCGTTCGTCTGGCAGCAACAATCTGTGACAGATTCAGCCCGAAATGAACAGTCCCCAGTGGCTGATTCTGCATCGCAATCGGCACCACCATATCATAGTGAGGCTCCTTCTTTGACTCAAACAGTTGCAGTTCCCTGCTGGGTTTGGGAAGTGGCTTGTCAGTTGGCCAGCCGACGGAGCTGATTCTGCTCCCGGAACGGTCAACAACAACGATGTAGTCAACTCCGCCTGCAGAACAGCTTTCATTGATAACTGCCTGCACCGTGGCAAAATCACGTTGAGCCAGCGGAGCAGTCAGGGCTGCTCCAAGCACCGGATAAAACTGTTCCGCCTGTAAGCGAGCCTGATTGGTCATGGCGCCATGCTGCAGTCGCAAACTGTTTAACACCAGAATCGTCAGCATCAGTACTTCTATACCAATGGCCAGCAGCAGTAACCGGCCCCTTACCGTATGTCTAAGAGATATCGGCATTACAATTACGGCCTCATTTTTCTGTACTGTTAAGTACTTTTCTCACTTCGGCAGCGTATCTGTCCATTTCCTTCAATTCGTTTGGCCGAAGTTTGCGGTACCCCTCCAGCTTGTTGGTCTCAAAATATTTTTTTGCTTCCGCGGTTTCCGCAAAACCCCACAAAGCTGCATCAATCTTTTTCTGAATGGCGGAGTGTCGTTTGTTAAGTACGTATACACGCCCAGCCATGGATTTGCTTTCAGCCAGAATACGCACCTGGGAACGTAGTTCAGGGGGCAGCTTCTGGTAATTTGCCAAAGAGGTAAACCCGGCTGCGGCATCTCCCACTGCTACCAGTTGAGCCACACTATCTGAGGCACTGACGTATTTCATCGGATTTGCGTTCACCTTATTATCAATCAGCCAATGCTGCCCCCACAGGGTTACCAGCGAAGCGGGGCTTAAGCCGAGAACGTCCTTTTTGTTCAAGTCTGACGGTTTCCGGATCTCCCCTTTCGCAGCAACGAGGGCCACCGCTTTAAAATCGGCTTTGTAGGTAAGTAGCGGAATATACCCAGCATCTGCCTGGAGCAGCCTTGCCTGGTGTCCGGTGGTTACGGCAAGGTCAAACTCCTTGGCGATGCCTCTTCGCGCAAATGTGTCAAAATCGGGTGCGGTTGCTATCTCCACCGGCATCCCCAAAACTTTTTCCAGGTGGAGCCGAAGCGGCTGATACATCTCAAGAATCACCCGGGCACTGGTATGTGGCGCTACCCCGATAATAAATGATTCTTTGGCATATACGGCACCTGCTGCCAACATCAAAACTGCAACTACCACTAACAGTCGAACTACCCTCATAAACACCCTCCGTCAGTTGTAATTGTTAACTTTCTACTACAGTGAAGCCATTTGCTGAAAAGCATCAACGTCATTTTTAAGCTGCTGGAACAGCGCACCAGCTTCATCAAGTTTCCCCTCCCGGCCAAACGTTTCCATGGCAGATGCGGATTCCCGTACGCGATGCGCTGCGATGTTGGCGGCTGCACCCTTGATGGAATGAGCCTGAATGCGTATCTGCTCTCCGTCACCAAGCTCAATGGCGGATTGGAGCTGTTCCATAAAACCGGCGACGTTTTTGGCAAACATTCCGATGAACCGCCCCAGCATCTCCTCGCGACCGCCGATACGCTTTAGCAATTCGGCTCTGTCGAACACCGGCATCGCTTCTTCGTTGGTCGTCGCACAGATCTCATCTTTCGGACACTCAGGAGTGGAGTCAACCTCCTTATTTTCATGGCTGTTGTGTGGTGCTCGCTCCGGAACCAGTTGATCGATCGTTGCCACGATATCTGCTGCGCTGACCGGTTTGGAAAGATACGCATCCATATTTGCAGCCAGACACTTTTCCCGATCACCTTGCATGGCATACGCAGTCATGGCAACGATCGGAGTTCTCACCATATTCCGAGCCTGCTCAAAGTCACGTATTTCCCGAACGGCGCCGTAGCCATCCAGAATCGGCATCTGCATATCCATAAAAATAATATCAAACCGTTCTTGTGCAAAGCGCTCGACCGCTTCACGCCCATTTTCTGCCATAGTTATCCGGTGTCCATGCTTTTCAAGAGTCACGCGCAGCAACTCCCGATTGATCTCAACGTCATCGACAACGAGGATGGCACAGCGGGAGTGATATTCCCGAACACTATGGCGCGTTACCAGCTCCGCATATTGCTGCTTCCCGCTGATGATTGCCGTGAGAGTGCCATGTAACTCTTCCATTACTATCGGCTTGGTCAGATACCCGGCAATTCGCAGGTCGCGGCACTTGTTGGCATCTCCGCGCGTCCCGGAACTGGGCATTACGAGAATCTGAACGGTGTCATATTCCTGCTGCTTGCGTAACCTGGTCGCCAGCCCCCAACCATCCATATCCGGCATATTGATATCGGTTAGCACAATTCGCGGGAGGGCACCGGCTGCAGATAGTTGTGTCATTTTTTCGATAGCCTCGGCAGCATCACGGACCACTGTTACGATCATCTGCCATCTGGTAAGAAATTCGCTCAACATCTGGCGGTTGATTGCGTTGTCATCGACGATCAGCGCTGAGACACCTGCCAGACTTTCTATGGTTGGAGTGACTATTGACGAAACATCCTGCAGGCCGAACAGTGCGGTAAAGCCGAAACAGCTCCCCTCTCCCGGTCTACTGTTAAGGTCGATAGCACCCCCCATCATGGAAACCAGTCGCTTCGAGATAGAAAGTCCGAGCCCGGTGCCGCCAAACTGTTTGGTCGTTGAAGCGTCACCCTGTTCAAACGCATCAAAAATACGCTCTTGCTGCTCCGGCGGAATGCCGATACCACTGTCGGTAACATCAAATCTAACCAGTACGCCTTCCAACGACTGTTCTACCAGACTGATGATAATGCTGATGTCACCCTCCTCGGAAAATTTAACGGCATTGCCGACAAGATTGATCAATACCTGCCGTAACCGGCCGGGATCGCCTATCAGTGCGTCCGGGACGTCATGCTCAACACAGAACACAATTTCGAGACCCTTTTCAATGGCTCGAGCGGATAATGTCCGCAGAGCCTGCCCCACCATACTCCGAAGGTGAAAGGATGATATAATCAGGTCGAAGCGCCCCACTTCAATTTTTGAAAAATCCAGCACATCGTTGATAATCGAGAGGAGATTGTCGGCAGAGGTTTTAACCGAGCGTATATAGTTTATCTGCTCATGGTTCAGGTCGGTATCAAGCACAAGATCGGTCATACCGATTATGCCATTCATCGGAGTACGGATCTCGTGACTCATGTTAGCGAGAAATTCACTCTTGGCACGATTGGCAGCTTCCGCTACTTCTTTAGCGATACGCATTTCATCAGAAGTCTGCAACATCTGCCGATTGACGGCGTTCAGTTGCCGCGCCAGCAGGATGCCAATACCCATAACTAATAGAACAATGGCAGCTCCCATTCCTACTTGGGTGCGCTTATAGGTTGTGCGCCTGGCTGACAATTCCTGTTCCAGAGCCGATATCCGGTTACTCGATTCGTAATAAAGTCGATTAGCATTTTCATTCAAGCGGACAAAAAGGGACGGAATATTTTTAAAATACAGATTTATCTTCTCTTCAATAGAAAAGAGGCGGGCAATATTGCGGGTTTCACGTGCCTGCTCTCGATCAGCCAGCATTGCAGACAGTTCTTCAGCCTTTAACTGGATCTTGTCAAGGTGTGGCCCTATCTCAATCAGTTCAAGGAGTTTATGGGCATCGTCAAGACCGGGAGTATACGTAATCTGTTGGTTGATTGTATCAACACCTTCGATATTAAGATCAATGATACGATCAACGCGACCGCCATCTTTTAAAATCAGCAGGTCATGATCCAGCTTAAGGATCTTTTCACGTATTCTGGCTCGCAATCGTTTCTGTTCACCGATGCTGACTGAGGCGACCATGCGGTTGAAATCCAACTCGACGCCCTTGATGGAACGAACAAGTTCTTCACCGATATATAACCTTGCCCGTTCGTTGTCACCCCGTTTTCCCAGATCATCAACCAGTACACCGATTACCAGATTGACAGTGATCAGTGCGGTAAAGCCGACCAAAAAAAGTCCAAGTAGTAGCGTCAATAACCGGGAAGCCTGAGCGGTGGAGCTCATCATCTGGTTGGACTGGTCAGGAAGGGTTGACATGGGTATTTAGCGTCCGACCTTGGTAGCGGTAACAAAACCGTAACGGTTAAATATGGCTTGGCCCTGAGGACCGGCGGCAAACTCCATGAATTTTCGAGTTAGTTCCTTGTTTTTTGAAAACGTCAGCATGGTCAGATGCAACTCCTGGGGTGTCGCCACGCTGGCAGGAAGATCAATCACATCAAGGAAGGTAACATTGTCCGGAAAATAGCCGGTGGCACGCCAGCTCATGGTGACATCAGCCTCGCCTTTTTTCATGGCAGTGATGATGCTTCGTGAGTCAGGTAGCATCTGCTCCACCTTTGCAGAAACTTTTGTATAGAGACCGGCCTCCGTCAGAATTCGTTTGGCCTCCACTCCGACGCTGCCGCTCTCACTGCTGCCTAAAACCACAGTAAGATCCTTGCGCAGCAGCTCTTTCAAATCAGGCTTCACTTTTTTTGGGTTACCTTTCTGTACGATTATACCCATCTGGTTGAGCCCCAGATTGCGGTATTCACCAAGCAGTCCTTCTGCCTGATGTTTCGTGCGGAAAATCGGTTTACCCGGCAGATAAAGATCCCCTTGAAGACTTTTTTTGGCACTTTGATACAGGTCTTCCGATCCCCCTTGAGCAATCGCAATGGTGATTTTCTCCTGTTTCTCAAACAGACGAGCAATATCGGTTATCGGGCGCACCATGGTGATACCACAGTAGATCAACAGGTTGTTCTGAGTTGAGGCCGCAAGGGCAGGCAGCGCGGAGACAAAGAGCAGAAGTGATACAAACAATAAGCGACCGATGGTACGGGAAATGTTACACATATAAAGCCTCCTTAAATGGTGTTTCTAGCGAGTTATGGTTCAGGTCAGCATTTCTGCTTCGCTAATACTCATCTTATCCTCAACGGGTGTATCTTTCAGAGTCTCCCTGATCTTGACGAAATGTTCAGTATCGCCGATAAACAGGTCATAGAGGTTCGGATCAAAAGAAGTACTTCGCCCTTCCTCCATGATCTTGAGCGTCTTATCCAGGGGAAAGGCTTTTTTGTAGGGTCGCTCAGAGCTTAAAGCATCAAAAACGTCAACAATGGAAACAATCCGGCCAAAAATATCAATCTCCTCACCTCTAAGGCCATTTGGGTAGCCGCTGCCATCCCATTTCTCATGGTGTTGCATAGCTACGATTGCCCCTGCGGATAATATCGAGTAAGGACCGGAATCGGCCAGGATCTCACCACCGATTATCGTATGCTGCTTCATAATCTCAAATTCATCAAAGTCAAGTTTCCCCGGCTTCAGCAGAATTTTATCCGGAGTGCCTATTTTCCCGACATCATGCAGCGGTGAAGCTCTGCGCAGTATCTCGCACTGCTCTGAGGTGAGGCCTGCCAGTTGCCCCAGATGCTTGGACAATTCACTGATTCGCCGTGTATGCATGCCGGTTTCCTGATCCCGAAACTCGGCAGCTTTGCCAAGACGAATCGAGATTTCGTATTCTGTATCCTGGGAAAATTCGAGCGCCTTTTGCAGGGCGGCCGTTTTCTTAATGACCTCACTTTCCAGAATACTGTTCATATTCTTGGTAATATCTGACAACTTTTTGCTGCGCACATGATTCTTGACTCTCAGCCGCAGTTCTTCCGAGTTATACGGTTTCGCAATAAAATCATTGGCACCAAGCTCCAGAGTTCTGGTCACTTCAGTGGTTCCTGCGGTAACTACGATCACCGGGATATCCAGCCAACTGTAGTTCCCTTTGATTCGCTTGATCGTCTCGTAGCCGTCCATAATCGGCATTTCCAGATCAAGTAGCACAACATCAATACCAGGATTTGTTTCCATCATATAGAGCGCCTGCTGGCCGTCGCCCGCCTTGAGGACAGTACAGTTCATATCTGACAGCATCAGATCAAGCATCTCCAGGTTCATACAGTCATCGTCTACTGCCAATACGGTAGTCTCATCAAACATGATCTTCCTCCTTACATGGTGTAACTGTCATCTGTTTGTGTAAACACACATTCTTATTTCCATTATCAGAAGTCTAGGGATGCTACGCCTTGCCATTAAAACACCACTTTTCAATCATCGCGGCCAAATCTGCCTTTTTTATCGGTTTTGGAATGTAATCGTCCATTCCGGCCTGCAAGCATATTTCGCGGTCGCCGGCCATAGCGTTGGCGGTCACGGTAATTATCGGTACTGCATGGTTTTGGACCAATGAGTCCGGATTTCTGATTACAGCCGTCGCCTCGTACCCGTCCATCTCAGGCATCATACAATCCATCAGGACCAAATCATAGTTGATAAGCTCCAGGGCACGAACTGCTTCCAGTCCATTTATAACGACGTCAGCTTTGTAACCGAGGCCGCTCAGCATTTTAATTGCGACTTTCTGGTTGATGGCATTGTCCTCAGCCAGCAGAATACGGATGCCCTGAACAGAATGTTCAGCTACGGTGTGACGGGTGATAATCCCCTGCGGCTGATGCTCCAAATCAGGCATAATAGCCCTTTCCAGTAGAAGTGCAATACAACTTCCTGGCGTACAGGTTTGACCGGATATCCGTCGAAACCTATAGGTGCTGCAGCGGCAGATTCCAGCTCTCGCTTCCCCCCTCTATTTACTCATTAAGTGAACTCTCTTATCAGGAGTCGGTAGGCCTTGAGGTCTATCCAACATCTGCCGAATAGCGATCAAAAACCGGTTTGCCTTGATAGGTTTTGAAAGAAAGGTCACTTTTCCTGGTGGAAGAATCTTTTCATCAATAATCTCACCAGAATAGCCACTCATAAAGATGGCGGAAATATTTGGATCCAATTTGCTGATTTCTTCATAAAGTACCTTTCCATTCATTCTCGGCATGATGACATCTGTTATCAGGAGCTGAATGACTTCTTGATTTTCCTTGAACAGTGAAAGGGCCTTTTCGCCATTGTCTGCCACAATGACCTTATAGCCGGAACTTTCCAGCAGCATTGTTGTTACTTGTTGTACCGCAACATCATCATCAGCCAATAGAATGGTCTCATTTCCCTGGAGAAGGATTTCGTTTAGTGTTTCGGGCTTTTCCGTACTCTGAAACTGATCTATAAGCGGCAGATAAATCCTGAACGTCGTCCCGTGCCCCTTTTCGCTGTACACATGGATACTCCCGTTATGTGTAGTGATAATGCCATGCACAATGGAAAGCCCGAGGCCCGTACCTTTATGAACGTCCTTTGTGGTAAAAAATGGCTCAAAGATACGGTCTCGGGTAGTATTGTCCATGCCGACACCTGTGTCAGAAACGGTTATCAAGCTACACATTCCTTGTGAAATACTTTCATCGAGTCCGATTTCACCCCGGTGTACTTCTACAACTGAAGAAGTAATTGACAGAACACCGCCAGAGGGCATGGCATCTCTTGCATTTACCACCAGGTTGATTAATACCTGTTCAAGCTGTCCCTTGTCGGCCATAACCGGGGTGGGCTGATTTGACAGTGTACACTTGAATTCAATATCCTCCCTGATAAGTCTTCTCAGGCTTTTTTCCAGAGTAGCTATTATCCTGTTCACATCCTGGGGTTTCATGCTCATTGGCCCTTTTCTGCTGAACGCAAGCAGACTGCGCGTCATTTCGGCAGCCCTGTCAACCGAAGCAGCAATTTCATCAACCATTACCGATGCTCTACTATTAGGTTCCAGTTGCATCGAAAGCAGCGAGGTGTAGCCGGAAATCACCGTGAGTATATTGTTAAAGTCGTGTGCCACACCGCCGGCAAGCGTGCCGACAGCCTCCATTTTCTGGGCGTGGAGAAGTTGCGATTCAAGTTTTCGCTGTTCCGATAAATCAAGACATACCGAGAGAAACCTTAAATGGCCATCTATGGAAAATAATTCTCCATAATACTGAGTGACAAACTCTCTTCCATCTTTGCTATGTACTTTCAGCTCCATTCCGGCAACCCGTCCATGCCGCTGACACTCTTCTACTATTTTCACTCTGGCTTCGGAGGTGAGCCAGCCAAGTTCCAGAGAAGTTCTGCCGATAACTTCATCCCTGGTGTAACCGGATAATTCAATAAACTTGTTATTAACATCCAAAAAGGTTCCATCTTCTATTTTCGTAATTGCCATCAGTAATGGAGCATTCTGAAAAGTTTTTGAAAACTTCTCTTCACTCAGAACAAGTTCTGCTTCAGCTCTTGCGCGTTCGGCAATTTCTTCTTCAAGAATAACCGCCTGTTCCTGAAGTGTCTCTTGCGCCATCTGACGCTCCAGGATCTCTTCCTCAAGAAGCGCGGCTTGTTCTTGAAGCTGTTCCTCAATCTGTAGACGTTCTGCTATCTCTTCTTCGAGTTGAATGTTTTTGTTGAGAAGGGCGGCAGCCTCTTTGGACAACCTTCTGGAACCATAACCTATGATACCTAAACCCATAATCCATATCAGTCCGTGTGTAGTACCGGTGCCTGCGATGATTTTATTAGAGTTGGCTGCCAAAACTGATAGAGGGACTGAGACACTGATACCACCTCTGATGTTGCCCAGTTTGTACCCCTGTTCGGCATGGCATTTCAGGCATGGTTGCTCGGTAATGAACGGGCGCATGAGGCGCAAATATTGCTGACCATTGATTTCATTTACCTCGCTGGCCTCTTTTGCACCTGTTTCAAACGAGGCAAGCGCCCCTCGCTCCCACGGGTCTGGTTCATTTTCCGGCCTGATTGGGTTGAGGCTGGTGATATGGCCTCTTATGAGATCTTTCCCTTCGGCAGCAAGTTCAAAAACCTGGCGGGTCATATACGCCGGGTTTATCAATGTGAGTGGCTTTCCTGAAGGGGTGGTAACGTTTCGTTCGAGCGATTCGGGGAGATAAGGATTCGGTTGCGTTTCAGAAGTTACCGGGACATAGACACCACCATGTTTCGCCCCCCATTTACGATAAAGCATATCTTTCTGAAAAGCGATCCGCGCTTCTGACTTGGCTATTTCGAGAACGTTAAGCTTCTGTTGATAAATAGCCCACGCAAACGAGCAGACGACCAGAAGTGTCCAGCAAGAACATAAAACAAGTGCATTTTTATTGATGGGGTTTGATAGAACTGACATGGCTGGCTCCGGTCCTATATTATTTTTAAATTCATTTTCTCGTTCCCACGCGCTGCGTGGGAACGCAGTTGTGGCGCGCTGCGCCACGAGTTGAAAGTCAGTAAAGCCTTATTATACAACTATCTACAGGTTTTTTCATTTAAATCTAAACCCCTCTAAATCTCCCCTTAACAGGGGAGACTTCAAGGCTTCCCCCCTGACAAGGGAGACTGAGTGGGGTTGATTTTGGAATGTTTAATATTTTACCGTTCTCCTAATTCTACTTTGTCACATTAACGTCACGTAGTGACTGATTGATGGTAGCCCGGCGTTTTAACGCCGGGATCGAGGTGAAATTGTCGTTTCGTCACGTACGTGACGATTGAAATTACGGTATTTGAGTCCGGGGAATGAATTCCCCGGCTATCATCAATCTGTCCCTACGGGACGAAACAAT
>CAIMXI010000066.1 GCA_903845365.1 uncultured Geobacteraceae bacterium | reverse complement strand
CTGCTCTCCGGCGGAGTTCCTGGGCTGTTTCGGCTGCTGTTTTTGTCGTCATAGTTGTATCTCCGGCACTCTGCGGATTCAGACCTCAGAGGTTTTGAAAACCTCGAAGGACATTGCCTCAATCTTGTTTTGATATCAGTTTACGGCATCTGCTTACTCACACAGACTCCAGCACTTCCCTCACAGTTTCTCGCAGCTTTTCAAAATCAAGCGGTTTTGCAAGCCCCCGGTCTGCTTTCATAAGCCTGGTTATTTTCAGAAGTTCGGAGATGCTCATTTTGGCCCCGCCGCCTGTCATGACAATAATCCTGATATGCGGGTGGAGCTTTTTTAGTTCCGCTACAACTCAAATTCCGTCCTGCTCCGGCATTACCACATCAGTGATCACCAGATCATACTTATTGCGACCAGCCAGTTTCAAGCCAACAGCGCCGTTCTCTGCGGTGTCCACTTCATGCCCATCGAGAATGAGGAATTTCTTTGCAAGTGTACAAATTTCAACATAGTCGTCAATTACCAAAATGCGTGCCATGGGGAGTCTCCATTGCCTTCAGGGTATTGGTCGTTTCTACTGCAGCAGCTCATTCATCACTTCCTGCTGTTTTAGTAAATCAAGCGGCTTTAGCTGTCGCTCTGTCCGCTTCCAATTCAACTATTCGTAACTCTTCGTATAGTCTCTTCAAGCAGTTTCCCCGAAACAGGCTTTGTCAGTACCCCGAAATTATCAGACTGTCTCAGAACATCATTCAGCTCAAAGCCTGACAAGACAATTGCCGGAATCGAAGGGGTCAAGGTACGCACCTCCTTCAACATTGCCTCACCATCCATCACCGGCATCTTTAGGTCGGTGATGATAATATCCGGATGGTGCTCGTGGTAGGCAGCCAAGCCTTCAGCACCATCTTTTGCGGTTATCAGTACACCGACAATACGGGACAGGAACAGGCTGTACTGCTCCCTGGTGTCATCGTCATCTTCCACATACAAAACGGTAAGACGTTTCAGTTGATCCAGATCCTGCCTGCCGACATCAATATTTTTTCTCCGCAACAGACCTGATGAGGAAAGCCATTTTTCAAGAACCTCAGCAAGCACCTCTTTTTTGACCGGTTTTGAAACGTAGGCATCCATACCGGCCGCAAGGCACTTATCACATTCCTCCTTCATAGCGTTGGCAGTCATGGCGATGATCGGTACGTTGTGGTTTAGTACATGTGAGCTTGGATTACGTATGGCTGCAGTTGCTTCATAACCGTCCATGATTGGCATCATGCAGTCCATCAGCACCAGATCATAGTTGATCTTCGCCAGTGCCTCCAGCGCTTGTTGACCATCCGTAACCACGTCAGCAGAGTACCCCAGCGATTTCAGCTGATGGAGAGCGACTTTTTGACTGATAATGTTGTCTTCAGCCAAAAGAATACGTGCGGTGAGATCGCCCAAACTGCCAACAACGCGAGGTGCTACGAGCTGCGCATGAGTAGTGGTCTCCTGAACGGCTTTCAGAGCCTCAGCGCTTTGCTTTTCAAGCTGGACAGTAAACCAGAAGGTAGAACCTTTCCCCTCCTTACTGGTAACGCCCATCTCGCCACCCATCAGCTCTGAAAGTTGCTTGCAGATGGTAAGTCCCAGGCCTGTTCCGCCGTATTTGCGGGTGGTAGAAGCATCAACCTGGGTGAAAGGGGCAAAGATGGCGCTTAGGCGGGACTCCGGTATGCCAATGCCGGTATCACTGATTGCAAACCTGATTCTCACCGAATCATTTTGATCGGATACGAGTGATGCATTGACTTCAACAGCACCTTGCTTCGTGAACTTGAGGGCGTTGCCGACCAGATTGATGATAATCTGCCGGACTCTGCCGGGGTCACCGTTCAGAATTTTCGGAATATCAGGCTCAACGTTGTAGGTTAGTACAATCCCTGCGTCATCCGCTCGATAGGCCAATAACCGAACTATATCATCCAGCAAAAGCCGTAGATCAAAGTCGGCCAGATCCAGTTCAAGCTTACCGGCCTCAATTTTGCTGAAATCGAGGATATCATTTATCAATATCAGTAAGTTTTCACCACTCCTGGAAACGATCTCAGCATAATCCCGCTGCTCTGCGCTCAGATCGGTTTCTAAAAGAAGACTGGACATGCCGATTACCCCATTCATCGGAGTGCGGATTTCATGACTCATGCTGGCCAGAAATTCGCTCTTGGCAGCGTTGGCCGCATCGGCCGCTTCCCGAGCCCGTTCAAGTTCAAGAGCCTGATGTTTCAGACCCGTTATGTCGAAAGTTATGCCAAGCTTTTCCACAAAGTTGCCGTTAGAGTCAAAAACATTGGATACATGCACGTCTGCCCAGAAGAGGGTGCCATCTTTACGAATTTGCTCCAACTCAGCATGGAAGTCTTCTGGAATCTGCCCTGCCTGAATACTGGCGAGTGAATTACGTAAAGATTCAGTTACTATTGGAAGAGACTTGGGCGTAAGGAAGTCAGCAAAGGAGATTTGTAAAGCTTCTTCCTGAGTGTATCCCATTGCCTTTTCCACGGAAGGGCTTATATAAGTAAATGCCCCACTTTGGTTCATGGTAAACACAATTTCAACGGCATTCTCTGCAAATATACGGTTGCGTTTCTCGCTTAAACGTAAATTTTCTTCACTCTCCTTCAGCTCATGAGCAATTCGCAGCTTATTGGCACTCTTGAGCAGTGTCTTCTGCAAGTGGTCATAGTTAATCGGTTTGAAAATGTACTGATCTACGTCGTTGTCAATGGCCTTTTTCAGGTAAGATGCATCTTCAAAGGCTGTAAGGATAATGATTGGTACTGATTGTGATATTTCCCTGATTTTCCCCGCCATCGTCAAGCCATCCATTACCGGCATGCGTATATCGGTTAGGACTATGTCAGGGCGCTTCTCCCGGTACGCTGCCGCACCCTCTTCTCCGTTCCGCGCTGTAAGCAGGGTTTTACAAAATCTTGGTAAAAGTTCGATACACGGACCAAATATCGCCTCATCATCTTCAACGTACAAGATGGTGAGACTCTTTAAATATTCGATATCCAGGGATTCAGTATTCATGACAGTTAGCCTCCTAGCGGCACATAGACAGTAAACTCGCAACCACCCTCAATATTGTGTACTTCAATTCGCCCATGCATGTTGTTTTCTATGATCGTTTTTGACATATGGAGGCCAATGCCTGTTCCACTGCTCTTACTTGTGAAATACGGGTCAAATATCCTGTCGATAATATCCGCTGGTATCTCGCCGCCGTTGTTCCGAACTGTTACCACCCCCATATCACTCTCCCTGCCGTAGGTGATGATGATACGACCATCAGTCATACCAGCTTCGACAATGGCCTCTTTGGCGTTGCCGAGCAGATTCAGTAGTACCTGAGAGTATTCATTCGGAAAACCGTACAAGTTGCAGTCTGTGATTCCCTCAATGGAAATGATGATCTCACTGTTCTTATAAGCCGTTTCCACCAGTTCAACCGCACGCTTGATCTGGTTTAAGGCTGAAAAATGTTCTTTATTCTTGTCTGGACGGAAGAAATTTCTAAAATCATCAATAGTGTCGGACATTTTCTGGATTAACTGGTCGGCTTTTGTCGTAGTATCAGTGAAGAATTTGTCGGTAAGACCGCGGTCCTGGCAGGTAAGTTTAAGGTTGATCATCAATATCGCCAGGGCGTTGAGCGGTTGACGCCACTGATGGGCGATGTTGCCGATCATTTCTCCCATTGCTGCGTTGCGGCTTTGGCTCAAAATGATTTTATCCTTCCGGCGCAGTTCATCTATAGACGCTACCTGTTTTACGGCATCTTTCAATACCCTTTGTTTTACTGCCCATAGAAGGGCAGATGCCAACAGCACTATGCCGATGCACCAAAAAGTTTCAAAATACCAGTGTTTGAGAATCTCTCCCATGCCATGGCCGGTAATAAGAATGAACGGGTATGGCGTTATATGCGCGAATGAGCTGATCCTCCAGCGGTTATCAAATGGAGCGTGAAGCTTGACTGTACCGGTTTTAGCCCCTGCCTCCAGAAGAGCGCGTAGCTGCGGCGGGGTCTTCCCTGGTTTACCGATATCAGCCTCGCTTCCGGGCACATGAGGATAACGGTTAATAAGCCCCATGTTGATATCCCTGAGTACAATTACGCCGCCAGGGCCCGTATTGACAGTTGAGAATCCTTCCTCAAATTTTTCAAGCAGGTAGGCAATGTAAACAATCCCCGCAAATGTTTTATCAGGGTTGTTCATGCGTCGCGCCAGATAGATGGTCCACTTGCCGCTATCCTGCCCCTTGAGAGGTTTTGAAATAATTAGTTGCGTATCAGAGGTCCCGTTTTTCGCCTCCTGGAAAAAATCCATATGTGCCAAGTTCTTCAGGGTAACCGTGCTTCCTCCCGCTACTACATTCCCGTCAGCATCTGCAACGCGCATATAATCTGTATCAACATCAAGCACGACGTTATGCTGCCCTAAGATAGTTCTTACGGCCTCTAACGGCATGCGGAAATGCTCTTTAAGTAAAATATATTCCGCAGCAGTAGCTCGGAGAAGGACGTCAGATCTGTCTAAGTCTGACTGCAAATGCTCCTTTATGAGGTTACAGAGATTCATGGACGTTGTTTCTGCCAGCTTAATATAGTTATTCCGACTGTAAATCAGAAAACAGGCGGCGAGCAGACACTGCACAACTACGAGTCCAAGCCAGATTCCATTTATCTGCTTTTTCAACTTTCCCAATCCGGTTCTCCTTTCTTCAGAGTTTAGGGGAGACGAGACAAACATCGCTACTTCCATAACCCGGAAAAGGCGAAAGAGGGGCACGATCTAACGTTTGTCAGTAGGGAACCGTTGGATTGCCTGGCTGAAACATGGAGGCAGTACTGTAAAATGGAGAGGTTGTGCCACAATACGACAATGCCCCTGAATACGCCCAGAAAGCGTAGTGGCTGGTTATATTCGGTTTTTGAGGGGGGGGGGGGGGGGGTGAATGTAAATTGGCTCAGGCGGTGGCCTGGTCGTTCGCATATCTATGAAAATCGTAGCCACAGGTGACCCCTTTTGGAAAGAAGGATGAAATCGACAGTACGCCTATTAATTCGATTTGTGTCAATAATAATCAGTACTGACGCACGAATGTAACTGCGTAGTTCTACTTTGTCACATTACGTCACGTAGTGACCGATTGATGGTAGCCCGGCGTTTTAACGCCGGGATCGAAGCAGAACCGTCTTTTCGTCACGTACGTGACGAATGAAATTG
>CAIMXI010000065.1 GCA_903845365.1 uncultured Geobacteraceae bacterium | reverse complement strand
GAGCGCTGGAAGAAAACCCGATACACCCATATTGAGTCGCACTGCAAGCGGGGGTACTACCTTTCACTGGAGTTTCTGATGGGCCGGACCCTCGGTAATGCCATGCTGAATCTTGGTATTACCGATGCCGCTTCGGAAGCGCTGCACAGCCTTGGCATCAAGTTGGAAGAGCTGTCTGAATACGAAAGAGATGCCGGTCTAGGCAACGGGGGGCTTGGACGTTTGGCGGCCTGTTTTCTGGATAGTTGCGCCACACTGCAGTTGCCGGTCATGGGTTATGGACTCCGTTATGAATACGGCATGTTCCGCCAGCGTATCGTTAATGGTTATCAGATAGAGGAGCCGGATCACTGGCTACGTGACGGCAACCCCTGGGAGCAGGAACGTCGTGAATTTACACAGCGGGTTCGCTTCGGCGGCCATTGTGAACATTACGTAACGGAATCTGGGGGGCGCAGGGCTCGCTGGGTCAACAGCCATGATGTTCTGGCTGTACCATATGATATACCGATCCCCGGATATCGAAATGGCACCGTTAACACGCTGCGGCTCTGGAAATCAGCAGCCACTGAGGCCTTTGACCTGGGTGAATTCAATGCTGGTGGCTATGCCGAGTCTGTCGCCACCAAAAATGAAGCCGAAAATATCACAATGGTGCTCTATCCGAACGATGCCAGTGAGAACGGAAAGGTGCTCCGTTTGCGGCAGCAGTATTTCCTCGCTTCTGCCACTCTCCAGGATGTTGTCGATCGCTGGATGGCGTCCCGCAAAGGTGATTTCAACGATTTCGCCACAAATAACTGTTTCCAGCTTAATGACACCCATCCGAGTTGCTCCGTTCCTGAACTGATGAGGATTTTGCTGGATGAGCATGGCATGAGTTGGGATCAGGCGTGGGGAATAACCAGCCAGACGATGGCATATACCAATCATACGTTACTACCCGAAGCACTCGAAAAATGGTCTGTGCCACTTTTCGGCCAGCTGCTCCCACGGATTCTTGAGATAATACTGGAGATTAATGCCCGTTTTATGGGGGAAGTGTCCTGTCGCTGGCCGGGTGATAGTGAACGGATGCGACGGATGTCAATCATTGAAGAGGGGCACGTTCCGCAGATCCGGATGGCGTATCTGGCAATCGTGGGAAGTTTTTCCATCAACGGCGTTGCCGCACTGCACTCGCAACTGCTGGTTCAGGGTCTGTTCCGGGATTTTTATGAACTCTGGCCGCACAAGTTTAACAACAAGACCAACGGGGTGACACCGCGCCGCTGGATTGCTCAATGCAATCCCGGCATGAGCCGGATTATCTCAAAAAAAATTGGCGACCAGTGGGTGGCCGACCTGCAGCAGATCAACAAGATAGCTGAATTTGCCGCCGACCCGGAATTCCGTAGGAGGTGGCATGAAGTCAAACAGGCCAATAAAGGGCGACTCTCTGACTTTGTCCGGACAACGTGCGGTGTTACGTTCAACCCGGAAGGCCTGTTCGATGTACAGGTCAAGCGTATCCATGAATATAAGCGCCAGCTCCTCAACATACTGCATGTCATTCATCTCTACGATCGCATCAAACGTGGCGACACAGCCGGCTGGACTAATCGCTGCGTGTTGATCGGCGGGAAAGCGGCGCCCGGATATGCTATGGCAAAATTGATCATCAAGCTGATTAATAATGTTGCTGCAGTGGTCAACTCAGACCCGGCCGTCGGTGACATGCTGAAAGTGGCATTTCTCACCAATTACAGCGTTTCTGCTATGGAAATCATCTGCCCTGGCACGGATCTCTCAGAGCAGTTGTCAACAGCCGGTAAGGAGGCTTCCGGAACTGGAAACATGAAATTTATGATGAACGGCGCCATAACCATCGGCACTCTGGACGGCGCGAATATTGAAATTCTTGAAGAGGTCGGGGAAGAGAACTTCTTCATGTTTGGTCTGACGAGTGGTGAGGTGGAGGAACTGCGCCGGAATTATGATCCGAATGGCGTTATCAGTCGTGACGATGATCTGCAGAGGGTTATGAATCTGCTAAAATGTGGGCATTTTAGCATGTTTGAAGGAGGTTTGTTAAACCCGATTATTAACGCAATCTGTTCGCCGCATGACCCCTGGATGGTCGCCGCAGATTTCCGCAGTTTCGTCGATGCCCAGCAGTGTGTGGCAACGGCATATCAGGATCGGGAACGCTG
>CAIMXI010000064.1 GCA_903845365.1 uncultured Geobacteraceae bacterium | reverse complement strand
CCCTCGCCAAATCGTCCTCATTATTACACACAGACTACATCGTTAAGCCCTTCTCTATTAAAATCTCTACCCATAGACCGCGCATACAGAGGGTCAGTCTTGATGAACAGAAAAGGGTCAGTTCTGGTGGGCGTCAAGGATAAAATCGGTTAGAAGACGATTTATCTCAGTATCAGTATACATCTCGTTAGCTTTCTCTGCATTTTGCATATATTTATCTGTTGCCGTTTGAACGATATTGATATTTCGTATATCAGTTTCAGCTTCTCTCTCAATAAGCCCTTTACGCATACAGTGTGTTGCAAAGTGCTTAACAGTGACCATGACGGTGGTTTTCGTGCTGTGGGCCATTTTTTCAACATTTGTCAAATGGTCGTTAACAAATTTGTCAATCCCTGCGTAAGCCATAACCTCGCTAACAGGTGCACCTCCTGCATATATCCCAAGATGGCGTAAGGCGTTTCGCTTATTATTCAGAGTCCCTGTGGTGACATGCTGTTGCGTAACTAAGTATTCGCTTGCAGCAGTTTTCATGCTTTTTGCGATGATAATCGGTTTAGTTAAGGCTGGTGCCGATGGAGTTGTTTCCCGTTGATATTGCACTGGATCATTCTGTGGCGGTTTTGTTGTATCAAATTTGCCAGACTCATCTAAATCGTAACCATGATCTAAGAATCTCTGAATATTGTCCATTGATGCTGACAAATGGCCGCCGTAAGGGCTGGGAGGTATCCACGCTTTACCAGGATTCTGCAATAGCCAGATTTCGATAGCACGCTTGGAGTATATTTTATTAGGCATTGCGTCGGAGTACCTCGCACGGAAAAATGTTTGCTGTATATCGTGGATTACTGGACAGGATAGTTGTCTTGCTTGTGCGAGGCTTGCTGTTTTCAGAGACAATTTAATTTCAGTTTTTGGGGCAAATTGTCTCAAAAGGTCTTGAGGTATCGGAACTCTGACATGCCAGATTTTGTTGCGCTTCTGAAGGTAAGCCATAAGCATTTTTCTCCGCAGATTGTACCAAATTTTGTACCAGCGACAAAATCGGCATTTATTTCGGATGTACAATGCTTATATTTCAGCATGTTGAAAGCCTGATTCAATTAATCTATGCCATATTCCTTAACTTTGTAAAGTAATGAACGATGACTTATTTCAAGTATTTTTGCCGCATGGGTCCGATTACCCCCTGTTCTGGCGAGCGCCTTCCGGATTAAATCACGTTCGATCGAGTCTTCGGCTTTTTTGATAGAGAGGTTTTCGTCGCCGCTTGACTCCATATTGTACGGTTCAACGGCCAGGCGAATTGAAGGGGGGAGAGAGGAAGGGGTAATGCATCCAGTGTCGCAGAGGATGCAGGCGCGCTCGATGGCATTTTCAAGTTCTCTGATATTGCCAGGCCAGCGATGAGCCATCAGACAGCGCAGCGTTTCCGGCGCGATCTGTAATGGCTGAATATCGGTGCCGCTTCGATAGCGGCTCAAAAAATGTTCCGCAAGCAGCGGGATATCCTCCACCCGTTCTCGAAGCGGCGGCAACTGCAGGCAAAATACATTCAAGCGGAAATAGAGATCTTCTCTGAATCTGCCACTTGCTACGTCGGCAGACAGATCACGTGAAGTGGCAGATATCACCCTGACGTCAACTTTTTTGGAGAGCGCCCCCCCTACCCTTTTGATTTCACCCTCCTGAAGTACCCGCAACAGCTTGACTTGCAAAGACAGCGGCATCTCCCCTATCTCATCAAGAAACAGCGTCCCCCCGTCCGCCTGTTCAAAAAGGCCGGTTTTGTCACTTGATGCATCGGTAAATGCTCCTCTGACATGTCCGAACAGTTCGCTTTCAAGAAGATTTTCCGGAATAGCGCCACAATTAACTGCCACAAAGGAATGTTTTGAGCGCCTGCCATTCTGATGAAGGGCGCGGGCTACCAGCTCTTTTCCTGTGCCGGACTCGCCAAGTATCAGAATTGTCGTTTTTAAATCCGTAACCCGCTTAATCTGACCAAAGAGCTCTTGCATTACGGGACTGCGGCTTAGAATACCGCTATAGGAAAACTTGCCAGCGACAACTTCACGCAGACGGCTGTTTTCTGCTTTCAGGCGCTCTCGCTCTTCGGCTTTTTTAAGCACCATAACGATCTCATCTTTTTTAAACGGCTTGGAGATGAAGTCATATCCCCCCAACTTCATACAGTCGATTGCCGTTTCCACGGAACCATATGCCGACATCATTATGATCGGGGCGGAAACTCCCTGTTCAAGGGCTCCCAGCAAAAACGCCCTGCCATCCATTTCAGGCATGCGAATGTCACATAGAACAAAGTCATAGACGTTTGTCGCAAGACGGGCCAATCCCTCTGCGCCGTTTTCTGCCTGGTCAACGCGATACCCCTGGCGAGTCAACATGACCGATAACATATAGCGCATATTTTCTTCGTCATCAATTATCAGAATATACTGACTGCTGCTCACGCATTTCCATCCTTTTCTCTGATCACCAGCGGCAGCAGAGCTGTGAAACAGCTCCCTTCACCAACTGCGCTTGATGCAGTAATACTGCCTCCGAAACCCTCAATGATCCGCGCAGAGATAGCTAAGCCGAGGCCGGTTCCCTTACCGGGCGGCTTAGTAGTATAAAACGGATCAAAAACATGTTTCATGGTATCAGCAGGCATTCCAGCTCCATCGTCAATAACATCCAGACGGATATGAGACGTTTGTAGGCAGGCTCGTATCGTTATGGCGCCACCTGGTGGGGTCGCATCACGGCTGTTGAGGAGC
Source organism: uncultured Geobacteraceae bacterium (assembly GCA_903845365.1). Taxonomy (GTDB): domain Bacteria; phylum Desulfobacterota; class Desulfuromonadia; order Geobacterales; family Pseudopelobacteraceae; genus JACRCG01. The sequence continues at coordinate 25,691 of CAIMXI010000064.1, read as the reverse complement.
AGATTGATAATTACCTGCTGCAACTGATGCTGATCACAGCGGGCAGGCGGAAGTCCCTCATCGATTTCAATTCCGAGATTCAATTGTTTGAAAATACCCTGCTGACTCAGCAGCTCTACGGCAGATGTCACGACATCGCTTATATCGGCATGCTCTCCGCTCGCCGTTCGCGGCCTCGAAAAGTCCAACAGCCCCCGCACAATCCGGTCAATTCGGGAACAATCGTCACTTATGCGCCGTGCATAATCCTGAATAGCCGGATTATCCGGCTGTTCTCCGGAAGCAAGATCGGCATATCCCATGATTGACGTGAGTGGTGTGCCGATTTCATGAGCCATACCGGCAGCCAGGAGGCCAATGGAAGCCATTTTCTCGGTACGAAGTGACTCCTCTCTGGCTTGGCGAAGTTCACTGTTTGCTCTTTCAAGAGCCGCCAACTGTTCTAAAACCTGCTGATTTTTGTTATCAAGCGCTGAAGCCATTTCATTAAAAGCGTTAGCAAGCCTTGCAAGCTCCACGCTTCCGGACACTTTCAAGCGCTGTCGATACTGTCCACCGGTTATTTTTTCCGTGGCTGACAGCAGCCGGTTAATCGGGTTTACCACAATGCGCGATAGTATATAAGAACCAAACCCGAACAGTAATATAAAGTCGAAAAGGAAGTAGATCATCAGTATCTGCCGGGATCTGTTTAATCGCGCTTTTTCGGGAGCCAGAGAGAGCAGCAGGCCGGCTCTGCCAACAGGCTTGTCATCACGCATTACGGAAATAAGATGGACCATGCCGTTACCGTTTTGCAGGATATAACTTCCATCTATAGCATTCGCAAGATCCTTGAATGGTGCATACGGGTCGCTCCCGTCCCTTCCGGCGCTTAAAATTATTTTGCCGCTCTTGTCCAGTAGAGTCAAACGGCTAAAAGCAGACTCCTCAGCAATATTTTGAATGTAGCGTGAAGCCTGAGAATCAGGTGAGATGATTCCTTCCGGGAAGGTCGGAATTGAATCGGGAAGGAGTCTGACAAAAGCCATGAGTAGTGTGCGGGCATGTTCTCCTTTTTGTGCATACAAGTCACTGGCTGCAGTTTTAAATGCCAGCAGACTGAAGAGTAGCCAGGTTAATATGAGCAGTGATCCCAGAAAGGCCAGAATTGAAACTGTCAGACTGGGGCGAAAACCGGTCATGCGCCCTACCCTTGACCAAAGCCACTCAACTCCAGATACCACCGGATGAGCGGTTTACCGTAGAAAATATACAAAATAGCAGCAAAAGCAAGGTAGGGGCCAAACGGGATTGCCAGCTTGGCATCTTTTTTTTGGAGCATCATGATGGAAACGCCGATTATCGAGCCGACAAGTGAACTCGCAAAAATTATAAACGGCACCGCTTTCCACCCCAAAAAAGCACCCATCATGGCAAGTAGCTTGATGTCTCCCCCACCCATACCATCTTTGCCGGTCAAGCGCTGATAGGCAAAGGCAACCAGCAGCAAAATGCCGCCACCAAGCAGAATACCAAACAGAGAATTTAGCCAGGAGTGTTCTTTCAGAAAAAAAGAGAGAATAAACCCGACCAGAATGCCTGACAACGATATTTCGTCAGGAATTATCTGGTGTTCAATATCTATAAAGGTGATGACGACCAGAGCCGAGCAGAACAGGAAAAGCACAGCAAAAGCCGGTGTTGGACCGAAGCGGAGGAAAAGAAGAAGCGATAAAGTACCGTTGAGCAGTTCAACCAATGGGTACTGAAGTGAAATCTGCGCGCCGCACCCTCGACATTTTCCCCGTAAAAAGAGGTAGCTTACGACCGGGATATTCTCATACCAACGAATCTGATATGAACATTGGGGGCAGTGCGAAGGGGGGGAAATGATTGATTCGTCTTTCGGCATACGGCAGATGCAGACATTTAGAAATGAGCCGACAAGCATACCGAATATAAATGCGCACGCGGGAAAAAAAGGATGTGGGGGCATCAGTCAATACTTTCTGATACTATAGTGTGCTGGCGCTCAATAATTATTCTTCTCCAAAACCGTTGGCTATAAGATCGCCAATAGCCTTAAATGCATCAACTTCATCAGAACCTGAGACGGTCAGGCAGACTGAAGAGCCTTTTGCGGCAGCGAGCATCATGATACCCATTATGCTTTTTCCGTTAACTTCAACATCCTCACGTGAAAGCTTGATGTCAGAATTAAAACGGCTGGCGGTTTTAACAAAAAGCGCTGATGCGCGGGCATGCAATCCGAGTTTGTTTATGATCAAAAATTCTTGTTGGAGCATATATACCGGTTCCTCGGGAGATATTTTACTTCAGAAATTCTCCTGCGACGATGATTCCTTCACGACCGCAGCGTTGTAAATCTGCTGCGAGTTCGGCTAGCGCCATCTGCTCACGGCGAGAACAAAATTCAATCAACATCGGTAAATTAGCTCCGGTTACAACTTCCACACACCCTTCTTTCAAAAAAGATAGCGCCAAATTTGATGGTGTGCCGCCAAACAGATCAGTCATGATAATCGCACCATCTGACTGCACCGTTTCAACTGCGGTAACAACACGAGCCATAATATCACCCGCCCGTTCATCATGTGCAACTTCCACCGTCGCACAGAGTTCAATGGGGCCTACAATCATCTCCGCCGACATTTTTAGAGCAGTCGCCAATCCGGCATGGGTAACAAGCAGCAAGCCAATCATTTAAGCCCCTTTTCAATATCTCTGTGATTAATTCGTACCGATGGCCACAATTCCTGAAGATGCATTCCGGTGGCCTCGGCTACGGCAACAGAGCGATGACGACCACCGGTGCAACCGATGGAAATTGTCAAATAAGATTTCCCTTCACGACGATGTGCCGGCAGCAGCATATCCAGAAGCGGAAAAAAGTAGTCCAAAAACTCTGCCGTGGCAACGTTATCAAGAACATAATCACGCACTTCGTCATCAAGACCGGAACCGTCTTTCAACGCAGGAACAAAAAACGGGTTCGGGAGAAAGCGGACATCCATGACGATACTTGATTCGAGTGGTACACCGTATTTAAAACCAAAAGACTGAACTTCGATTATCAACTGGTTTTCTTTTTCTTCGCCCCGTACGATCATCAGGATGAATTCCTTAAGCTGGTGCACCGTAAACTCAGAGGTGTCAATAATTCTGGTCGCAATCTGGCGCAGACTGCTCAGACGATCTCTTTCGATGCGAATACCTTCGGTGATTGTACAAAGTCCATCAACCGGATGGCGTCGTCGCGTTTCAGAAAAACGCCGCGTCAGAATTTCGTCCTGAGAATCAAAGAAAAATATTTCTACCGTGTGTCCGACACCGGTAATTTTGTGCAGGGCACGTTCGTATCCCTTAAAGAATTCCCGTCCACGAATATCAGCGACCAGCACGACACCCTTAAAACTACCTACCGATTTGCCGATCAAATCCACAAAACTTTTAAACAGACGAACCGGAAGATTGTCAATACAGTAATACCCTTCATCTTCCAGAGCCCTTACCGCAGTGGATTTACCTGATCCGGACATACCGGTGATAACAATAATGCGCATGCTCTATTCCACCTCATCCCCCAGCGGCCTGGCTTCAAGACGAGCCATAAGCCGCTCCTGAAAGTCGCGAGCCGAATGATATCCCATTCCTTTAAGCAGATGATTTCGTGCGGCAACTTCGATTATTGAGCCCAGATTTCTCCCGGGACGAACCGGAATAACGATATGAGGCAGTTCAATACCAAGAACAGTCACCGTATGATCATCAACCCCTAATCGATCATATTCATGGGATTCATCCCATTCCACCAGTTCAAGCTGCATATCGATTATTTTTTTATCCCGTATCGCCGAAACCCCGTACAGATCCTTGATGTTAATTATACCAAGACCACGGATTTCCATCAGATACTGCAGAGACTCCTCTGCCTGACCAACCAGCACCGCAGGCATCTTTTTCTTTATAAAAACCATATCATCGGCAACCAGGCGATGCCCACGAATCACGAGATCAAGAGCACACTCACTTTTGCCGATACCGCTTTTCCCGGAAAGAAGAACGCCGACACCCAGGACATCAATCAACACACCATGCAGATGGGTAGTCGGCAGCAACTGCTCTTCAAGAAATTTAGTTATCAATGATATAAACGTTGACGATTGATGTGGCGTGGCAAGTACCGGAATTGAGCGTGCTTCCGCCAGATCCAGGAGAAGCTGCGGTGGCTGCAGCCCCTTGGTAACAATGAAACATGAGATTGGAAAAGAACACAACGCGGTAAGATTCTCCGCAGCAACCCGGTTGTCACTCTGCAGGAGATAGGAGATTTCCGTATTGCCAAGCACCTGCAACCGATCCGGATGCAGGTGCTTGGTGTAGCCGGCCAGAGCCAACCCCGGCTTCTGAATACGTGAACTTGAGATACGATGAGAGAGCCCCTGCCTACCGGCCAGAAGGGACAAAGTAAGACCATACTCATTATCTGTCAGTAGGTCTTGTATCGAGAGTGTTATGCCATCCATAAAAATATCTTAGGAGCGTTGCGGCTCAATCAGGCCGAAATTGCCATCTTTACGACGATACAGCACGTTGATTTCACTGCTATCGGCATCGGTAAACACGATAAAATCCTTGTGAAGGAGATCCATCTGCATGACGGCCTCTTCTACAGACATAGGTTTGGCAGTTTCGGTAGTCGTCTTGATCACAACTGAACCGGTGCTCGATTCAATGCTCTCTGCTTCAAAAATCCTTTTCGAGAGCTGTCTTCCACGTTCGTCACCATTTGACGGCTTGTGAGCCTTGATTTTTTCCTTGTAACGCACCAACTGACGCTCAATTTTATCAATCACCGCATCTATGGATGCATACATGTCATGAGTCGCATCAGACGCTTTTGTGCTGATCCCCCTTGAATTAATAACTATTTCAACGATGTGACGAATCTTTTTCTCAACAGAAAAATAAACCTGCACATTGGTCGGGCTGTCAATATACTTTGTTACCCGCTCAAGTTTTTCTTCAGCATATGCTTTGAGGGCATCGCTCTGTTCCATGTGCCTGAATGTCATAGTTACCTGCATAAAATCCTCCTGTGTGTGATTGCTGCTGTGAAATAGACGACCGCCGAAACGGCAGTGCGTCAGAAATGTTTTTTACGTTCAGAAGAGGATCCCATATTAAGCATCTCACGATATTTAGTGACTGTTCGCCGGGCAATATTGACCGTCTGCCCCCCCAGCAATTCAGCAATTTTTTGATCGGAATACGGTTTCTGGGGATTTTCCCTGTCAATGATTTCTTTAATTCTGTTTTTAACACTCTCAGACGCAACAAAATCGCCCTCACTGGTAGAGAGACCGCTGTTAAAGAAGTATTTCAGCTCCAGTAGTCCTTGCGGCGTCTGCATGTATTTGTTGGTGGTAACCCTGCTTATCGTTGATTCGTGCATGCCGATATCTTCGGCAACATCACGCAGCACCAGTGGGCGGAGATACTGAATACCGCGATCAAAATATTCCCGCTGAAAACGGATGATGCTTTTGGCAACTTTATAAATAGTTCTTTGGCGCTGTTGAATACTCTTGATAAGCCAGGCCGCCGCACGCGCCTTATCGTTAATATAATGCTCCGCCTGCGAGTCAATCGCTCCGTTTCCGCGAACATCTGCGTACTGGGTACTGACTTTCAGGTTGGGCAACCCCTCCTCATTGAGCATCACGACATAATCGTCACCAACTTTATGCACAAAAATATCGGGAGATATATAATGAACATCATCGGTGCTGAAAGACGATCCGGGGCGTGGATCAAATCCGGAAATAATCTTGGAGGCCAACAGCACCTGATTTATGTCGACCTTCAACGAGCGGACAATCTGTTTGTAGTTTCGTTTTTCCAGGTCACCAAGGTGATTCAGCAGGATATTTTCAACAACGCTCCCCTTCATACCGAGATTACGAGCCTGGATAAGCAGGCATTCCCGCAGATCACGGGCAGCTACGCCGGGCGGGTCAAATTCCTGGATACAATCAAGGACGTCCTGAACATCTTCTTCAGTTGCTGAACTTGCTGCAGCTATTTCCGGAAGGGACGCCCGGAGATAGCCATAATCATCAATGTTGCCAATAATCACTTCACCTACTCGAATGTCCATTTCGGAATAGAGTCCCATATGAAGCTGCCACAGCAGATGGTCGATCAGAGTCCCCTTTTTTGTCAGAAGGTTTTCAAATGATGGGCGCTCATCTTCTCCGCCATACTGCTGTTCCCCGGAACTATAGTTATAGCCGTCAAGATAACTATCCCAGTCACGGAGGGTTTCCTCACCTGTTTCAACCTCACGGAAATCAGCACTGTCCTGTAACGGTTCAAGCTCCTGCTCCGCAACTTCAAGCGTATCTAGCTCGCGGATTTCTTCAACATCGGAGGATTCTTCAAGCAGTGGATTTTCCTCAAGCTCACGAATCACCAAATCCTGAAGTTCAAGACGTGTCAACTGAAGCAGCTTTATAGCCTGCTGCAACTGGGGAGTCATCACCAATTGCTGTGACATTTTCAGTTGTTGGCGCATCTCCATTGCCATTAAACGTTTACCTCAAAGCCTGAAATCTTTCCCAAGATAAATTTCCCGGGCTTTATTACTCGTTGCAATCTCGCCAGGCGTTCCGTACTCAAGTACCACGCCGCTGTTCAAAATATACGCTGAATCACAAACACCCAAGGTTTCCCGTACGTTATGATCCGAAATCAACACACCAATATTTCTGTTTTTAAGAGATACTATCAACCCCTGAATATCGGCGACCGCTATCGGGTCAATACCGGCAAAAGGCTCATCAAGCAGAATGAAAGAGGGGTTGGTGATCAATGCCCGGGCAATCTCCACTCGCCGCCGTTCGCCGCCGGAAAGCGCATATCCCATGGATGAGGCGATTTTTTTTATGGAAAACTCTTCAAGGAGCTGCTCCATCTTCTGACGCTGTACGTTCTTATCCGGTTCTACGGTTTCAATAATGGCCAGCAGATTATCAGCAACCGTCAGTTTACGAAAAACAGACGCTTCCTGCGGAAGATAACTGATGCCGCGCCGCGCCCGCTGGTACATCGGGAGTGCTGTAATTTCTTCATCGTCCAGAAAAACCTGGCCGCAGTCAGGCTGCGCCAAACCGACAACCATGTAAAATGTCGTTGTTTTGCCGGCTCCGTTTGGCCCCAGCAGGCCGACAACGGAACCTGAGGTAATTAAAATATCTACCCCGCCAACAACGATGCGACTGCCGTAGCTTTTCGTGAGAGCTTTTGTCCAGAGCCTGGAAGAGCTAAGGTTTTCCGGCATCTTTTTTCCTTGCGGCAGGATTTATGACCGCCTCTACTCGCGCTTTTGGATCGCCATCGTTTGTTACATAACTTTTTTCATCATTAACGTAATAGGTAATGATTTTACCGCTGATACTATCATCCCCCTGCACGACCCGAGGAGATCCGGTCAGAACAATGCGCCCTGTAGCGCTTTCATACACCGCCTGATCAGAGAAGCCTGTTCTTTTCATCTGGACTATTCTGACATTGCCAAACGCCTCAATTTTCTCCACATCTCCCCCTTTGTCAGCGTAACTGACGACAAGCTTATCGGAGAAAATTGTGACATCACCCTGTTTGGCAACTACTTTACCAGAGAAAACCGCAGTTTTCGCACTGTTATCGGCATTCATCTCGTTTGATTTCACAGTAATAGGCATACCGGATCTATCTTTTGACGAAACAGCAGCGGGGGCTGATAATGCTGAAACGGGAAACCACACAAAGAATAGAACGATACAGATACAAGCAGATTTCATCAAGGCACCTAATTCGCGACAATTGTAGCATCAACTAAAGATTTGAAATACGCTTTCTGACCTTTCACGGCCAAATCCATACCGGTCGCATTTAACTGAATTCGTTGTTGACTAAAAATAACCGGGGCTTCTGTCGTAAAATGATCCACTGCGCCTTTATAGAAGATAGTTTCCGTAACAAATTGAGCCCCTTCGTCAGTCACGACACAAACGTTACCTTTAAGGGAGATATTTTTTTTCGTAATGAAATATTCACCGGTGCCTGCAGTGACAGTTATAGCACCCTGAGATGCAGTTTTACGGAACTCCATGCGGACATCTCTTAAATAAACCGTATCACCGATTTTATCATATTCAGCACGATCCGCAAAGAGCTCCCAGACAAGAAGACCATCTTGAATCTCCGAAAAACGAGCCTTATTCAGGGCAATATCGATGTTTTGGGGAAGCTGTTGACTAGCCGGTGGAACCGGCTTTGATTCCTCGGAACCATTACGGATAACGACGGTAGCGATACCGATAATCGCCGCTGTTACAAGTAGTGCCAGTAATGGCCTTATATAAACGGGCGATACCATAATAGAGGGGAACTATACCATTGAGGGAGTGGACTGTCCAGCATAACGTGAACGTTTGAAGCTTTTGGCACAGAGTTTGTATTAAAGTTCATAACGGTTGGTAATTTCTTGCCAAAAGCCGCGCCCTTTCAGAATCAGATCGCATACTTCGCGCACGGCACCACGCCCGCCGGCACAGATTGTCACATAGTGAGCAACATTACGGGCTTCGAGCAAACCATCGGCTGGAGAGGCAGCAAATATTACCCGACGCATTACAGGAACATCAATAACGTCATCACCTATATACGCGATCTGACTATCCGAAAATCCGGTTCTCTGCTTCACATCCAGGTAGCTATCAAGTTTTTTCAGGGCCCCCTGGTAGACCAGTTGAATCCCGAGCTCCCGCGCCCTGATGTCTACGACCAGCGAGGTTCGCCCGGTTATGATGCCGACCTCGATGCCGTAACGCTGTAGCATTTTAATGCCGTGCCCATCTTTAACGTTAAATATTTTCGTTTCCACGCCATTGCCGTCATAGATAATACCGCCATCAGTCATGACACCATCGACGTCAAGCAGCAGGAGGCGGATATCTGATAATTTATCCATCATCTAGGCAATACCGGATTTGAGAATGTCATGAAGATGAATAATGCCGCAGGGGGACGATATCTGATCGTTTTCAAACACAAACAACGAAGTGATGGCTCGCTGTTCCATGATCTGCAGCGCAGCGGCAGCAAGCTCCGACCGATTGATGCGCAGTGGTCGGCTCTTCATGATTTCCGAAGCGTGCTGATTGAGAATATTGTACCCTTTTTCGAGCGCCCGGCGCAGGTCGCCATCGGTGATAACTCCATTCAGCGCACCGCTTGAGTCACAGACACCGGTAACGCCAAGACCTTTTGCAGTAATCACAAACAGGGCATCCTTCATCACATCGTCCTCCTGAACCAGAGGAATGTCCTCACCGGAATGCATCAGGTCTTCAACTCTCAAAATCAATTTTTTCCCCAGTAACCCGCCAGGGTGGAATATAGCAAAATCCTCCGCCTTAAAGCCGCGCCTCACCAGCAGAGCAACGGCCAGTGCGTCACCCATTGCCAGAGTCGCCGTTGTAGACGCCGTAGGAGCAAGGCCAAGTGGACACGCCTCCTCTGCAACAGATACATCAAGAAAGACATCGCTTGAACGAGCCAGATTTGATGTCTTGTTGCCACACATCGCAATAAGATGCGCCCCCAGCCGCTTGATCGACGGGAGAATTCTAAGGATTTCCTCTGTTTCACCACTATTGGAAATAGCGATGACAACGTCACCCTTCATGATCATGCCGAGATCGCCATGAATCCCTTCTGCCGGATGAAGAAAAAAAGCTGGCGTACCGGTTGAAGCCATAGTGGAGGAAATTTTTTGTCCGACCAATCCGGATTTACCCATACCACTGACGATCACTCTGCCTGGACTCGCCACAATTACGGCGATTGCGCGCTCGAACGATTCGTCAATCCGATCAGCCATAGCCGCAAGTGCGTCCGCTTCAACCCGGATTACCCGGCGTGCCTCTTCGATGGCGGTCATTGTGCAGGCCTCTGTTTGACAACTGAGTCAAGAGCCTGAAGGGTTTTCAGCAACAGCGGAAGATCACCTAGAGGAATTGAATTTGGCCCGTCACAAAGCGCCTTGTCAGGGTCTTCATGCACCTCCATGAAGATGCCGTCAATTCCGGTAGCAACGGCTCCCCGCGATAAATACTCGACAAATTCGCGCTGTCCCCCGGAACTGTCACCCTGGCCACCTGGGAGTTGTACACTGTGCGTTGCGTCGAATACGACCGGATAACCGGTAGCGCGCATGACCGGAAAACTGCGCATATCCACTACCAGATTGTTATAGCCGAAAGATGCGCCACGCTCTGTAAGAATGATGTTCTCATTGCCGCTGGCAGCAATCTTGCCGGCAACATTTTTCATGTCCCACGGCGACAGAAATTGACCTTTTTTGACGTTTATAATCCGGCCGCTCTCTGCCGCCGCAATCAAAAGATCAGTCTGACGGCAGAGAAAAGCAGGAATCTGAAGAATATCGAGCACTTCTGCCGCAGGTGCGATCTGCTCGATTGAATGAATATCCGAAATAACCGGAACCCCCAGCGACTCCTTGACCTTGCGAAGGATCGCAAGCCCCTCCTTTATGCCAGGACCACGGAAGGCTTTGATGGAAGTACGGTTGGCCTTGTCGTACGAAGCCTTAAAGATCAGCGGCATGGAAAGGTCGTTACAAATCGTCATCAGCCGCTCGGCATGCCGCATGGTTGCCGATTCATTCTCGATCACACAGGGACCAGCAATCAATACAAGAGGATGGTAGTTACCAATTTTAACTTTACCGGTAATAATTTCACGCGTCATGGTCAGCTCCTCAGTTCTCTAGGCAAAAAAAACACTCACAAACAACAGCAAGTGCCTTCACCAATACCATAAGTATTACCCTATCTCAACTTAAATGGAAAAATCAATGCAGGCAATTATTGGTTCAATTATTTGCACTGCTCCGTCCAAACAAAACTCACGGCACAGCTCGCAACCAGTGCACTGAAGCTGATCAAAAGCTGGTATTTCCTCGTTTGTCAAGGTATTCAGAGCGCCAGTGGGACAGATTGCAACACACCCCTGGCATTTTGTACAGCGGTTCGTGAATAAAACACACGTGTCAAAGTGCTTACGTAACTGAACAGCCAACTCTGGAGAGAGTTTGTTTCTCGTGCGGTTCAGCAATTCCCTTCTGATCGGCACCCGCTTCTCGGCATAATTTGTTCGACGTTCAGTCTGCTCATTGTGGGTAGAAAGAATGACAGATGCGCTTGTAAATAGAGACTTACGAAAAGATTTGAAAAAACTCCTGCGATCTACTGATTCATCTTGGTAATTCATGTCTTGTGCTGATTCTGAAATCTCGATGCTGCAATCACTGCTGGACAAGCTTGCTTTAGAAAGGGCGTCCAGTCGTTGTCTAAGCTGACCGATAATGGAATGATTGCGGCAGTCACTGCACAAAGACAGATTGAGGGTCAATTTTCCTGCCAGAGTATGGTAGAGCGCGACCAGGTGTTCTTCGGAAAGGGCGCCCAGACAGGTCACGGTTCCATTTGAACACTCCTGTGTTCGGATACAACCCAGGATCGGTTCCGAGACCTTGGAGAGCTTGGCAAGACATGCGTGAAAATCGCAATTCTGTTCCAAGGCACCAGCCGGACATACTGAAGTGCAGAGCATGCAGCCATGGCATCGATCCGGATTGATGGCGAGGGTGCTATCAACGCTGACAGCTCCGTGTGGGCAGATATCGACACAATGCCGACAACTGCTTTCGCTGAAACGCATTCTCAGACAGCGGGAAGCGTCGATGCTCAGATCATCTCTGCTGCCAGTAGCAGTTTTGCTGTCAGCCATTGTTCGCACTCGTCAATGCAGTATAATCAGCATTGATGAAAGCGGCGGTACACCGGGCGATTGCCTGGTAGAAAGGAGCTTCGGCATCAGTAATTATGGCCGAGGTAAACGGCTCCAGCCACGGCATCAGAAATCTGCCGAGAAATTCCTGTTGCAGCGATATGATTCGAGCTACTTCATTCAAATCTCCAGATATCTCAGCCTCCCGTTGCTTGAAGGCCAGGAAGGACATGAACTCCAGCTCAACGGCAAAATGGTCCGGCAGTTCATGAAAGTCCTCGGCCAGTTGCAGGCCACAGTTATGGTAAAAAGCCGCTACTTTAGCGGTGGAATCCCCCATGACCGTTTTGGCATCATCAAGATAAATTGAACCATATGGTGGAGCTACAAGCTGGAAGGGTCCGATGAACAGGCGGGCATGTTCAACAGCCAGAGCGTCCTGCGAGTTGCAGGCTAAAGCTGCCATGGCATCTCTGGCATGCTGTGCGGCATCCGGAGTCGCAGTATTCAACAGCGTGGCAAGGGTTGCGCAGCACTCCTCCTCGATCAGTTCTTTTGAAGGCGGATAGAAACAGGCCGCCAGCAGACGGTAGACATCTTCACGTGTTGCGGCATTACTACAGCTTTCGGTCATATCAATAGTCCTCACAAGAAACAGGGATGAAACTTACGCCCCATCCCCGTATTTCTACATCATCTCCATACTGCACGCCATCAAACTTTATTCCCACCCTTGAATGCTCGAATGTAGGCGACATTCGGCCTGGTTTTCTTTTCTTCCTGAAGACGCATCGGCTTGAACTTATTCAGCAATTTGGCCGGTTCGCTGGCGACATCATTCAGGTTGCCGAAGATGCGAGCCTTGGCCGGGCAAGCTACCACACAGTTAGGTTGTTCACCTTTGGCAACGCGGTGCGCACAGAAGATACACTTCTCAACGACACCCTGTTTGCGGATGTGATCATAGTCAGACTGACTATATTTGTGCTCATTGGGAATAACACCACCGGCAGCTTTTGCAGTTGCTGCGCCGGAAGCGGTGCACCCGGCGATCAGTTCACCGGCATCGCGGGAAGCAGCGTGGGGGGCTTCTTTACCGATATTGGCACTAATGACCGAATAGGCCGCTTTATCCCTGGCTACATCAGTAGCGCTGTAAGGGCAGGCTTTCTGGCAGCGACGGCAGCCGATGCATCGCTCATCATTGTGCATGGTGATACCATCTGCCGTTTTGAACATCGCCTTGGGCTGCACGGGGCAGGCTTTTACACAGGGTGCATCTGTACAGTGATTACAAAGCACAGGAAGAGCGGTGAAACTCGGGTTCGGGAATTTTCCCTCTTCTTTGTAGATAAAGTCGGCCCAGTTAAAGGTCTGTCCATTGGTGCGGGCCTGGGTGTTGTTTTCGGTCTTGCAGGCCAAGGCACAGGCGCCGCAGCCGACACATTTCTGAAGGTCAATGACCATTCCATATTGTTTTGCCATTTAAATGTTCCCCCCTTTCCTAGGCTTTCTCTATTTTGACGCCGGTGAATCCACCGTTACGTGCTGTTCCACCGCTCAAACGATCATAATCATCAGGCATAAGTTCGTTATTATTGCCACCACGCGGTTGTGCCTTGGCATAATCCTTTGCTGCCACACGACCATACGCCCAATGTCCCTGACCGTAACATTTGGCTATTGTTCCGGGACGTACACCTTCCCACAGTCGGGCATGGCAGGTGATAGAGCCATTTACAGAAGTCAGCTTGATAACATCACCGTCCTTGATCCCCAGTTTTTTGGCATCAGACGGATTGATCTTGGCTACGTCATCCCAGCTCTTGTCGCCAACATCAACTTTTTTGAATTCCTGATACCAGGCAGTATTAGCGGAACGCCCTTCCCGGTTAAGGCGTGACTTGTGATCAATGAAGGTGAAAGGATATTCCTTCTCGCTACCACGACGCACCGGTGATTCGTAATGCGGCACAAATGCCAGGTCTCCCCGGGCTTCATACTCACTCGCCTTGAGGATTTCATCAATTGACGTCTTGTGCTTTTCGGCAAACAGAGTCAGGGTTTTTTTCAAGGTTTCACTGTAGAACTCGAACTTGTGGGTAACTGTCTTGAACTTGCCCCAGTTCTTTTTGTACTTGTAGGTTTCAGTGTTGTAGATACCTTTTTTCTTGAAATCAGCCCAGCCGGCAAGTTGATCACCCTTCTGTTTCTCCTTGCCATCCCACACCACTGAGCTGGAAATTTTAGCTGCAATTTCGGCGAATTCGCTAGCATTGGTCGGCTTCTTTTTGCTTTCCGGGTCTTCAAACGATGCGTAGTAGTCATACAGGTTGGCAAAGCCTCTGGCTTTCAGTTTTTCTGCCAGCAGCCACATCACTTCAGTCTCTTCTGCCTTTACACCCCAGAGCGGTTTGGTAACCGGTTGCTGGATGGAGACATGGCCATGAAGATTTGCCATATTGGTGATGATGGAGAGCTTCTCGGTCGGCGCAAAGGTGGCCGGAAGGACGATATCGGCGAACTGGGTCATTTCAGAAGCATTGGTAACCAAATGGACAAAAAACGGCACCGATGCCATCGCCTTATCCCAACGCTGAGCGCCGGTACCGGAGAAGTTAAAGTTGCTCCAGGTGCTGATGAAAACTTTGCAGGCACCGGGATTTTTGAGGATACCGGTGGCAACATAGTTGGTGACAACATTTGCCTTCGCCTTCTCTTCCGTAACTTTGCCATCCTTGTCTTTTACGGTATCAAAGCCGCCCATGATGGCCGGCATATCCTTAGAGCCGCGACCGTCAAGTTTTTTTGCCTTGCCACCTTTTTTAGCCAATTCATCAGTAAATTTATCCGCTGAAGGAAATTTGTTTGTCGGGGAACTGGAAGACTGTAACACTCCCCCTTCTGTTTCAACAGAGCCGAGGATTCCGTTCAGAGCATAGACTGCCATGGCGGAATAGGTACCACGAACCTGCATGGCAGCGCCCGGCCCCATCCAGACGGCACAGGCTGAGCCGGCCTTGCCCATGGCACGGGCAACACGGACAATCTGCTCTGCCGGAATCAGAGTTTTTTTGGCAGCCCATGCCGGTGTTTTATCTTTCAACTCAAGATTCCAGTATTTGACAATACCGTGGGTCTCTTTTTCCGTAAACGCTTCTTCAACAACGGTTGCGCCGGCAACAAACTGATTCTTGCCATCCTTGAAGCTGCCGACAAACTCCTTGCTCCACAACCCTTCGGTCAGCAGTACATGAGCGATTGCCGAAGCCAGGGCACCATCTTCACCCGGTTTGATCGGCAGCCATTCATTCGCTTTAGCACCGGAAGCGGAGAGGCGCGGGTCAACAACAATAACCGAACCACGCTCGAAAATTTCGCCAAATTTATTAATCGTATTCGGAACCTGGCGGTTTGAAGAGAGCGGATCACATCCCCAGATAACCAGACACTTGGTTTTTGCCAGATCGTAATCGCGATAGCCGAAGAATCCCTGGGTGTAACCGGGGCCCATTTTTTCTGCTTCAGCGCAAAGAGCACTATGAGAAAAATAGTTACCGGTACCGAAAATCTTGGGGAGAGCGCCATAGCACAGGTCAGTGGAAGTTGGAGAGTAGCGGCCACGCATATAGGTCAACTTCTCCGGCTCATTATTTTTACGTAGTTCCATCATTTTGTCGGCGACGGTATCCAGAGCTTCATCCCAACTGATCGGTACAAACTTTGGATCAACCCCTTTCCCTTTTGCCGGATTGGTACGCTTCATCGGGACCTTTATCCGGTCAGCATCATATGTCTGCTGGATCATCAGATGACCGCGAGGGCAGCAGTAGCCGTTGTTGGCCTTACTCAGTTGGTTGCCGCGCACTTTGCAGATACGCCCTTCCTGAACAAAAAACTCCACCGGACACCAGGCGGTACAACCTTGACATGTCGATGGTATCCACTCACCCGCTGCAGCTTCACCTGCTTTAGCCATGTGATGTGATGCAAAAGCATTCAGCTTCGGCAGTCCGACCGTCGCAACAGCGCCGGCCACGGCAGTAATTTTCAGAAAATCTCTACGTTTGATCTCCATTTAGTTTCCTCCCTTGCGTGATAATTTATTTGTGACAGTTTTTACAGTTACCTTTCACTGTGAAAGCGGCTTTGCCATTGTGGCACAAGCCGCAGGACTTACCCTGCTGCATCTGCTTCATGGTGACTGCCTTGTGTTGTGCGCTGGTGGTGAAGGGCTTGTCGTGGCACTTTGTACACTCCAACCCCACTCCCCCAACGTGACTATCATGGCTGAAAACTACCTCCCCTTTCTTGTACTTGATGGTGACATCACCGCCGCCAACCTTGGCGAAGGCGATGCCGACCACAAGCAGGGGAAAACAAGCTGCTAGTGCAATGATACGTTTCATCCTCTTCCTCCTTTTTGATGAAAAATATATTTAGCAACTTGTATACAACAGCTGCAATTATATTGCAACCATTTGTTTTTATTGAATTTTTATGTTACGATGCCGTAACAGACAATTTCTGCGGCTTGTGTGCAGTAATATCGGCAACGTTTGGCGTCAGCTCATACAAGAGTACAATACTGTGTAATTAGCGGCAGTTGCAGGTTTATTAGAGAGGATTTCAGATGTTACGATTACGTAACATCTGAAATTGGGGAGATTTGGCTACTGGATATTTTATGGCAAGTAAGATAAACAACTTTACCCCCTCTTCAGCTTTTCCCAAAGCACCTTGCGGGAGAGACCGAGCAGTTCCGCTGCCTGCCCTTTCTGCCCCGCCAGGCTGTCAAGCACACGCTGGATATAACGCATTTCAAAATGCTTGACAGCATCTTTAAGCGGCATGCCGACCTGTATTCTTTCAAACATGTCCCCCATATCCAGATTTGTTTTAGCCTGAGCAGGAAGATGATGTTCACGGAGTGTCTGCCCGGGATACAGTAGTGTAAGCCGCTCAATCAGATTTGCCAGTTCCCGGATATTACCAGGCCAGGGGAGCAGCATCAGACGATCAAGCAGTTCAGGAGAGAGTTGAACACGAGTCTGTTCGTTCTTTGCAAACTTGTTGACAAAGTGAGCCGAGAGCAGCGGGATGTCATCACGACGCTCCCGTAATGACGGAACATTGAGAGTGACAACATTAACCCTGTAGAAGAGATCTTTACGAAAAAGACCATCGTATACCATAGTCTTAATATCCTGTGCTGTGGAGCAGATCAGGCGAAAATCGAGTTTTCTCATGCATGTACCCCCAACGCGGCAGCAGGCCATCTCTTCCAAGGCGGCGGCCAGAGTTGCCTGGAGATTCAAAGGGAGTTCATCAACACCATCAAGATGCAGTGTCCCGCCATAAACCGCCTCCAGAAAGCCGGGCTTGCCGCGTTCTGCGCCGGAGGTAGTCCCCTTTTCAATTCCGAACAGCTCTTCTTCCAGTATAGATTCAGGTATGCTTGCACAGTGAACCCGAACCAGCGGACCGCTATTTCGTCTGCTCATACCGTGAATCGTATCAACCAGAAGTTTCTTTCCGGTGCCGATCTCCCCTTGCAGCAGAAGAGAGACCTCACTTGCGGCAACTACCGCAATGGTGTCAATCAACGATCGCATGGCCGGAGAGCGAGTGATTATAAAGGGCTTTCGAACCGGATCTTCGGAAGAAAGCACTTTAATCTGCTTTTCAAGGCTTTGATAGTCAAGTACCCGCTCCAGCTTCAGCATCAAAAGATTCACGTCAAAAGGCTTGGTGATAAAGTCAAAGGCTCCGAGTTTCATGGCACGAACCGCCATCTCTATCGTTGCCTGACCGGTCATTACCAGGGCTTTGCAACTTGGCTCGTGACTGAGCACTGTTTGTAAAACATCAAGGCCATCGGCATCCGGCAGTTTTACATCCTGCAATAACAGGTCAAACGATTCGTCGCTGATCGCCTCAAGTGCGCTGGCTGCACAGTCAGACCATCGTACATGATATCCGTTGGTGGTAAGGGCTTCCTGAAGTGCCTCGCCCAACAAAGGATCGTCTTCAACCAGCAGAAGTTTGAATTTCTGCACTGCATACCTCCTTGGCATTTTGGGGGATTATAACCGTAAAAACTGTCTCGTCGGCACTGCTGGTGACCTTTATCAAACCTCCGTGCATCTCGACAATACTTTTACAGATGGCGAGCCCGATTCCGGTTCCTTTACCCGCATGCTTGGTGGTGTAAAAGATATCAAATATCCTGCCCATGTCTGCTTCCTGAATACCACAACCGGTGTCTTTCACCTCAATATGGTAGAATGAATCTTTGCAATATGCGCTGAAGTAAACGTTATCCCAGGGTTGTGAAGCATCTGAGGCATTGATCAGCAGATTGAGTATCACCTGTTGGATTTTACCTTTATCCAACGAAAGTGGACACGAAAGATGACAATCATCCTGTGTCACGAGTCGTACGTTGTGCTTGCTGAGTGCAATTCTGGCAAATTCGGCGCTTTCGCTGAAGAACCGATTACTGTCAACCGTTTGCAGGTCAAGGGAGCCAGCTCGACTAAAATCGTTAAGTTGGCTGACAATTTTCCTGATCCGCTCTGCTCCCTGCTTGATTATTTCGAGATTGCGACTCGGACCTGTATTTTCCTGTTCCAAATTGTAAATACAAGTACCAATAGTGGCCAACGGGTTATTGACCTCATGGGCCACCCCTGCCACGATCTTTCCTATCGAGGCCATTTTCTCGCTCTGTATCAGTTGGGCAACCATCCGTTCTCGCTCACCTTCACTGATATGCAGACGTTCAAGCATTTCGCGAAAATTTTTTTGGAGAACACCGATTTCGTCATTTCTCGGTTCCGGCAAATCAACCGTCAACGTTTTCGAGTTTATTTCAGACATTGCGCCGGCAAGTTTCTGAATCGGACGGGTTATTGTCTGGCCGACAAAATAGAAGAGTATCGTTCCAGCCAGGAAAAAAAGAGCCGAAAAAGAAATCACCTTGAATCCCATCAGATAGAGTTCACGTTCGAGCGGATTCATGGAAATCCCGATTCTTAAACTTCCCCAACTCTTGCCATGGATACGGAGCGGTACGGCAATGTCCAGGATATGCTCTTGTGTTGATGCATCAAGGACAATTCTGGAGAGGAACGAGTAACCCTGTAACGCCTCGCGTGTAAGATCATCCGTATATGTAAGACCATATTCCATATAGCGGTTATGAGCAAGCACCTTGCCTTTGTCATCGGTCACAAAAGCGTACTTGGTCGGAAAATCACTGTTGGAAACTATCTCCTCTACAAAATTATCAAGAAGCCCTCCCTCCTCGATAACCCCCATTTCTTCATATACAAGTGCATTGATAATTGGCGTTCGGAGCGAAGTAGCCATACTGCGGGCGTTACTTACCAGCCGATCATACAGGAGTCGTTTTTCATTGCGCCACGCCCATGTTCCCCAGATTATTGATGAGATTGCCACAATAAGAGCGGCTGTCAGAACAAACTTGCCCTTTATTCCCAGGAAAAACCGCATCTTCATTTGTGACACCGGTAACCGCACCCTGCAGGAATGTCGCGGATCATGGAGAAAATCCTGCCGTAGTCAGTAACGTTTGCTTCGGCAAAACCGTTCTTGAACTCGTCGTCCCAGTCGGCCATGTTTTTTTTATGTTCCGGATTGTTGCGGTCTAGCTTCAGCAGGGCCTGTTTGACGGCTTTGATAAACTCTGGAGGAGCCTCTTTTCTCACGACGAACGGGACTGAAGGGAGCGGTTCTGAATAGGCAAGAACCCGTAAGCCATGACTCATATATTTATTCGCGATAACGTCCTTTACCGCTCCGGCGTCAAATTGTCCCTTCAAGATGGCCTTGGCTACAGCATCATGATGTTTCAGATTGGTGATTGATGCCAGTTCCTGGAGTTTTACGCCGCTGTTCCATATCATGTACCGAGGTATGAGGTTTCCTGAAGTGGAATGGGGTGAACCGAACACCATGTTTTTTCCTTTGAGATCTTTCAGTGATTGCAACGGCGAATTTTTTGAGACGATAATGGCAGATCGGTAAAAGGGGCTACCATCTTGGTTAAGCGGCTTGAGGATCGGAATAGCACCATAGAGAGTACTCGCTTCGATAAAGGTGACATCTCCAAGTGAAGCGATCGGAGTGACGCCTTCCTTGAGAAATCGCACCGCCTCCGGGTAGTCACGGCTGATCTTCAATTCAAATCTGTATGGAGTGTTTTGGGTGAGATAATCCATGATCGGCTGGTAACGCTTGTACATGACAACCGGGTTGTAACGAGGAATAACACCGAAACGGATGAGCGGTTTGTCGGCGGCTACTCCGCAATTGCAACAGAGCGCCGTGTTGAGGAATAACAATATCAATAATGAGCAGACTATGATCTTTAACACTAATTATGGTTCCTCATTTATATTTCCGCAGTAAATGAAAAGCACGCAGTTAAACTTTACCTTGACTACATCCGCATACGCAGATATATTTAGCACATGAAATCACAAGTCAAACTACTAAAGGGCCTGGCTGATGAGGTCAGACTCCGTATCTTATCGCTCCTCCTTTCGGAGGGAGAACTTTGTGTTTGTGATATTATTGCCGCACTTAAATTGCCACAATCAACCATATCAAGGCACCTCGCCTATCTTAGAAAGTCTGGCCTGGTAAATGACCGGCGTTCCGGTCTCTGGATGTATTATTCTGTTGTTACCCAAAGCGGTAGCTTTCAGCAAGGTCTGATCGATTTATTGAAACAAAATCTTCCTGCATTCCAAGTCACAACGATTGATCGTGAATGCTTGGAAAGTCTTGTCAAAGACAACAGTTGTAACTAAAAAAATTTGACCAATTATATCCGTCAGAGCGGATACTGCAAGGAGAATATTATAAATTATTTTGGAGGTACACAATGAGTGAACATCTTTCCCGCAAGCTTTCCTTCCTCGACCGCTGGCTTACTCTATGGATTTTCGCCGCTATGGCGTTGGGGGTCGGACTGGGCTACTTCGTTCCCGGTACGGAAGGATTTATCAACTCCTTTCAAGTCGGCACCACCAATATACCTATTGCCGTCGGGCTGATTCTGATGATGTATCCACCGTTTGCCAAGGTGAAATATGAGGATATGCCTGAGGTCTTTCAGAATAAAAAGATACTGGGTATCTCGCTGGTGCAGAACTGGTTGATTGGACCAGTGTTGATGTTCGTACTGGCGGCACTACTGCTGCCAGACAAGCCGGAGTATATGGTAGGTTTGATCATGATCGGTCTGGCACGTTGCATCGCCATGGTGATCGTCTGGAATGAACTGGCCAAAGGAAATACCGAGTACGCTGCTGGACTGGTCGCTTTCAATAGCATCTTTCAGGTGCTCTTTTACAGCGTCTACGCCTGGTTTTTTATTACAGTGTTGCCACCGCTGGTTGGGCTTAAAGGTGTGGTTGTGGACGTCAGCATTCGTCAAATTGCCGAAAGTGTCTTCATATACCTGGGCATTCCCTGCATAGCCGGTGCATTGACGCGCTTCATCGGTGTGAAGATCATGGGTAAAGAGCGCTATCACCGCGAGTTTGTACCTAAAATAAGCCCGCTGACACTGATTGCCTTGCTGTTTACCATCGTGGTCATGTTTAGCTTGAAGGGTAACCTGATTGTGCAGTTGCCGATGGACGTGGTGCGTATCGCCATCCCGCTGGGAGTGTACTTCATCCTCATGTTTCTGGTTTCGTTCTGGATGGGTAAGAAAATGGGGGCAGACTATAGCAAGACCACTACCCTGGCCTTTACCGCCGCCAGTAACAACTTTGAGCTGGCTATTGCCGTGGCGATTGCGGTTTTCGGACTCAATTCCGGCGCTGCTTTTGCCGCCGTAATCGGACCTTTAGTTGAAGTGCCGGTGATGATCGGGCTCGTTCATGTGGCGTTCTGGTTTCAGCGGCGTTGGTTTCCGGGACAGATTTGATGAGTACACAATAGATATTTTTTCAATTTAAGTAAGTAATCAGTCACTCATGGAGTATGTCATGCTTAAAAGTTTTGCCGATTACATAGCTTTCTCAATCATTGGTCTTGTACCCGGTTCCCGTTCTGGTGAAGCACTTGATTTCTTCGTTTATGACACTCTGAAGATTTTTTTGTTGCTGACAACAATCATCTATGTGGTTGCTATCATCCGCACCTCATTCCCTCCCGAAAAAACCAAACGCATGCTCTCACGCAAACGGGAATACGTCGGCAATGTCCTCGCCGCACTGCTTGGCATCGTCACCCCGTTTTGCTCCTGCTCAGCGGTACCGCTCTTCATCGGCTTTGTTGAGTCAGGAGTACCGTTGGGTGTGACCTTTTCTTTTCTGATCTCTTCACCAATGGTCAACGAAGTTGCTCTCATTATGCTTTGGGGGCTGTTCGGCTGGAAGATTGCCTTGATCTATATCGGAACCGGCTTGGTTGTGGCGATTGTCGCCGGAATCATCATCGGCAAACTGAAGATGGAGAAGTATGTTCAGGACTATGTCTGGGAGATGCAGGTAGGTAATGCTGAGATTGTACAGATGACCTTCCGTGAAAAGCTCACCTATGCTCGTGAGTACACACTGGAACTGCTGAAAAAAATCTGGCCCTATGTGGTGGTCGGAGTTGGACTGGGAGCCTTTATCCACGGCTATGTACCACAGGATTTTTTGGCGCTCTGGGCTGGGCCTGACAATCCCTTTGCCGTGCCAATTGCAGTTGCGCTTGGTGTCCCGCTTTATTCAAACGCCGCCGGGGTAATCCCCATTGTCCACGCCCTGATGGAAAAAGGAATGGCGATCGGTACAGTGTTGGCTTTCATGATGGCGGTCACTGCGCTGTCATTGCCGGAAGCGATTATTCTCAAGAACGTCTTGAAAAACCGGCTTTTAGCGGTATTCTTTGGCATAGTGGCGGCGGCAATTATTTGTGTCGGCTATCTGTTTAACGCGATTCTCTGAAAGACGACAATGTCAAACGTAGATAAATCAATATCGAAGAGGCTGATATTTGCAATAGTCCTAACAGCGATTACCCTCGTGACAGAAGTTATTGGCGGCCTCTGGTCAAACTCCCTGGCTCTTCTCTCGGATGCTGGTCACGTATTTCTGGATCTGTTTGCCTTGATGCTGTCTCTGGCAGCGATTAAGCTTGCGGCCCAACCTCCCAATGAGCTCCATTCATACGGATGGCACCGGGCTGAAGTGCTGGCTTCGTTGATCAATGGCTTGACGGTCACCCATACCACCATCCAGTTTGACTGTTCCAGTTGCAATGGTGGCCCGCTGATGAAGGAGCTGAATCATACGGAACGGCAGGCAGTCTGTAACGGTCACTAACACAGCGTATAACCAGACAATGGAATTCACTATGTTTTTCAAAAAACATGGCTTCAAAAGAGATGAGGATGCTGCTTGATGCAGCAAATATATAAGACAGGGAGAAACAAACGATGAAAATCGAAATTCTGGGAACCGGCTGTGCAAAATGCAAGACACTGTATGAAAACACGAAGAAGGCTGTCGAAGAAAGCGGCAAGGATGCCGAAATCATCAAGGTTGAAGAGATACCAAAAATAATGGCCTACGGCGTTATGAGCACACCGGCCCTGGTTATTGACGGTCAGGTAAAGTTTTCCGGCAAGGTCGCATCAATCGGTGAAATCATGGGGATGCTGCCATGAAACTAATAATTTTTGTAGCTTTGTTTCTATTGTACGCCACCATCGCATATGCTGAATTACCCGGTGCAACGGCTACAGTAGTTAGTCAAGCGCTGTCTTCCGGCAAACCAACGGTTGTTGACCTGGGTGCCCGTACCTGCATCCCCTGTAAAAAAATGGCTCCGATTTTGGAGACTCTGTCCGGAGAGTACCGGGGCAAGGCAAGCGTTCTCTTTATTGACGTTCACGAGGATCAGGAAGCTGCTAAAAAATTCCGTGTCCAGATGATCCCGACCCAGATATTTTTTAACGCACAGGGTAAAGAGGTTAAGCGTCATATCGGCTTTATGGACAAATCTGACATAGTGAAAGAGCTGAAGGCAGTGGGTATGAAATGAGTTTTTTAGATAACATTGAGCAGATCATCACGCTTTATCCGCTGGTTGCCTTCGGTGCGGTCTTTCTGGCCGGAGTGCTGTCGTCAGCATCCCCTTGTGTTCTGACAACCATCCCTTTGGTGGTCGGTTTTGTCGGTGGCTACAGCGATGGTGACAGGGGTAAAGCCTTCCGCTATTCGTTGGTCTTTGTCCTCGGCCTGTCGCTGACCTTCACTGCTTTCGGCGCTGCCGCTGGTCTGCTGGGAACCATGTTCGGCACCCTTGGCGGCCCTTGGTATCTTATTGCCGGAGTAATTGCACTGGTCATGGGTGGGCAATTGGTGGGGCTTTACGAACGTCACCTCCCCATCAAGCGCGACTTCAAACCAAAGCAAGGTGGCATTGTCGGTACTTTTCTGCTGGGACTGTTCTTCGGGGTTGTCTCTTCTCCCTGTGCTACACCAGTGCTGGTGGTTTTATTGACACTGGTGGCCGGCAAAGGTCAGGTATTGTATGGCATTGCGCTGCTGTTCTGCTATGCCATTGGTCATTGTTTGCTGATGCTTTTTGCTGGAACGTTTACCGGCTTTGTCGAGGGTTTCGTCAAGGCACGTGGAGTAGTCAACTTCTCCCTGTGGGCCAAACGGGTCAGCGGATTGGTTGTTGCGTTGGTTGGTGGCTGGTTTGTATGGCAGGGGTTCTGAAGTTATTGATTTTACGGATTGCTATATTTGAGGAGAAAATACAGATGTTAAAATTAGCTACGCTGTTTGCACTGTTTATCCTGAACTTCGCCAGCATCTCTTTGGCTCAGGATTCGGCATTTGACACATTTCTCACAAAATTCGACTACGAAACCCGCGCCGACATGAAGACCGACAGCAATAAGCTGCTTAAGCTATTGGCCGAAAAGAAGGCGGTGCTGGTGGATATACGTTTTCCGGAGGAGACAAAAGCCTGGAAGATGGGATTCGGGCTGTTTATCCCGCTGAACGAGCTGCCAAAAAGGTATAAGGAACTCCCAAAAGACAAGATTATAGTCACAGCATGCCCCCACAAGGATCGTTCTTCCATCGCCATGGCCTTTCTGCGCAGCAAGGGGTACAACTCCCGCTATCTGACCGACGGACTGGTAGGGTTGGCCGAAAATCTGCGTGGCGACAATGCCAAGGAGTTTATGGAGGATATCGGTATTCAAAAACCGTGACCATTGTGCTGGCTGGTTCAAGGTAAAGCATCCGGAGGTTTTTCAAATTGCTGCGCTCGCTGCTACCATCTATGCCAATGAGATAGAGATGCACTCTAAAAAAATAAAAAATCGGTAGGGTATTTTTTTCATAAAATGAATGATTATCTGCGCATATGTTCGCAAATGCGATTAATTGTATAGGGATTGTTTTATGAAATGGCGCATCAGGGGAATACACCTTCTGCTGTCGATAAGAAACGGGATTCTCTTTTACCATTTATCCTAGAAAAAGCATTTAGCCGCAAAAAAGCACAAAAAGCACAAGAAATACTTGTGGTTATTTGATACTACCCACTAACCAAGCGGGTTAAATATTCACTCACTATAACATCCTGCTTTTTGTGACTTTTGTGCCTTTTTGTGGCAATGAACTGCCGTTTTTAGGTTTATCCTAGAAAAAGCATTTGAAACACAGAGCAACAGAGCAACAGAGCAAAAACAAAGAAGAATTCAGGTTAAAACCAGAAAAAGCCACTCACCATTTTGGTTTTGCCTGTTGTTGATGTAACTGTCTGATTTCTCAGTT
>CAIMXI010000063.1 GCA_903845365.1 uncultured Geobacteraceae bacterium | reverse complement strand
TCACAGCTATTTCCCGACGACCGATGCAATGGCAATCAACAGGGCTCCGGTAACGATTGCGGCTGCAACGTTGTGCTCGTCAAAAATCTCTGCGTAGATATCGTATTTGGTGCCTCGGAAGAAAAACAGCATGCCGATTGCGACAAACAGCAATGTTGAAACATAGACCATTTTGAGCACGATAATCTCTGCTACAGCCATGCCACTGCCGGGTGCAAAAAAGTATATCGCGGCGATGGTGCCTATCAAAAATAACCCTGCAAAAACTTTTTCATCAATCATTTCCCATAATGCTTTCATTGTTTTGTCTCCTTATTATTTAATCAATCTCCAGAGCATATATGGCAACCACAGAGCCGCCCACAGCGGCAAAGCTATCCATAGCGCGATTTGTATTATCCAGTTCATTGCTTCCATGTTCATTTCTTACTCTTCATAGCCCACACAAACAGGCCGGCCAACAATGCCCACACAACAAGGTGCATTATGGACACCCAAGCATAGTAACTCATTGCGTTGCCTCTGATGGAACTGCTGCCTTACGTTTTGGCTTGGCAGTAGCTACTTCTGGCTCTGCAAAGATTGTCTCTTTATCCCGCCTTCTGCCTTCTATCCTCGCGTATATCGCCGACAGGTTTTCTACTGGACGGATCGCACAGCATGTCTTTAACTCGATGCAAGGGCACGTGCGCTCTTCCAGTATGCTGACCCAGATACCGATAGAGGCTACGTCTTTCGCTCCTGCAAGCTCTATGTCTCTCAGGGCCCCAAGCTTCTCGCCTATCCCATGCATACGCTCACGTGCTTCTTTCAACTCCTGCTTCACGATTTCAAGTTGTTCGTGCATAGTGTTATGAATCTTTATATCGTCATGCACTTTCATAACAGTCATCGCACCCTTCCTTCCCAAGCCGAGTGCTGCCAATATCCCAGATACCCACATAATAGATTTCTCCAAACTGTCAGGCACATGCGCTGCGACAGCAGTAATGGCGGTAGACACCTCATTTGGTTGCAAAGCCATAAAGCTCTCCTTCGGCCTTTGGCATCCACCCGCTGCGCAAATACACCCAGCTTGCTGCCACGCAGCAGGCGAGTTCTGCACTCATAGCCGCTGGCATTCCAACTGAAAGATAGCAGCCAATGATGACAAACCACCAAAGGCACATATTGTACCCTGCGAAACAAACTGCGAATAGATCGTGATGCTTGCCTGAGAACAGGATATACATTTGAGTCAAGCCAGTGATTAACCAAAGGATCGCCCAAGCCTCTTCGCTCAGCCCTGTTGATACCATGTGACCATACGTCGGCCGTTTGAAGGTCTGCTCCGGCATAAAAAGAGTAATCGACCAAAGCAATTCAGCTAATCCAAGGGTAAAACGTGTACAGAGTAAATCAGAATACAGGAGCAACTTTATCACTTCTTTACCAGCTCTATGCATGACTGCTCCACCTCCGTTATCATATCTCGCAGTGAGCGATAATTCCCATCTTTACACCAGAACAAGCACCCTAGTTGGGTAGCTAACTGCTTCTGGGAGATGTCGCATTTTGATGTGGCTACAATAATCGGCATCTTTGGGCAAAGTTCCCTGGCAGCCCGAATCATTACCCAGCCGTCGAAGTTAGGCATAACGAGGTCACACAGAAGAAGATCAGGCTGATCATGAATCATTGCGTCTAGTAGTTTGCCCGGAGTCAGGAAACCAATAGCCCCAAACATCTTATTGTAGATCGTAAGGTGCTGCTGAACATCGTCCAAAGCAAAGATTTTCATGCTTATTCCTTGGGAGCCTTCGGTAGCAAGCCAGCCCTTGTTTCAAATGGCATATCTTGGTAATGATATTTAATTGACCAGAACAGGTAGCGGCTCATAAACGTCCACCAGCCCAAATTAGCTATTTGAGATTTGTGGGCATTTTCGTGATTTTTCCAACCAGTGACTGTATCAACAGTTGCTTGATCACAACTATACAGAGTGCAAGTCGCTGAGATAGTCACAGCGTAGTTTCCGCAACCGTTCAGTCGCCCCACGATTCCGGCTATCTTGCTGTTGTACCTGTCCATGCTACAGCCCGAACTTCGCTTTTTCGCCACGACCCCATGCTCGGCACTCTTCGGCGTAAGCGTTGTATGCCGTTGATTCGTCACTTGGAGCCAGTCGCAACATTTTTATTTCGTCCTCTATGTTGTAACGCAGCCGGATCATTTCGACTATTCGGCTGTTAATCAGCGACACATGGGGGCTGGCGGCTTTGATCTGGCTGCGAAGTTCATCCGTTAACACAACCTCCGTCAACACAACCTGTACCGGCTGATCCGGCAGGGTCACACTATCCGGCACACTGATATATGTCGTTCCGCCGATGGTGCAGAGTTCCGTTATTCTCTCGTCGCCTGGCGCATAATGCTGATCACGCGCTTTGTAGCTCGTAAACTCGTCTGTAGCTATTTGGTACGCATAGATTTTTGCCATGATGGATGGCCTCCTTTAATATTGATAACAGCCGTGGCAGGCTGTTTGTACGTTTTGCATGACCAAGTATTGACGTGATCGCCGCCTGGTCTTCCTTTTTACATCGCCGCTTAAACTTAAAGAGGCTGTGTTTTCTGATAACCTTCCGCGATCTCCAGGTACGATACCCGACAAAGTTCACACCCCGTTTGATCTTCTGGATTGTGAATTTTGAAAGCGTCAGCCTTAGCTTCTCCCGGATAAACTCGATAATTGCAGACAGATGTTCACGGCATTGCTCCCTGGTGATCCCGAACAGGATAAAATCATCCACATACCGGCAGTAATGCCTGATTTTCAACACCCGCTTAACAAAATGGTCAACCGGATTCATATAAACAAGTGCATAAATTTGGGATAGCAGGTTGCCGATCGGTATTCCGGTCGGCTGTTCGTGTGCCGCAAACAGCATCATGATTTCCACGAACCGCACATCTTTAATTTTCCTGTCGACCAGTTGTCTTAGAATGTCCCGGTCAATGGAGTGGAAGAACTTCCTGATATCCAGCTTCAGCGTATAACTTTCGCCGTCATACTCCTGGAGCGCGGTCTGGGTATAATCACTCGCGGCATGTGTCCCCTTGTCGTTCCTGCAAGCGTAGGACTGGGCGATAAATGTTCTGTCAAAGATCGGATAAATCAGCCGGTAAATCGCGTGTTGGACGACGATGTCTTTAAACGCCGGGGCATGGATGATCCGCTCTTTTGGCTCGTAAACTTTAAACTGAAAATACGGTGCAGGTGAATATGTGCCGGAGTGGATTCTTTCATGTAACTGTGCCAGGTTTGCGCCCAGATTTGTTTCAAACTCAAAACAGGCGGATTTCCGTCGCTTGCCTTTCCGGGCGTTGAGATATGCCTGATACAAAGCCTCTGGCGTAAATGCCTGGTCAAAAAGATTGCCGATTCGCTTCATTGTGCCGCTCCTGATCTTCGGCTGGTGCCTACCAAAAAGAAGCCGCTGGTTGATTTTGCAAAACGCCGGACAGCGCATCCCTGTATCTCCACTATTCGCAGAGCGCGATGTGAGGAAAGACAGTCGGCCTGAAAGCCAATGTTGTTATTGGAGTTCCCGCGAGAATTATTCAAATTGGCGGCAATCGCCCTCGCATTACCTGCGTTATTCCAGTTACTCCCAGAAATGACACACATGTTGTTACTCTGCCCGTTTACTACCATCGTGATTCATCCTTTATTTTATTAATCCATCCGCCAATCATTCTGCCAATTTCATCCACCATTGAACCGATGGCCGAGAATCTGTGCGCCTCCAACTCACCGGCGCTTTTTTCAACCTGCCTGCCATCTTTGAACCTGAAATAGCCCAACTCATATGCCAGATATAACTGCATCCTCAGCCGCTCATGCGTTATATCCAGCAATGTGAGCGTGGTCTTTTTCTGATACCGTTTCTGCCCTTCCGAAACCAGATCGTATAATTCATACGCGGTGTTTCTTATAAGTTGCGACAAGGCATGTTTCTCGTGTCGCGGAAAATGATTGAGATACACATTCAACAACTTTACCATCTCGATAAATTTTCGGTTTAATAGCGGCTCGCTCATAAGGCTTCGTTATCACTCAGCCTACAGATAACAGGCGGCCCGAAAGCCAATGCTGCTATCGGAGTCCCCGCGAGAACCACTCAAAGGGGCGGCAATCGCCCCCGCAACACCCGCGTCCCTCCAGCTACCCCCAGAAATGACACACAGTTCTGTGCTCACTGTTTGGTTGTGATAGTAATCGTTGCCGAACAGGGCTGACCCGGCAACGCTGATCGCGTTCGTATCTTTCGGGAATCCAAGCCCAGTAAGTTTCCAGCCATCGCCTGGTATGGCTTCTGATATGGCTTCTGACAACACTTGATTCCCCCCGTTGCCGAAATAGTTGTTGGTTGTCCCGGATATCAGCGTTATGGCATCGAACAGTGCAGCAGCGGCGGTTGCTCCCCAATGGTCGCCTGCCCCGGAATTACCACCGGTAAAATCCTTCATCGCGGCGGTAATTTTGGCAATATATGCCTGTGTCCCGACAGTCATCAGACCCGGCGAAATTGACCAAAGTAGTCCGTTTACATCCGCCTCCCCGCAATTTTGGCCGTTGTCGGTACAGCGGGAGAATAAATTTGCGCTGCCGGTTTTCCCGCAGTTACCGTAACCATCAGAGAGATAGTGAATAGCCGGGTCGTTTGCATCGCCGAGAGCATTATTGTTGCAGCCGCGAGGCGCGGATACACCGGATGCTGTCCACCACGCACAGTTTGCGGTTGACCCCGCTGCCTGGGCGTGGGCGATAATTAGTGGCACAGCAGCCCCGACCATAAATCTGGATTTGGGGAAAAACTGCGCACCCCTGGTCTTGGCTGCTGCAAACGCCCCGTAGTAATAATTTGGCGGGTTACCGTTAAGGCCGGAGAACGGATTATGATCTGAAGCGGATGAAAGCGGATTGCCGTTTTTGATTGACGCGGCAATCCCGCCGTTGTTTGAGCAAAAATATTTGTCACAAAAATAACCGGGCTGAATTGCGCCGCCGTCGTAGAATGCGCGAGGGAGGGAGTATCCAGCGGCGTTTGCTGTTGATAGATCGCCGAAGTGGTTAAACGGTTTAATGTCAATCGCGTTGATTGCCAGCCCGTTACTGCCTGTGCCGATTTTGCAGTAATAGGCGGGTCGCCAGTATAGTATGCTGCCGGACGGGATATGGATATAATTGCCATAGTTGTCACTGGCCGGATCTCTGGTTCCGAACAGTTCTCCAAATCCGGTCGGCAACGGGCCGGGGCAAATGCCGACCATAAAACCCCTCTGACCTGGTATGCCGATGTTGTTGATGTTCCCTACCGACCCACCGCCGATGGTGAAGCCATACGGGAAGTTGGCCGGGTTGTCATTATGACCCTTGAAATTGTCGAAAACGCAGTTACTCATGTGCTACCTCCTTTTTTATGCGAGCTATATTGTCTCGCTCTTTGCCGGTCTTTTTGAACATCTGCAGCGCGGGTGTACCGGGATGGAGGGGCAGGAAGCCAGTTTGTATTCTCCGGCCAGTGCCAGACAGATCGGGCAGGCGTCCGGCGCCGGAACAAAATCAACCATCTTGATACCGTGCTGCTTCCATTCGTTGCTTTTGGCGGTTTCCGCCGCCAGTGCCATCTCGGTACGTGCCAGTCTCTCCCAACTGCTATTTTGATCGCCGAACAGTTTATTCAGGCGCTCTGCGACATTGAGCGGGTTACTCCCCGCTATGGTGTGCGCCTGCATCTCCATGATGATCTTGTCTTTGATGGCGGTGGTGGCGTTGTCACTGACGAGCTGAAAGCCGTTTTTGACCAGTTCATCGTATATTTCACTGTTCTTGATGATGTCGAGGATCGGGCGGGCTTCTCCAACCATGTTGGCCGCTTGAATCAACCCCAGGCTGTAGCTTTCACCGTAGTACATTTTGAGCGGGGAATCGGGATCGTCGAAGTAGTATGTGCCGATGTAGCTTTCCATCTCTTTGAATATCTGCGCTCGTTGTTCCTCGGAAAAGGTGAATGAGGAATCTGGAGCTTTGCTGAAACCAAGCGCGATGCTGGAGGGGTCAAGTTTGCAGATAGTGAAGAGTTTTACTGCAAATTCGTGCCAGTCGGTTTTTAGTCTGGTTTCAAAGGATGCTTCGGTTTTGTCGAGTTGCGGCCAAGGGGTAGGGCGCTGTTCTTTGGTAAAATGGGAATTATGGGAATCATGGGAGTTATGGGAGCAACCACAGGCTGATTTTTTGGCGGGTTCCGGAGGGGTTGCCGGGGGTTTGCCTGCTGCGCTGCTCATCTGTGATGCCTGGGCGTCAAGAAACCTTGCCTGTGCCTGGGCTACGATGTCATGCAGGTTGACCTGTTTCCATTCCAGTTTCCAGTCACCGGCTTTCCATGTGCGACCACGCAGGCGGAGCATGGTGGCGATCAGGCGCTCAAAGTGCGGGGTTTTGGCTTCTTGACGGACGGTAACGTCGGCAAGCACCATTTCGGCCTCATAGTTGGCTCTTCTTTCTGTCGTGGAAAATGAGTAGCCGAGCATCCAGGCGGGGAGACCGGTGACGCCGCAGATATCCTGTACTATCTGCTGCATCGGTACAGCCATTTCGAGCAACTGGCCGTCGGCGCCGATGATGGAAAGCTGCAACTCACTGTTGATGTCAATAGCCCGGACGAAATCCGCGCTCTTTCCCTGCCGCTTGGCTCTGACTGCCGCGTCAAGTTCATCTGATATGGCTTTGCGCCGTGCCGCCAGATCGTCGCCGTCCTTTTTGCTGGTCTTGTAGATAACCGAATAGGAGGGATCGCCGAAACGCTCCCAGTTGTTCATGGTGGCGTTGTAGATAGTGGTCATGATCTTGGTGACAAACTCACACCCCCGGAGCGTCGGCGTTCCGTAGGGGTTCTGGTTTTCGTTGTCGATGCTGAAGTACATCAGATTGCCTTGATTCAGCTCACGTTCCAGAAGATCGTTGTCGGCTTTCTGGTAGATCCTCATACCGGTATCGTCACGGCTGAACTTGATGAACTTGGAATCAGCCACGCGCAGGCCGATGATGTCATTCCTTTTTGGGTTGGCAATGTATTCACCGAGGCCGAAACCCTGCTCAAACGCTTCGCGGGAAAGCCCTTGATGGAATGCCTGCAAGCCCTTTTGTAGATCGTTTACCGGGACGTGCTGCATCCATTCGGTAATCTCCAGGACAAGTTTCTCGTTGTTGCCGGTGATGATCGGAACGCCGTCCAGGGTGGTCAGCTTCTTGATCGCCGCCGCGCAGACAGGGATGCTTTCAACCAGGAACTCGAAGAACTTCGGGTCATGCTTGCGCGGGACGAAGTTGCTGAAATATTTTGTGTATGGCCCCTGGCCGTCGGTTGGCCGAAGCTGTACGCCGGATTCCGGAGCGTTGGTGCCGGGGACTCGCTGTTTTATGCTGATGTCATATCCAAAGATATTCATGCGAATAAATCCTCCTGATTTTCACCCGGTAACACCACTCGCAGGGTCAGAACGCGGTCGGCGTCAATTACGTGGTCATCGATGTCCTTGAAGATCCGGCGGGTGGCACCGTTTCTGAAGGTGTGGTTCGGGTAGTAGAGCATTATGTCCGGGTCATACGGGTAATGCAGCTCTTGCCGCTGCATCTTGGTGGTCAGGAGGTCGGTTGAAAGCTCTTTTGCGGAGAGCCGCACCGGCTTGTTGCTCTTTTTGTCGATGATTGCTTCGCCGTCTTCGCTGACGGCATCATAACTTGCGCCGAACTGATAGCCGGACAGACGCCCCTCATAATCTTTGCCGGCGTACATCTCTTGTCCTTGCAGGATATGCACAACGGCTGATCCAGCGTTGCCGAAATCGAGACCCCAGCCCATCTTGTTGCTGCTGTCATATACATCATCAAGGCCATCTATCGCCTCCGCCTGCTGGTCATAAGTAACGCCTTTGAGTTGTACGCGGGCAATCAGCCGGTGTGTTTTGCCGTAAATCTGCTTGATGTAGATTTCGGTAGGGTCTTGAGAGAAACCCAAGTCTGCGCCGCCGAAGCACAAGCCGGGAAGCCCTTCAAAGAACTGCTTGATTTCTGATTTGATGTCGAAGCTGTGCTTGCTGATGCGTTTGTCAATGAGGGTGACGGGTTCGGGTTTGCCTAACTCTGTTGTGGGAGTTGTGGGACTCATGGGAATTATGGGACGCTGGAGAAGATAGCCGTAAATGCTGACTTCACCGTGACTTTCGTCAACCAGAATTTTGAGGCAGCGATATTCAGGGATATCATGCAAAAGCCGCTGGAACTGATACCAGGGGAAGACGCTGTTTTCGGGATCGCCCCAGTTGCCGAGAACATTTTGCTGATAACCGGGGGAATCCTCGCCGCCGTACTGATCGATGTAGAAGCGCCGACGCTCTGGTGTCCAGAATGGCACCGGCATTAATTCTTTGCTCCAGTGGAATTTTTTGAATTCCAGGTTTTTTAAACCTATGTCAGACACGTCTGACTCGTCTGACTTGTCTGACTTGCCATCCGCCTTTTGGCACAAACGATAAAAAACCGTGGAGCGGTCGCCGTCCGGAGTGCTGTAGAGCTTATGGACACAGCCGGGTTTCGACGCTCGCCAGAATTCTTTGAAGATGTCCGGGTTTTTGGCCTTTGCGCTTTCGTCAAACATGGCGAAGGTATTTACATGAACACCGCGCAGCGCCTCGCCGTCATGTCCTGTGGGGCGGAAATCGACCTTGAAGCCGTTATTGAACTTTAGGTGGTGATGCGGCTGTTTCCGATGAAGGACAAGGGATTTCCCGAGCAGGACGTTATGGTTCAACTGTTCACAGATGTGGTCGATGATCTCCAGCAGGTGAATGGTCATAGGAGCCGTGACCAGGCCGGAACCGGTCGGCACGGTGAATGCTTTCCAGAGGATGAAGCCGATTATTTCGCGGGTTTTACCTACTTCGGCGCCGCACTCGTGGAGAGTATTTCCGTCATATCTGATAGATTCCTTCTGATATTCCCAGTATGTCCAAGGGGTAATGCATCGCCTCTTTCTTTAATCCGCTTTACTGCCTCAATAAAATCATCGAACTTACAGGGAAGACCACCGCCAGTAATTGAGAACGCAAAGCGTATATCAGCCTCTGAAAAACCTTCTCGCATCAAGCGAGTAGCCAGCACCCATTGCCAGAGTATCCTACGTGCTCTATAAAATACATAAATCGGAGCCGCTATCACGGAGGATACAACAGCCAATAGAGCAGCCGCACACAACCCCATCCATATTGCCTTGCCAGTAAATAAGAAAATTGCTTCTGCGCTCATAGTTTCCCTC
This sequence comes from uncultured Geobacteraceae bacterium, assembly GCA_903845365.1. GTDB lineage: Bacteria > Desulfobacterota > Desulfuromonadia > Geobacterales > Pseudopelobacteraceae > JACRCG01. Next base: position 8,068 of record CAIMXI010000063.1, on the reverse strand, counting down.
ACCGAACCAATGTATGCTTCAACTTCAAGAACCTACCTGTGTTCGTGCGTCTGAAGTACGGTTCTATCTCTGCCTTTGATTCTAGTTCCCATCCATTCTTGGTAAGCAGGTTCATGTCATTGCGTAACCTGGCGATAAAGATTGATGCTGATTCGTAAGGGTTGCGCTTGCCTGTGTTCTTGGCAAGCATGTCGAATGAATCAACTATCTCGGCACTGGTGGCGATAAACTCGAACCGTGTGCGGTGATACTTCTCTCCTGCGCCATCAAGGATCTCTTCAGCATCGCGCTTGAAGATCCTCAAGTTATATTGCGGATGTTCAAGGACTGTCATAGTCGCGCCATCAACCTCTTCGAGAACAGGAGTCTTGCCTCTGTTGTACTGCAGATACTCACGAATCAGGCCATTCAGCAGATTAAGGATGGTATTGCTGCCTGTCTCGCTTTCGCGTGTTGTGCTGTTCTGTTCTTCGATCCATGAGCCATATATCTCTTTGTCGCCTGTCTCAATGCCATACATCAGATCATCCTGGAGATGATACGGGATGTACTTCAAGAGCCGTTCCAGAATGAGCATCAATAGAGCCAGGTATGCGTTTGTCCTGTCCTTGGCATGACCCTTGAACTGCTTATTCAGGATGGTCATATACTCTTTGCGTTGGTCGAGATTAGGGAGAACTTCTTTCTGAATGAAACGGAGGATGGTGGACATGATCAGATTGCGCTTCTTCTTCAACTGCTCCAACTCTTCCGATTCGTGGAAGTTATCGGAGCCATGCAAACGCCTGTCAAATGTGATGGCCACGGTTCGAGAAATCAACTCGGAAAGGGTGAAAGGTTCAATCGCTGTCACGCAGATCAAAGAGCGTGGCGACTCCTCCACGTTGGCGCTATCAGAGCCTTGCTTCCGCTTTTCCTTTTTTGTTCTGGTGGCGGCATTTAACAGCAGCTCCTGCTTGGTGCGGTTCAAATCCTTGTTTTCAAGATTGTCCAGCACAAGGATAGGGTTCTGGGAGGCGGAAGAGAACCCGGCAGCTCCTGAAGCGTTAGAGAGTTCATCCGTGCCATACACCAGCGTGGTGATGAACTTGGCCGCCGTACTTTTGCCGGATGATGCGTACCCCTCAAACTTCATGATAAACTGATATGGCGCCATGTCCGGGCAAAAACCGGAGAGCATCCAGCAGAGAATTAGATAGCGGTTCTGTTTCGTCACCGTCAGGTTATCAAAAACCAGCTCTTTCAGGGCGGTCATGCCTTCCTGCATGTCCACATCCGGAAGGAAGTTGAACGGTTCGATTTTGTGCGACGACGATAACAAAATATGGTCATCATTCATGCCGTTCTGGATCTCTTCGATCCGCTCACGGCTGACCTTGAGAATTACGTTGTTCGGGCTGTTCAGGTTGTAACAGATCGTATCTTTGATGACGTCGGTATGTATCCAGCGCCCCATGTCGATACGCCTGCCGTGCAGATAGGCGATATGCTTCAGGCTGTCCCATACCTGAGCGCCTGGTGACTGGCTGTAGATCATCCTGGTCATCTTCAGCATCAAGGCATTAAACGCGGTATCGTTGCCGACGGTATATGTCTTGTTCTGATAGATCAGGTATACGGTATTCTCCCGATCAAAATAGAACCGGCCATGATGAGAGAAAAACTTGAAGATGATCTCACCCATGCTGATAGGGTCGGCATCCTTTTGCATGGATGTCCGATAGTCCGAAATCTGCTTAAGTAAATCCTGCGAAAAATCAAGCTGTTGTTCGATAGCCTTTGAACTGAAACCCAAAGAAACCAGCTTTTCAGTATAAATCTGCTGCTGGATAAGCGGCTGCTGACTGATCTGCCGGAATACATTACAAGCCGCTTCTCCTCCCGGAGCTTGCAGATATTCCAGTTTTTCTTTCAGCGTCGGCAAAACTGACGCCTCGTTGATCTCCCAGGTTGGATAATCAACCGCGTCCATCTGCATCTGCCTGACTGCTCGCTTGCGGTCGCCCTCAAGAGCCTTCAGGTAACTGTCCGGATCGTCACCCTCCTTGCCATAGGTAATGATCTTGACCGACTGCCCAAGCATGGCTCGGCATATCTTGCGGATGTACTTCCTGCCGGCCTGGTCGTTATCTGTCCAGATATAGAGATGCTTGCCTTTGCAGCGGGTCATCAACGCCTTCAACTGCTCGTCGCTGATCTGGCCAATCATCGCTATGACATATGTGATACCGACATTCAGCACCTGCAGGCGGTCGTTTTCCCCTTCAACCAGGATAATTTCGTCAAAGCGGTCAAGAACATCCTGCCCGTAAAACTGCCATCTTTTGTCACGCTTATCGTTTGGAAACTGAAATTTATACTTTTCATCAGACGGGATCGGCCTGGGGTCTTTCATGGTGAAGTGAAGAACCTTCTTGTGTGACCAGTGCGGGAAAACCGCCATGCCTTTCGGGAAAAAATCAAGAACGCGGGTGCCGCCCTCAATTTCTTTTTCTTTGGCAACCCCTGATTCAACAATATCCTTATCGCTGTAACCTTTCTGGCGCAGATGATCCAGCAGCCGCCCGTCAGACCAGCCGACTTTTTCCGCCTCCAGAGTGGTCAGCAGATGGCCGCGTGTCTCGGTGAACCACGCCTTGCCGCCATTCGACAGCATGTTGGCATGATAATATTCCGCCGCGTCGATTTTGATCTTGTCAACATTTGTCAACTTCGGGGCGTTGCCCTTCTTTTCTTCCAGTGTGACACCGGCCAGCTTCGCCGCACGTTCCAGGGCGCCGCGTTTGTCCAGCCCTTCAAATTCTTCCAGAAAGGTGAAGATGTCACCGGATTTCCCGCACGAATGGCACTTGAAAAATGCCTTGCCATTAGGGAGAGAAAAGCAATCCTTGTGAGAACATAACGGACATTGCGACAGGTGTCCGGTCTGCTCATGCAGCGCAAAGCCGGTCAATTCAGGAATGATGGTGCGTATATTGAGCGATTCTTTCACGCGATCAAAATCAGACATTTAGTGCCTCAGAGTAACTGTAGTGGTCAGCACCGCAGCAGCGAACCAGTAAATCGAGCGGTTGTAATCCTTGTTGAACAGGTAAACCAGCGCGGAACCGATATTCAAGGCGATGCTGATGGAGGGTATAAGCCAGGGAGGTATCATTTTTAGAATTTCTCCCCGAAATACTTTTCAACCAGGGCGGTAAGGTCTTCAACAGGGAAACTTCCACCTTCACCATTTACAATGTCCTGAATCCAGATTTTTTTATCATCGCGTATGAGTACCAGATTGCCGAGGATAAGCATTTTGACTCCTAAGAGTGGTGTCGGTTTAACCGACACCACTCAAGATTAATTACATTTGTAAACCAAGCTGCTTATCTGGCTCTACGATGTGAAGCGGTGCCGCCTGCTTCATGATTGCAAGGCACTGTCTAATCGAATCTCGCAACGCTTTTGCCCGTGAAAGATGAAACTGATACTGCTTGTCCAGATGCGGCCAGAGTGCATATGCCTGTTGTGGCTCTTCTGGAATGGTCACGTTGGCGGTCATGCCATAAAAGCCATGCTTGCGGATGGAAGGAAGAACTTCCGATGTGACCCATTTCCGAAACGGCTTGGCCTCCGGCTTGTCTGATCTGACGATCAAAGTGAACAAACCAGACTCGCTTATAAGGTTTGTTTCTCCCTGACGCCCTAAGTCAGACTTAGCCCGTTCGTCGTCATCAAGGGCTTGAATTGCCATTGTCGGGTTAGTTAAACCAAGTATGTCGCACACGTCTTTTGCCACAAACCACGGGTTTCCATCTCTATCCAACATGGTGCGGATTTCTGGGGTTTGCGGTGTGAAACTGAAACTCATCATCATAGTGAAATCATTCATGGTGACACCTCCATAATTCCTTTCCTACTGCTTGTCAGTGCATTCATTCCACCGCCGAGCTATCTCTTTGCCAAGATTCACCGCATCGTCGAAAGTGGCATCAGCATCCTTTCGCAATCCGGAGCTGTATAATTTGATCTGGCAAAAGGGGATGTTCATACTCGATGGATCGCTCACAAAACACAACTCGACTTCCAAATATTTCCGACTTACAACACACCTGATCGTTCCGGCAACAGTGTCAAAAGCCCCTTCCACAAACTCAAATTTCTGGTTAATATTCATGTGACGACTCCTTCATCTGTCCCTATAAATTTCGTATACTCCGGCACTTGTAGCAAACAGTACAAAAGTCGGCTTCTTTGCCCTCGCGTAGCTTTACACGCTTGTATTGGTGATCTTCTCCGTTCAACTCGCAATCAGGAGTTGTGTGGTGCGTGACCGAGAAACTTTGATGCAGGTAATACTTCTTGCCGCATCCTTCGCACTCAATTATTTGCGTATCCTCGTCATAATCCTCGCTTTCAACCTGATAGGATTCCAAGCAATAAGGACAAATTGAATTAGTGTCGTCGGATTGATCTTCATATTTTGATTCAAACATGTGAAGCCTCTAGCCTGCTCTCAAAATCAATCGTTTCGCATGTCGAGAATATTTTCCCGCAGTTGCTGTTTTGGCACTGCCTTCGCCTTTTAATGCCCCACTCTTTGTGACGTGAATCGATCACGATTGATTCGTGACTACAATATGGACAATTCATAAATACTTCCTTCCGTCATCGCTCATCCCCTCTATGATTTTCAGTAGTTCAGGCCGCAAACCATCCTCAACCCAATCCTCGCCGCAACTCCAATCCAGATCAATTTCTGACTCATCATCCAAAATCCCGCCAGTTTGATACCCGGCCATCCATCCAGCAGTATATGCGGCACCAACCATCTCAGTCAGGCGCCTCAGTGTCGCAGTTTTTTTGATGGATCTCTCTGTACCCGCTTTTGCCTCTGCCGGAGTGACTCCCAGATCATCAAGAGCCTGCCGAAATAGCTTGTTTTCGGCTTGTAGCATTTCGACCTCGCAGCCCGCACACGGAGAGTAACCACGAGCGGGAGTTTTTCTGTGTTTTTCACACGTCATGATTTTGACTCCTTCATCTCTCATCCCCATCCCCACCAATAACATCCCGCTTTTGCCGATCCCTCAGTTTCAGGACATTCTGATGTGCCACCCACTCCATATTGGTGCCGAGTTCGTCGCAAAGGGCGGAAACATACCAGAGTACATCACCCAATTCCTTGATGAGCGCGGGTTTGTGAGGTTCGACGTTGCCGGAATGATCGCGGAAAATTTTCTTTATCTTGTCCAGAACCTCGCCGGATTCACCCGCCAAGCCGAGAGCCGGGTAAATAATGCCGTGACCGATGACCGGATAATTTGCTGTTAAACGTGCCTCTCTCTGGTAATCTGAAAAATTCATTGCACCGTCTCCTTTTGATAAGCAGAATACCCTTTGAAAATTTCCAACTGATGCCGTCCCCATTCGGTTGATAGCCGCTTTACATCGGCCAACATGCCATTTTTCCAGGCTTCATTCAGGCGCTTGCACAATTCACGGTGTTTGGTGCGTAAGGCCGGGTTATGTTCATCAACCCACCGCCATACACCGCCGTCACCCTGCTTAAGGGTTTCTGGCCATTTGTCTTTGATGACTGACTCGATCCGCACCACGATGGCATGAAATTCGGCCTTGCACTGTTTAAGCATGATAGTCTCCTCGCTGGTCATTCAGGGAACGGGCAATCTGTTTCTTGTGTGATGATTTTAAGGACATCAACATACGCCCGCACCGGGCCGTCACTGCCGCCATAGAAACCGTCAACATCCTTCTGGCGGATCAACCCCTTGACCTCCACCAAGTCACCCTTCGAGACCGGATCAAGCAGTTTTTCACCTGGAGACCAGACCTCAAAGCTTTCAATATCCTCTTTGCCGCTTGCGCCCTCGCGGATTGTCTCTATCAAAAAACGCTGTCCACCGCAGTTCAGTGAGCTTGGCTGATGCGAAACAACCCCCTTGAGGATGAAAACCGCTCTCTTTTCGGAGGTTTTGCGCTCGTGGCTGAAAACAGTAAAATTGCTCAAAAGGTCGCCGGTCTTGCTCTTGTATTGCCCGAGGAATCCACGGAACCAGTATGTTTCGGAGGGAAAGCGCCGCCACTCATTCATAAAAGGAGTGATCCTTTCTTCACCCCACATACGGCAATAAGCCGTCACCCTGCCGCTCTTGTCACCGGATACGTCAACACTGATCTGGAGGTATGGCTTGCCCTTGTCGCTCTTCTCTTCCTTCACTTCCGTTACCTTGCCGTACACGTTGCCGGCGTTGAAATGCTTGCTCATCCTCTCGCCTCCATAGCGTCCACCATTTCTTCCCAGGTGGCTTCTGTATATATGCCGGTCGATGCCAGTGAGGCATGACGGGCTATCTTCTGAATTGTTGTCAGTGCAACGCCTCGTTCCTGCATCCGCTTCAAGCAGGTGTGGCGCAGAGAGTGAACCGAATAAAGTGCTTGACCTGTGCTTGAAACCAGACCGGCCTTAACCATCCACTCTTCAACCAGCAGTTGAAGGCTGCGCTTTGCCAGGCGTTCCCCTAAACGGGACACAAACAGCGGCGCATCATCCCTAATGCTTTCCTTGTGCTGAAGCTTCTGACCGATGAATCGCTTGATAAGGCGCTGTGCATCAATCGGAACCGGGATAAAAGCCTCTTTGCTCCGCTTGGCGATCTCTGCCCGAACGTGCAACTTTTCCTTGCCGCGCACATCACCAACATTAAGACCGACCAGCTCCGCTGCGCGAAGACCAGTAGCAAGAAGGAACTCAATAATCACCGCGTCCCGCTCCGCCTTGCAGCCCTTTATCTCGCGTACTGCTTTAAGCAGTTGTTTTTCTTCTCGTTCGGTTAGATATTTCATGCCCACACCCGATCATAAACGTACTTCAGTTTTTCAACCGGGTCAGTCAAAAGGCCCAGGTGCCTGTCAATCATCGTCATCTCCTCATCAAAATCAGCCTGCAATCTGTCTCTGACAACTTGCAGCAGGTTGATAGTGTGTAGCTCTTCCGGAGCAATTATCTGCTCTGTATGTTCTGGATAGGATACCGCTTCAACCGACTCCTGCTTATTTACAACCGGTATCGCCATCGGCTCATCAATCACAGACGGAGATACAACTCGGACAAGCCGTGATTTTCGTGGCTCTGTCCCATTCAAATGCGCTTTGCACAACCCGTCTTTTTGCGCCATCTTTTCACAGCCCTTGATATTACAAAGTGTTCTACTCATTATATCCTCCGAAATTTTGACCGCCCCAGGGCAATCGTTGCAAGCGTACACGCCTCTTGACTTATTGCCGCTGCATGGGTTGATCATCGTTTTTAAATTCAACCGCTTACACTTATAAGTGACCGGGGAGAGACTTGTTACCGATACAGATTTCGCACTCATTGCGCCGCTCCTTGGCAAGCCATAGAGCCAGCGCGATAACCGCGACCACTACACCCAAAACCGCCCCGATGATAAATGCTATCCAGACTGGCGACATCGACAACCCCCTCTAACCCGTGATATAAATCTGCCTGGTAATCTTCACAGCCGAAAGAAGCGCCATCTGACCAGGCAAAGATCGCCTCTCTCTCAGTTACCGCCCGCGCAACGCAACGCTCCCGTGTTTTGCAGGATGAACATTGTGTCAAACGGCTCATATCTTTACCTCGCTGACCTTCTTCATTACCTTCGAGGCATTCAGACAGCATACGAACTCGGGCAGGTTGCATATTACGGTAATGCTCTAGCTACCGGGGCAGCCCAAATGTCGGCAGTAACGACAAGTGCGAGTGGAGCTGTAACTTCAATGACTGTTGTTTCGACGGCGACCGGCTCAACGGCAACAATATCAGGAGCGGCCGCAGAAGGTGCATATGCGGCAATGGCGAGCGGAACGACTGGTGCATCTGCAGTTACGGCCGGAGTGGAAGCGTATGCAGCTGCCTTATTCAATCCGGCCACTATTATCATTGGCGTAGTAGTTTTGGTTGTCATGAAAGTCTTGATGGGCAAAGGCTGCGACCAGGGGGATATTCAGACAGGGATGCAGGAAAAAGCTAAACAGTGCCACTACGTCGGAGACT
>CAIMXI010000062.1 GCA_903845365.1 uncultured Geobacteraceae bacterium | reverse complement strand
TTTACGGTTAACGGATTTGTCGTCATTGAAAATAGGCGTGAAGCAATCCGACTGGCTGCCCGCCTAGCAAAACCGGGAGACATCATCCTGCTGGCAGGCAAGGGGCATGAGGATTATCAGATTATCGGTACAACAAAATACCATTTCGACGACCGGGAAGAGGCCGCTGCTGCCTTTACGGAGAATGCCCCGTAATGTTCACCATTCATGACATAGCTCTCGCCACCGCTGGCCAAATTATCGGCTCTGCAGCCGGAGAGGTAACCGGCGTATCAACCGATTCGAGGAGTGTCGCACCCGGCCAGCTCTTCATACCGTTGCGCGGTGAGCGCTTTGACGGCCATTCGTATATCAATGAGGTCGCGGAAAAGGGTGTCAGCACGATTATGGCCGAGGAACGGTGGCTTAAAGATAACACCGTCAGCGATTCGCTTACCTGCATAGCGGTCAAAAACAGTCTTGCCGCATTGGGCGATCTCGCCGCAGAATGGCGCCGCCGCTTTGATATTCCGGTCATCGGTGTTACCGGCAGCAACGGTAAAACAACGGTTAAAGAGATGCTGGCAACGATCCTGGAGTTAACCGGAAAGGGGCTCAAGACCTCCGGCAACCTCAATAACCTGATCGGTCTGCCGCAGATGCTGTTTCAGCTCCGGCCTGAGCATCGCTGGGCGGTGCTGGAGATGGGTATGAGCGAACCGGGTGAAATCGCCCGTCTGGCTGAAATCGCGACGCCACGTGTCGGGATCGTACTTAATGCCATGCCGGCTCATCTTCAGACTATGGGAACGATCGAAGCGATTGCCGCTGCCAAGGGCGAATTGCTGCACAGAATCTCCGATGGCGGGCTGGCAGTTGTCAACGCTGATGATTCGCGAGTCGCTTCACTTTCTCAAAATGCATCCGCCCGGCGAATCAGCTTCGGCATCGATCGAGGAGAGGTGCGTGCCCGGGAAATTGAGCCGATGGGTATAGATGGTCAAAAATTTCTCCTCTGCTCCCCTCATGGCGAGGCCGTAGTTCACCTGAAAGCCTGCGGTCGGCATAATGTTTATAACGCGCTCGCTGCCACCGCAGCACTTCTTGAAAAAGTTGAATTTGAGACGATAGTCCGTGGTCTGGAGGCTTTTACTCCGTATAAGGGGCGCTTCCAGATCGAGCGAATGGATAATATCACGTTCATAGACGACAGCTATAACGCCAATCCAGCTTCTACAAAGGCGGCGCTCGAAACTCTTGCACAGATTGCGGAAAATGGACATCGCATCGCCGTTCTTGGCGACATGCTGGAATTGGGTGAGCACGAAGCTGACGCTCATACCGGTGTCGGCGCAGTTGCCGGTCGAAATGTTGATCGCCTCTACCTGTTGGGGAAGTTGATGACGCAATATGCTGCCGAGAGTGCAATTCGGGTGGATATGCCAGCAGAATCTGTTATCTGCTGTGAGAGCCACAGGGAAATTGCCGAACACCTGTTCCATTCTCTGGCAGATGGTGACGTGATTTTATTCAAGGGTTCCCGTGGCATGAGCATGGAAAACGCAGCGATAGAACTGAAGCGCCTTATCAAAGGGGAGTAACCAATGCTCTACCATATTTTTTATCCGCTTGCGACCAACGTAAAACTTTTCAACATTTTCAAATACCTCACCTTTCGCACTATTTACGCAATGATTACGGCTCTTATAGTCTGCTTCGTCCTTGGCCCCTGGATCATCCGCAGACTCGAGTCGCTGCAAGCCCGGCAGGTTATACGTACTGACGGCCCGGAATCTCATCTGCAGAAGCAGGGGACTCCGACCATGGGAGGCGTTATAATCCTGGCTGCTATTGTCATCCCTACCCTGCTCTGGGCCGATCTCACCAACCAGTATATCTGGATAACGCTGTTCATAACAGTCGGTTACGGCGCAATCGGGTTCGTTGATGACTATAGAAAGATCGTCAAGAAAGACACCAAAGGCTTGTCCGCCCGCCAGAAAATGTTCTGGCAGATCATACTTGCAGGATCGGTGGCGCTGTATCTGTTTCTCAGTCCCGGTTTCAGCGAAGAGCTTTTCTTCCCGTTATTCAAGAAGTTCCATCCGGATCTCTGGATATGGTTCATACCATTTGCAACCCTGGTTATTGTCGGTGCAAGCAACGCGGTCAATCTGACTGACGGGCTTGACGGGCTTGCCATCGGTCCGGTTACGATCAACGCCGCAACCTATATGCTCTTCTCCTACATAGCCGGGCACGCCACCCTGGCTGCCTATTTACAGATTCCCCGTGTTGTGGGGGCTGGTGAACTGGCGGTGTTGTGCGGTGCCATGGTCGGTGCGGGACTCGGCTTTCTCTGGTACAACTCGTATCCGGCCGAGGTTTTCATGGGGGACGTCGGCTCGCTCTCGCTCGGGGGGGCGCTCGGAACCATTGCGGTGTTGACCAAACAGGAGATTCTGCTGGTAATTGTCGGGGGAATATTTGTAATTGAGGCGCTGTCAGTCATTTTTCAGGTTGGCTCGTACAAATATCGGGGCAAACGGATCTTTCGCATGGCGCCGATTCATCATCATTTTGAATTGAAAGGGGTGGCGGAACCGAAGATCATCGTCCGCTTCTGGATTATCAGCATCATTTTGGCGCTTGTGGCGATTTCGACGCTGAAGATGAGGTGATGTTTAAGGTCACAGATTGTGATCATATATACTGTACGAGGTCTGATATTTACTGAGTTTTTGAAGAGTAATAAAAGCAGAATGTCTATTGAGGGTCTGCCGTGATTAATAGTGATAGCGACAAGCGAGAATTATAATCTCTGCCTCTTCTACTTGGTAGACAAGACGATGTTCACGGTCAATTCTGCGGGACCAGCAACCAACAAGTTGGAAACGGAGCGGTTCCGGCTTTCCGGTACCCTCAAAAGGAGTTCGCCGGATTTCTTCAAAAAGCGCAAAAATTCGATCGGTCTGGCGTTTATCAGTTTTAAGCCAATAGCGAAGATCATCCAGAGCCGTCGGTGTAAGAGTAACATTCATAGTTCAAGAGCATCCAGGGATGTGCGTTTACCGGACTGAGCCTCATGAATTGACTGCATAAGACGTGCGGAGTTAGCAGGGCTGGAAAGCAGATATTCGCTTTCCATAAGGGACTCATAGTCTTCTAAGCTTAAGAGGACTACGCTTTCATTCTTACGCCGCGTGATCAGGATCGGTTCGTGGTTACTACAAGCTGTGTCCATGAAGTTCTTAAGACCTTGTCGTGCTTCACTATATGTAACTGCATGCATAATTGGCCTCCAAAAATGACAAGATGTTGTACAATAGCATGTCAATATTAAACTTGCAAGAGTAACAAACCTAATGTCCAACTTACTGCTTGACCCACCCCGTTATGCGAAGAAAGGAGTTGAAATGAACATCAATAGGCTTGACCACTTGGTGCTGACAGTAAAGGACATCGAAATCACTGTCCAATTCTATGCTTCGGTTTTAGGAATGGAAAAAGAAGAATTTGGTTCAGGAAGACTGGCACTTAAATTTGGCAATCAGAAAATCAATCTTCATCAGGTAGGCAAAGAGTTTGAACCCAAAGCAGACAAACCAACCGCAGGTTCCGCTGATTTATGCTTCATTACT
>CAIMXI010000061.1 GCA_903845365.1 uncultured Geobacteraceae bacterium | reverse complement strand
TGTTAGACTGTTGCTGGCCACTTGAATTGATAATAGTGCAGTTTTGTATCGGCAAAATAGACTCAATTGCTCCTTAGAAGTTACGAAAGTTAATTCGCAACTCAAGGAGATGAAAATGAAAACGACAAAAATTTCTGCTGGCAATTCAATTCGGTTGGGAGTAAGGGCTGCTCAGGTAGTGCCCGACGGTTCACTCATCAATCTTTCCGCAAAATGCCCGGTTGAAGTAAAGGATCTCAAGTATGAGGTTCGCTGCTCAACTGACATACACCGACTGATCGAATCCGTGGCCTGTAAATTAGATATTCAGGTTGGAAATTGCATTTCTAAAATCTTGGCGATTGTCAGCGCTGTAATGGCTGATGATGTCTCTGAGAAACGGATAGCGGCTCCATCAGATTTTAGTTTGTGGCTCGATGACCGGATAATTAAGTTTAGTTTAAGCTTCGACATTTCCGGTGCATTCGTAGTGCTGGAATGATCCGCATATCCACGGTTAACGGAGAGAAGGGATATCGGCTCTCTCTTCTTTAATCGTGGTTGGATTCAAATCTAGATCCTCAAAAAAGATTCATAAAGATTACCGATACATACGCAGTTTTTAGCGTTTTGTATCGGTAATTTTAGTTTGTTCCTTCCTTAACAGATATCACAAACAACAAACAGCAACAAACAGTCCACAACAACCTTCAAGAGTACGCAGCAGTGATATGCACAACTGCATCCCATCTCTGAAGTACAAACAGCGGTCAAATATACCGCAAAGGAAATTACAGCCATGACAAAGAACAAAAAAACTGGCCCGAAGGATTCACGGAACTTAAAGCATAACAACAAATCTTACTCGACTCGTTATAATCGTACTGTTGGAGAGTGTGTACATATTTCGCGTGTTGAGCTTGAGCAGGCAGTAAAGGAGCATGTTCTGCTTGCTCAACAAAAGCTGACCACTTATGGCTCGCATGCTGATCTCGTGGTGCTTATTACCGATACTGCACCGACTGCGCTTGTAACCGGTTTTGAAGAAGATTCAGATATAGCTGCAATTGCCAAAGATTGCAACGCTCGTGCTGTTATTAATATTCGCGCTCGAACTTTTAGCTCTGCAGACTGTCCTGAAGTTATCGGTATTATCAGTGTTCAAGCGGAAACACCTTCTTACCGTTATGCGATTTTGTGTCCATTCGGGTTGCATTCCTTTGGACAACCAGGTTTTTATGAATCAATCATTCTCGATGATCTTGAGTATCGCTATTTTAAGGGTGCATCATAATTCACGAGCGTTCTCCGACGCTGGTTCGATTCATTAACACCTGTGTAAAATAAATACTTCTGAAATTACCGATACATACGCAATTTTCAGCGTTTTATATCGGTAATTTTCGTTTCTTCCTTCTTTAATAGTTATCAGCACAACAAACAATCCACAACAACCTTCAGGAACGCACAGTTGCGATAGGCACAGCTGCATCCAACCCTGAAGTACAAACCAGCGGTCAAATACCGCAAAGGAAGTTACAACCATGGCAAGAAAATCCACTACTGGCCCGAAGGATTCAAGGAACTTAAAAAATAGAAGAATTTGTAGGGCAGCAGATATGCCTCAAGAGGTTCTCTATAAGCGATTTATAAATTCTTCTGAAAGTCCGACCGTTGTGTTGATTGATATGGACTTTCTGTACAAAGAATTTCATCGCATTCGGTTGTTTTACGCCCAGTATTATAACGTTAATAACTTGCGAACACATATAGAAGAGTTAACATTAATTGACTCTATCTGTAGACTGATTAGCCTTAATAAGCAAATTTCAAGTTTCTACGCATTCCATCTATCAACTAAAATCACCGACCTTTTTAGCACTCGTCAATACAAGCAACTTAAACTCGTCCGGTGCAAGGAATTGCCGTGTTTTGCAATGGACGACGTTGTTAATTCACTTCCGACTGTCGGGAGGGTCGTATTGGTTGCAGACCAAATGCAATACCCAGCGTTTCTTTACGATTTGGTTGAGCGTGGGTACGCCGTTGGGGTTCTCAAGCATCGACAGGAAAATGATTTGGATTGGAGTGTTATGCCATCCAATCTACCGTACCAGTATGTCGACTATATCGTGGCAGATTGTCTGGGCGTAGCGCCTTAAACGATACATGTACATTTGACGGTATCTCACCGTCATTAACCTGAACGGGCTCCAAACGGAG
>CAIMXI010000060.1 GCA_903845365.1 uncultured Geobacteraceae bacterium | reverse complement strand
GTGTTTGACGCTCTGACATCCAAACGCCCCTACAAAGAGCCATTCAGCTTCGAGGTCTCGATGAACATCATACAAGAATCAACCGGCAGCCACTTTGACCCTGATGTCGCAAAGGTGTTCTTTGATAATGCTGCAAGCCTGTATGCCGAGATCTGTAACGACAATGAAGATTTGCTGATGGGAAAACTAGAAGCATGCATCGGAAAGTATTTTGATAACACGGGGAAACTCTAAAATTTTGCAGCGCAGAAGGGGAGGTTGTTGATTAGTCAACTAATTCTACTTTGTCACATTACGTCACGTAGTGACTGATTTTTTATCGTTCCCACGCTCCAGCGTGGGAACGTAGCAGACGACGCTCCAGCGTCGCGTCAAGCTAAAAACGGGACGCTGGAGCGTCCAAGGCTGCATTCCCACGCTCCAGCGTGGGAACGATAAGAATTATAATTGTCGTCAGTCGGGAGTTCTAATTGTCGCTCATAAAAGTAACTGCCTGCAAGAGAATTACCCTTTTCATTTCATCGACTAATTCCTTCTGTACAATCGGTTTTGTTAAGTAGCCGTCAAATCCCTCATTTATACAAGTCCATTGGTTGGTAGCCAGATATGGAATATGGTGCCTTTGCCCAGCGTTGATTCAGCGCTGATAAGTCCCCCCTGCCGCAAAATGACGGTGTGGCAGAGTGCCAGACTTAACCCCACACCATTTTGCTTGCCTCTCTTCTTGGTGCTGAAATAGGGATCAAAGATTTGCGGCAATGTTTCCGGAGCGATGCCTCTGCCGCTGTCGGCCAGCGAGATATGCAGATAATCGCCCGCTTCCAGAGGTAGCGCGTCAACCTCGGTTATTGACATTTCCCGCCCCTCCAGATGCAGCGTCCCCCCAGTCGGCATCGCTTCCAACGAATTGGCCGCCAGACTGGAAAAAACAAGCTTCATCTGCTCTTCAACAAAACTGACATCAGGGAGGTTATCGGGATAGTCAGTAGTGATGACAACGGCTGAGTTTAAGATGATATTTTTGATGAAAAGCTTGATAAGGGGCAGCAGTTGGCCACGCTTCATGTTTTCGCCGTAATCTTCCCCAAGGACTTTTAACATCTGATCAAGCCTTTTAGCATCTTTGGAGTACTTTTCGATCCTGTCAAGGTATTGGATAACTCCTCTGTCAGGCTTGGATCTTTTGGCCTGAAAGACGTAATCGACAATTCCCTGCATCATGTTGTTATAATCATGGGCAATACCGCCTACCAGTCCGGCTACTATTTTGTGATGTTTCGACCACACCTCCCCGATTTCCCGGCGATGCTGGAGTTTAAGCTGCTCTTCGGCTCTAAGGTTATGGACGCACTCAATCAGGCACTTGTACATCAGAAAGCTGTTTACCGGCTTAATGACGTATTTATCGATGCCGATATTCACTGCCCGGAGCAGATAGTCGGCCTGCTCAAAAGCTGTTATCACAATAATCGGCACCGATGGCTCAATGGCGCGGATTTCGCTAGACATGGTCAGGCCATCCATCAGCGGCATCTGGACATCGGTGACCACAATATCCGGGCGATGCCTCTTAAATGCCGCCAACCCTTCCTCGCCATTGGTGGCGGTTATCAGAGTGCCAACCAGGCGACGCAGAAAATCACTAAACTGTTCCCTGGTGTCGAGATCATCTTCGACATACAGAACAGTCAGGGTTTCCAGAAATTGTTGATCAATCTCGTTTAAATTCATCAGTTACTCCTTACCGCCATTTATCCACTGCATCCGCTCAATGCCGATGTCAGTATCAGATGCAAGAAATATTAGACAAATTGTTGCAAGCTTGTAAGACCACAAATTCTGATTTTATTTTGGCAAATCTGACAATTTCTGACAAAGAGGTTCGAGGGTTGGAGATGTGCGCTTACCTGGTGGGTAAAAACATATTAGAGCAAAGCCTTAGCGGCTGATACGTAATTATGCAGGGTCTTATATCACTTCAATTTGTGCGGAGAATGAATAGCCGATCCCGTGATGGGTGAGTATCGGTGCTCTACCGTATACGCTTTCTATTTTGCGGCGTAGCCTCCGGACAAGCGATTCCAGGGCGCGATTCGCATATTCATCGGTTCTGTATCCAAGAGTCGTCAGAATGGTATCGCGTAAAACTGGTTCCATAGATGACTCGGCAAGGGAGAGCAGGAAACTCATCTCTTTGGTGGTAAGCTGAAGCAGGCCGGACTCTGGTGTTATCAGGTTGGCTCTCTGGCAATTGATAGACCATTTTCCCTGCGAAGGTTTGTGTTCAAGTGATGTGCGCTGGAGCATTCGGCCAAGCGCCGAGGCAAGTTCGCGGCAATCCACCGGTTTGACCATGTAGAGGTCCGCCCCGAAATTGTATCCTGCAATTCGTTCATCTACGCTGCCACGTGCAGTAAGAATGATGCAGCGCATGGTGGTGTTGTTTCTTATGTATTCAGCCAGCTGCAAGCCATCTATGTCGGGGAGCCCCAGGTCAATCACAGCAGCGACAAAATTCTGCTCAGCGATTGTGTGATAAAACTTGAGACCGCAATCCACAGAAATAACATCATAACCTACAAGAGTAAGGTATTCCGCAACGCTTTCTCGAAGCATTTTGTCATCTTCAACCAGAATGATCCGAGCTTCAAAAGCATCAGGTGAATCAACCGGCTTTATCATGGTATCGGAAGATAGCATAAACTTATAATCCGTGTTTAAAATTGAAGATGCAACCGACGAATTCTGACAAATTTGATCAAGCAACAGGCAATTTAAAAGAAATTTTTGTTTTACTCTCATTGCCTATATCAATTATGAACTCACCGCCGTGCCTTGTGATAATCCGTTTAGACAGCCAAAGCCCTATTCCAGAGCCCGTAGTGTAAATACTGTTGTTCCCTCGCTCAAAAATATTAAAAATATTATTGGAGTTATTTTTCGGAAAATCCTCTCCCTTATCGAAAACACTAATTGTTGCAAAATTTGCATCCGCCTCAAGTTCTACAATGATCTCGGTTTTTGGAGGAGAGTACTTGCAGGCATTTTCAAGAAGATTTAGCATCACAATTTTTAACTGCGGTTTGTCAGCCAACACATTTACGGAGTTTGTTCGCGGCAGAAATAGAAATGCCCGCTCGGGCCAGAAGGATTCCGATTCGTCCAGCACTTCATCAATAAATGGAATAAGTGGTATCTGTTTTGTTGTAATGTCATGGGACGACATACTCGCTTTTAACTGATTCATTGAAACATCAAGAAGTTCCACCAGACGGTTTATCCCAACCCGCATGGCAGCTATCTTTGGTGAACACTCTGATTTGCTGTCAGAAAATATCAGATCTATAAGGTCCAGGTTCGTCCTGATAATCGAAAGGGGAGTACGATATTCATGTGAGATCATCGACAGGAAGCTTCCCAATTCGAAACGGAGCTCCTTCTCAAATACCAGCAGTTGCTGTAAACGTTTCTCCTCATCTTTACGGACTGTTATGTCGCGTGTGACACCTATAAAGCCGGTGATTATTCCGTGCGCGTTCCGCAAGGGATTTGAACGTGTCTCTGTCCAGTACAACTGCCCCTCCTTGGAGAGCATCTGCATTTCGTAACGGGCGGCTCCGGTTATTAGTCCCTGGCTCTCATCCTTCATCCGTTCAGCATGCTTGCTGCTGATCAATTCTTTCCCCTCTTCCGTTAAAAATCTGGTAACAGGCTGCCCCAGAACCTCATCCAGTGGAAAGCCCCGCATCAGCTGATCAGCTTTGTTCACGTATGTAATGCAGAAATTATTGTCAACCTCCCACACAATATCAGGGGACTCTTCAGTAAGGCGCCGAAAGCGCTCCTCACCCAGCCTTAATTTCTCCTGCGCCTGCTTGAGTGATGAGACGTCATGCAAAACCATTATCTGACCGACAGCTGACGAACCTTTATATAGAATGGTCTTGGAGGGGCGCCACCATTTATCATGGTCGCTGTCATAAAACAAATCATCCTTGCCAGACGTCAGGATCGACAGCTTCTCATACATCGGGTCGTCTGGTGGAAATTGTCTATCAAGGGACTTTCCGAACATAGTTGGTGATAACAACTTATTATCAAGCGCTGCTTTATTGCATTCAGAAATTCGCCCATTGATATCAAAGATTATAACTGGTTCAGGCATTTGATTAAACAGGGTTATACCGGCGACCGGCACCAGATTCAGCAGTTGATGGTGAAATACTGCTCTCCAGTAGCAGATTCCGGATATTAGAGTGGCAGATGTAGTAAAACTCCATTCAGGAGTAAACTTTATTGCTTCGGCTGCAAGTGGAAGACTTGACGCTAATGCAATCATAATCAGGCTGCCGCGGTTTGATTGTTTTGGATTCAATGCTCCAATAATTGAAAACAGAATAACTGTGAGAAAATAAAGATAAATGTATGGCATTTGTACAGCTTTTTGATAGCTACCATGCTGGAAACCCATCAGCAACATGTCTTTAATACTGACCAGATGCATGGATTGGCGGATAAGGCCGTGCAGATCGTTTGTTAGCAACAGAACAGTCGCGATGACGGGCATGAACCACATCAAGGCAAGCATCAGGCGTGAAAAAGGTTTTTCCCGCCCCATGACAGTAAGGAACAAAGGAAATAGAGTACATAGGGTAATATGGAAGAAAATAGAGCCGGATATCCAGAACAAGTGTTTAAGCGCCAAGGTAGTAGATGCTGTATTGAGGGAATATGAAAGTGCCCAGCCGGATATGCCAATCTCCAGCCAGAGAAACCATGATACCGAGTGTTTATAACGTCGACGGTAGGCATAGACAGCTATTGCTCCGTTTAGCAGTGCTGAAAGCAGAGGAAGAATTATATAGGGTGTGAAGTAAAAAGGCATGCGGAGATCCTTTTCAATAAGTGCATATCCTCAATATACATGCAATTTATTCTACATGTAAATCAATATACCATTCACCAGGTCAACAACCGATATGAAGATCTGCCGCTTATTATGTTTTAGAGGCAGCTTCAGGGTTACACCCTGCCAGAGCACCAGGGCTTCGTCGTGCACTTCAGACAGAAAATCGGCCACCTCGAGCCGCTCAAGCTGTTCAGGCTCCGTTAGACGTGAGATGCCGAACGATGACTCCACCACAAGGACGTTTTGACTCATAATACCAATGAAGGGGTGCTGGTAATGAGCAGGATAAGCATCCCGTTTTGATGCATTCGTAAGACGGAAAATCTACAAATTCTACATCCATTGATATTTGAAAAGGAGGATGATATATGTGAATAGGAGTGGCCGGAAAGCTTGCAATTGGTATCGCTATGATTGGAATATTCTTGTTGATTCGTCTGTTCTGATATTCACCACTCCACCAGATCATTACGATTAACCTGCTATATTCAAAAAAGGGCTTGTCGTGGGAAACTACACCATCATCGTTATCGACTTCGAAACTACTGGACTTTGTGGATCCGAATGATAGACGACATCCGCAACAACTACGGATTACAGACCGTTCCATTTGTCTTGATGCAGCAATTGGGAAAGATGCCTAAGAAAAAAGTTCCTGAATTTATGCAGCAGATGCGGTTGAAGGAGTAGTCTTGAAAAAACATTCTACGACTATGCATAGGTTTCTACTTCTAGCCTTCACGCTTCTAAGCTTTTCCAGCTGTGCCACGAAAGACTATCGAACGGCAAGTCGGGAATCAGCGGGTATCGCTCCAAATCCCGCTACAAACCGTGAGGCAGTACTTCAGATATACGGTGCTCCAACTTGGGGGTGGCGTGGCTGGTTAGCCATTCATACCTGGGTTGCCACAAAACCTCAAAATGCTGATTCTTACACGGTCTACGAAGTCATCGGCTGGCGGCAACGACGAGGATTACCCGCCATACGTATTGAAAAAGATCTACCAGACCGCTACTGGTTCGGCGAGCGCCCTCGACTCCTCAAAGATTTTCGCGGTGAACCTGCAGCTAAACTGATCGAAGCGGTAGACAAAGCTGCTAAAAGTTATCCATGGCCCGATACCTACAAGGCCTTTCCCGGACCCAACAGCAACACCTTTACCGCCTGGATAGCGAAGCAGGTGCCTGAACTCGGACTTGAGCTGCCGTTTTCCGCAATAGGGAGCGGCTATGCCAACTGAAGCATTACCACGTTACATTGAACCGCTATTTCGGCCTCCCAGTGAGGCGCGGAGCCTCATCTTCCAGATCACGGTGGGGTGTTCGCAGAACAGCTGCACCTTCTGTGGTATGTACAAGAGAAAGAAATTCCGCATCAGACCAGTGGAAGAGATAATTGGCGAGATAGCAGCCATCCCGAAGCGGTACATACCGACCATAGACCGGGTTTTCATTGCCGATGGTGACGCGCTCGTCTATCCGTTCGATGGTCTGGTTACTTTACTCGATGCACTGGCTTCAGCTTTTCCCAGGCTGGCCAGGATAGGTTCCTACGCGTCTCCCAACAGCCTGATGACAAAAAGCCAGGATCAGCTTGCAGTTCTCCGAGAGAAGAAGCTCCGCATCCTATATTTCGGCCTGGAATCTGGAGAGGATGAAACCCTGGCGCAGATAAAAAAAGGGTTCACTGCAGAAGAGATGGCACAACAAGCGATCAAGGCCAGAACAGCAGGCATGAAGCTTTCCGTAACCGCCATACTCGGTCTGGCCGGACGTAACAGAAGCCTTGAACATGCGCGCAGCACAGCGGCGTGGATCAACCGGGTCAACCCGGAGTATTTTTCGCTTCTCACACTCTTTCACCGCCATAACGAGGAGTTTGTCCGCTCTCTCAAGCAGTGTACCCGCCGGGAGTTAATGCTTGAGACGCGCGAGCTGCTGTCAAATCTTAATCCCGGTCGGACAATTCTCCGTTCCAACCATGTTTCCAACTTCCTGAACCTGGCTGGGAGTTATCCGAAAGACCGGGAACGGCTGATAGCAGATCTCGATGCCGCCCTGATAAAGGCCGGCACATATCCCGGTTTTCTTGACAGCGTGCCGGAATACGAGGAAGAGTATTACTAACGTTGATTCTGTAAGGAGGAGCTAGTATGTTAATCCGTAAGATCTCGACATTATTTATTAGTGCCCCGACAATCGAGGGAGCCGGTGTTCATCTCAAGCGGGCTTTCGGCTACCATCAGGTTCCTAAGTTCGACCCATTACTGATGCTGGATGACTTCCATACCTCCAACCCTGACGAGTACCGGAGACCGTACTGCTGTTTGAGCATACGGGGCACGCAGTGAGAGTTGAGGCAAGAGAGTCCTCTGTCCGTTTTCTGTTCGTTGCGGGGAAACCACTTGGAGAGCCTGTTGCCTGGGGAGGTCCAATAGTTATGAATACCAGAGAAGAGTTGGATATTGCCTTTGCGGAACACAAAAATGGGACATTCATCAAGCATTCCGAATAATGGTACTGCGAAAGTTGAGTATAATATATGTCACCAGAGCAACCGTATAACCCGCTGCACGGGGTAACACTGGTAATGATCCTGGATCATCTGGTCGACCGTTATGGGTGGGAAGAACTGGGCAGAAGAATCGATATAAGATGTTTCAAGAACGATCCTTCTATAAAGTCATGCCTGAAATTTCTGAGAAGAACGCCGTGGGCAAGGGACAAAGTGGAATCCCTCTATCTTCTTTCGCTTCTGAACTGAAAAAACTGATGCTGAGAAACCGAGGTACTTTGTCCCTCTGCCAGGCGTCACCACACAGTTTTCCTGGCTGGAAACAGATGGGGTCAAGCGGGAGCATCCGATGCAGTTCTGGGTCAAGGAGCTGTCGTGATGGCGTGGCTATTATGGCGTCAGGACAATAACGGCCAACGTTTTCTCGTCGATGTCTTCGCAACCATGGAAAAGGCCGAGACCAGGATGGCAGAACTGACTCGGGTTCTCCATAAGCAGACCTACTGGACAACTGAGGAGGTGGATACCAAGCCATGAATAAGCCGACCATTACAACAGAAAGTGGCAGGTACTTCCTGACCGACCGGATCAGGGAAGAGGTCAACTTCAGGACAACGCCACAATCCCGAGGCGTGCGCCCGCCATCGATCCAGAAGCCGGCACCGGCAGACAGCAGGATCATTCAGCTTCCGGATCAGAAGAGCTGGGGCATAGCGCCTTGCGATCTGCAGAGCGCCATTGCCAACCGCGAGAGCCACCGGCAGTTCACTCCAGAGCCGCTGGCATGATTTCGCTTGTCGGTGGTGCTTTTATTTTTTACACCGGTTATCGGCAGTACAAACATACAATATAGCGGCACCCATACAGACATAACAGACCGAAAGGAGGCAGAGGAGGAAAAGCAGGCCTTTTCCGAGCTACACTTATGGATCGCGCAATAAGTCACTCATATCGATGGTATATTTTTGCAATGTGCAGTTTCACGTACGTTATTTCCGGTTTCTGGCGTGTCTCCAACGCGGTGATAGCGGGTGATCTTG
>CAIMXI010000059.1 GCA_903845365.1 uncultured Geobacteraceae bacterium | reverse complement strand
CTTGCGGCAGTGATGCTGACAGATCATGATAAGCGAACTTTTTTGGGCGGTCACACCTTAAGAAAGGAAAACAACAATGAAAAACAAATTTCTTGGTACAGGTGAACAAGGCTATAATCCTGTACGAAAAGTGCAGAATGTTATCTCAGGCTTGCGTTATGCTGTGCTTACGGATTTTAGTGTGGGGTACAAGCTGATCCTGTCTCTTATAGTTCTGATAGCGACATTTGTTTTACGACAACGGGTTGATTTGCTACTGATTCTCATCGCGACCGGCCTCGTATTAATTACAGAAATCGTAAATAGTGCCATTGAGGCACTCTGCGACTTTGTCGAGGAGCGGCACAACGAAAAAATTAAAATCATAAAAGATATTGCCGCTGCTGCAGTCGGAATCAGCATTGTCGTATGGTTTGTTGTATGTGCTGTTGAAGTGGGAGAAATCTGGGCGCAGTTTAAGAAACAGTGAAGGGTTTAGTTTAAATATAAGAGGAGTATAAAATGTTTAAAAGTAAATTTATCGTATTTCTGGTTCTAGTTTTGGTGGTACTGCCGTTCGTATCTTCCCTGCTTAATTATTACACGGATTGGCTCTTTTTTGTTGAAACCGGCTTTGCCCAGGTTTTTATGACGACTCTGTACGCAAAAACCGGGGTCGGGCTGTTTTTCGGCCTGTTTCTCTCTGCCGTTATTATGGCCAACCTACTGTATGCGAGCAGGGCAAAATTCCCCTACAGTGGCATTTCCATCGTGGGTGGCGGCAACTTCCGTCTGAACAGGAACGATGCGAACCGCTTTGTGAAGCCGTTAGCAGGTATTGCCACTGTCATCTTGTCCCTCCTTGCCGCAAACTGGGGTGCGATGCGCTGGGAAGATGCGCTGCTCTTCACTAACGGCGTCAATGTCGGCACAGTTGATCCGGTCATCGGCAAAGATATCGGCTTTTACCTGTTCAGCCTGCCTTTCTGGGATATACTTAAAGGGTTTGCCGGCTTTGCGCTGCTGGCTGCCGCCGCTCTTTCGGGGGCGGTCTATTATGTCAGGGGGGGCATCATTCTTACGGAACGCGCTGCATCGGTAGATGAAAAGGTGCGTCGCCATCTGGCGATTTTAGTCGGGATATTTGTCTGTGTCGTCGGGGCAGGTTTCTACCTGGAGAGTTTTAGTCTGCTGTTTTCCAACAATGGTGCTTTTTATGGCGCAGGCTATGTGGATGTAAACTCCCGCCTGCTGACCTACAAAGTCCTGACATTCCTGACGCCACTGGCGGGGCTGCTGCTGGCCGCCGGAATATGGAAAGGAACCTGGCGGGTGGCGCTGCTGCCGGCTCTGGTCGTTGCCCTGCTCTACGTCATCGGCATCCGTGTCTATCCGGCTCTTCTGCAGAAATTCAAAGTCGCTCCCAACGAGTTGGCGCTTGAAACCCCTTATATCGAGAACAATATCAAGTTTACCCGTTTTGGTTTCGATCTGGAAAAGATCGAAACAGTCCCCTTCGATGTCGACACGAAGCTGACCGCCGCCGATATCGCCAAAAATGATGCCACTATCAAGAATATCCGCCTCTGGGATCACGCTCCGCTGCTGAAAACCTACAGTCAGCTTCAGCAGATCAGAACCTACTACAAATTTTTCGATGTCGATAATGACCGGTACAAGGTGAACGGCGACTATACTCAAGTCATGCTGTCGCCGCGTGAACTCTCCTATGCCGATCTTCCGAGTAAAAACTGGATTAACGAGCGCCTGATCTTTACCCACGGCAACGGCATAACCTTCGGTCCGGTAAGCCGCATCAGCAAGGAGGGGCTACCGGAGTTTTTTGTCAAGGATATTCCTCCGGTCAGTCTGGCCGATATAAAAGTGACCCGGCCGGAGATCTATTTCGGCGAGCTATCCAACGACTACGTGGTTGTCAAAACCAAGGTGCCGGAATTCAGCTATCCGACAGCCACCGGCAATATCAATACAACTTACGCTGGCAAGGGTGGGGTGCCGATCGACTCACTCCTCAAGAAAGCGCTGTTCGCCGCAAAATTCAAGACGGAAAAAATCCTGCTTTCGTCTGATATCAGCGCCGAAAGCCGCATTATCTACAACCGCAACATCAATGAACGGGTGAGGGCAATTGCGCCGTTCCTCCGTTTTGACGGAGATCCCTATATGGCGGTTGATGCAGGGGGGCGTCTTAAATGGATGATTGATGCCTACACCCATTCGGATAGACTCCCCTACTCTAAGCCGCTTAAGGGTGGGATCAATTATATGAGGAATTCCGTCAAGGCAACCATTGATGCATATGACGGAACGGTTGATTTTTACATCAGTGATCCGAACGACGTACTGGCAAAAGTTTACACACGGATGTTTCCCGGTCTCTTCAAGCCGCTGACCTCAATGCCGACAGATATGCGCAGCCACGTGCGCTATCCGCATCAATTCCTCCAACTGCAGGCGGCCATGTATGCGGCGTATCATATGACTGACCCGAAGGTATTCTACAACAAGGAGAATCTCTGGCAGGTTCCTGCTCTCGGCGAAAAGCCGATGGAACCATATTACACCATCATGAAACTGCCGGGCGAAAAGATGGAGGAGTACATTCTGCTGCTGCCGTTTACGCCATCAAAACGTGACAACCTGACCGCCTGGCTGACCGCCCGCTGTGATGGGGAAAATTATGGCAAAATCCGCGCCTACACCTTCCCGCGCGACCGACTGATCTACGGCCCTAAACAGATCGATGCCCGCATCAACCAGGACTCCTTCATATCCCAACAGTTGACCCTCTGGAATCAGCGAGGTTCCGAGGTAATTCGGGGGAGCATGCTGGTGATACCGATTGAAAAATCGCTCCTCTATGTGCAGCCGTTGTTCCTTGCCGCTGATAAGGCAGGTCTGCCGGAACTGAAGCGGGTTATTGTCGCCTTCGGTGATCAGGTGGTTATGGAGGAGAATCTGGAGCTGGCTCTCCAGCGGCTCTTCGGAGGAAATAAAACGGTTGCTACAGAAGCTGCAACCGTAACGCCGGATACAACAAAGGGTTCTTCCGCCACTTTGGCAAAGGAAGCGATGAGCATTTATGAGAAGGCGACCACCCTGCAGCGCCAGGGGAACTGGGCGGGATATGGCGAGGAGCTGCGAAAACTGGAACAGATTCTCAAACAGATGGCACAATAGTGTGAGGAGGGGGTAAACAGGCAGTAATAATGCCATGCTTCGGGGCTGAAACCTGAAGCATGGCAATGGTGTCACCAAATCAGTTTTATTGACACCTTTTTCCTTTCAGATTACTATTCCGATCCGGATGTAAATTCGGGACTCCTTTTGTCCTCTGGTGTATGCATTTATGGCTGAACAAAACGGCAGCAGGCAGGAGCAGAATTCATATACAAAACTTAGTCGGTTCGGGTCGAATCTGCTTGATTCCATGATCAAGAAGTTTTCAACCCCCGAAAAGTCGCAACGCAACAGGTTTATTCTTCTTATCACGACGGCTCTTCTGCTTACCGTAACAATACTCCCCAGTTGGCACAACACCTCAGTCTCCTATAAAATCGGCGATATTGCTCCAACCGATATTCGTGTATCCAAGGACCTGCTTGTTGAAGCCAAATCATTAACGGAACAGCGCCGCAAAGATGCCGCCAACAACGCTCCGGTAGTGTACAACCTAAGCGATCAACTTGCAGGCGCCCTTCAAGACAAACTTCAGCAGGCTATCGTAATTGTGCGCACTGCCGGCGACGAAACTCCCAATAAGAATATTGCCCAATTACGCGCCGAGATCACGCCGCTGCTTGATACTAATGTCAGTGATGCTGAAATTACGGCGTTGACCAGAATCACCTCCGACAAACTTTTTCTGGCAAGCGCCTCTGAACTGCTCAAGGAGCTGTTTCAGCGCAAGATTGTTCTGGATGCCAATATTTTTCAGACGGATATTCGGCGTGGTCTAGAAATTACCAATAACGATGGCCATAAGATTGGCGCTGACGGTGATTTTTCAACAAGCTTTACTGATATTGATGAAGCGCGTCGTATAGTCAGTCACTGGAGTTTCAAAGGGGTAGGGAGCGCATCAGATAATACCCGCATTGCCGCAGTGATTGCCAGAATCATACTGCCAAACCTGTTTTACAACAGGGAGGCCTCCGAAGCGCGTTCCCACAGCGCCATGGAAACTGTGCGGCCGGTGCTTTTCAAACTGCAAAAAGGTGAAATGGTCGTGCGTGTGGGCGAACGGATCACCGCCGAACAGGCTCAAAAGCTTGACGCCATATTTGGTGGCCAGAACAGTGGAAGCTCGCTTTTCAAGGCTCTCGGAACGTGCGCACTCATTATGGTGCTGTTTTATTTCCCCTACCGGTTTGCCTGCAAGAACATTCGTAAATTCAATCCGACCAATAAAGATCTCCTGCTCATTTCACTGCTGATTATCATCAGCTTCGTCTGCTTCAAGACCGCTCTTCTTATCACCCATAACATCGGCGCTGTGTTCCCTTCGGTCGATGCTTCGAATTATTTTTATCTGTTTCCGTTTGCTGCCGGAGCGATGATCGTCCGGATTTTTATCAACTCTGAAGTTGCTCTTGTCTACTGTGCCATTCTGGCTCCGCTGCTAGGGATCATGTTTGAAAACAGCATGCCGGTAGTTATTTATTCGCTGCTGGGGGGTATTATCGGTGCTCATGCTGTCAGTCACTGCACCAGTCGCAGCACTATCTACACTGCCGGTATCAAGATTTCTGTCGTCAATCTGGCTCTGGCGTTGTCGTTCCAGACCGCTAACAATGCTATTTTTACCATGCAGACTCTCTATATTGCCTTATTTTCCCTCTTTAGCGGTTTTATCTGCGCCGGTTTTGTTTCAAGCTTCATTCCACTTATCGAAACACTCTTTCAGTACACAACAGATATCAAGCTGCTCGAACTCGCAAATCTCAACTCTCCGGTGCTTCGGGAGCTGATGGTGAAGGCTCCCGGTACCTATCACCATAGTATTGTTGTCGGCAATCTGGTAGAAGCAGCAGCCGAATCTATTGGCGCAAATCCGCTGCTTGCAAGGGTTTCAGCTTATTACCACGATATCGGCAAGGCAGCAAAGCCACTTTATTTTATCGAGAATCAGGGTGGCGAAGAGAACCGGCATGACAAACTCACACCCAGCATGAGTGCGCTCATCCTGATTTCACATATCAAGGAAGGGGTTGAACTGGCCAGAGAAAACAGGTTGGGACAGCCGATATTTGATATAATTCGTCAGCACCATGGCACCGCGCTGATAAAATACTTTTATGAACGAGCCAAAAGTCAGGCTAAGTCGAGCGATCAGGTTGTTGAAGAGAAAGATTTTCGTTATCCCGGTCCCAAGCCGCAGACTCGCGAGGCAGGCATTGTCATGCTTGCAGATTGTGTCGAAGCGGCTTCCCGCACACTTGTGTCTCCTACCTCTGATCGCATTCAGGGGCTGGTTCAAAAACTGATCAATAACGTATTCATTGATGGCCAGTTGGATGAATGCGAACTTACTCTAAAAAACCTGCACGAAATTGCCCGCAGTTTTACCACCATCCTTAACGGTATTTACCACCATCGCGTTGAATATCCTGAGCCTGCCCACAAGGGTGGAGACCGGACAAAAAAGAGTCCAGCTCGTGAAAATGGCAGAATTGAACAGGGAGTAGTCCCAAATGACACTGTTGTTAAACAACCGCCAGAGACGCCACTATTTCAAGAGCCGGCAGCTCAAAAAAGTGGCGGTGAGAATCTTAAGCGCCTTGGGATGTCCTGACGAAACGGAGCTTTCGGTTTCAATTGTCGGAGATCGCGCTATCAGAATCATAAACCGGGAGTATCTTGCCAAAGATCGCCCGACTAATGTGATTTCGTTTTCCCTGCGGGAGGGTGATTTCGGGGGGGTAAATCCTCATGCCCTTGGGGATGTCATAATTTCGGCCGACACTGCAGCGCGTGAGGCTGAAGAGGGTGGATTGGAGTTTTTTGAGCGGCTCTCTTTTCTGCTAATGCACGGAATCCTGCACCTATGCGGCTATGATCATGAACGGAGCGGTGCGGCTGAGGCGGTTAAAATGGAGCAAAAGGAGCAGCAGCTATTCAGAATTCTGAAGAAGGAAGGGTTGATAAGCCTGACCGGTTTATAGAGTCCGCCAACTGTGCAGTAGAGGGGATCCTGCACGCAGCCCGCACAGAAAGGCATATGCGGGTTCACTTCGTTGCCGCCATCGTGGTGTTGCTGGCCGTGCTGTTTCTGAAGGTGACTCCGACGGAGTTTGCTCTGCTGGCTCTGTCAATCTTATCAGTTCTCTGTGCCGAGATGTTTAACACGGCGATTGAAGCGGTCGTCGATCTCGTCTCTCCCGAATACCATCCCCTGGCAAAAATTGCAAAAGACACGGCAGCCGGAGCCGTGTTGATAACAGCCTGTGGTGCCGGTATCATGGGGTATCTGATACTGGCAAAGTACGTTATGCCACGCTACGCGGAGGTGCTCGCAATGTTTGGTACGGTATCTGATATGGGAACAGTTGTTTCAGTGCTGATAGTGGTTATTGTCGTAGTTATTGTAAAGAGCGCCACCGGCACCGGAACCCCGCTTCATGGCGGAATACCGAGCGGACACGCCGCTGTTGCCTTCTCAATTGCCACAGCGGTGTCGCTTACTACTCGTGACCCGCTCATATCGCTTCTCACTCTTTTGCTGGCCATAATGGTGAGCCACTCGCGGTTGCTGATGAAAATTCATACGGTACGCGAGGTGATTATTGGCGCAGCTATCGGTTCTGCCATAACGCTGCTGGTTCTCGAGCTGTTCAAAAAATTTGGCTGAATTAAACAGTGTCGAGTAAAGGAACAAGCATATCGATGAAACTACGCATTAAAGATATTATTTACCAGGGCAGCTCCGCTGGCATCTGCAATTTTTCCGGGTGGGTGCGGTCGATCAGGTCGTCGAAAGGGATCTGTTTTATTGTTTTGAATGACGGCTCAACTGTGGAAGGGATTCAGGTCGTTGCCGAATCGTCACTGGCGAATTTCAATCATATAAGCCGGATCGGAACCGGGGCTGCTCTTACGGTATCAGGCGCTCTGGTCGAATCTCCGGCCTCCGGCCAGAAATGGGAGGTAGTGGCGGCCTCAGTAGAAATAATTGGTGCATCTGACGACGGCTTCCCTCTGCAAAAAAAACGTCATACGTTCGAGTATCTCCGTACCATTGCCCACCTGCGTCCCCGTTCAAATACCTTTGGTGCGGTATTTCGCCTGAGGTCGAAACTCGCTCAGGGGATCCACCGTTTTTTTTCAGAGAATAACTTTTTGTATGTCAATACTCCCATCATCACCGCTGGCGACTGCGAAGGTGCCGGAGAACTGTTCCGTGTCAGTACACTTGATATTTTAAATCCGCCCGTTCTGGATGGACAGGCTGACTTCAGCCAGGATTTTTTCGGCCAGAAAACCGGTCTGACTGTCAGCGGCCAGTTGGAAGGGGAGCTGTTTGCCCTTGCCTTTGGTGATATCTATACGTTTGGTCCGACCTTCAGAGCTGAGAACTCCAACACCGCCAGGCATGCCTCAGAGTTCTGGATGATTGAGCCGGAGATGGCCTTTGCCACCCTGGCCGACAATGCTGATCTGGCGGAAAAATTTCTCAAATATCTCTGTAATTTTGCTATTGAAGAGTGTGCCGATGACATGGTTTTTTTTGATAAACATATTGAAAACGGCCTGCTTGAGCGTATCCGCTCAGTTGCGGAAGCTGATTTTGTCCGGATGGAATATACAGAGGCGATAGAGCGTCTGCAGCAATCCGGAAGCGCATTCGCCTATCCTGTGGTGTGGGGGCTGGATCTGCAGACGGAACATGAGCGCTACATCACCGAGCAGATTGTTGGCGGCCCGGCATTTATCCTCAACTATCCGAAGGACATCAAGGCGTTTTATATGCGGCAGAACGATGATGGCCGTACTGTTGCCGCCATGGATCTGCTGGTGCCAAAGGTGGGTGAGATTATCGGCGGAAGCCAGCGTGAAGAGAGGTTGGATCGGCTGGAGCTGCGCATGACTGAGATGGGGATTGCCCACGAACCGCTCTGGTGGTATCTGGACAGCCGTCGCTGGGGTAGCTGCCCCCATGCCGGATTTGGACTAGGCTTTGAACGGCTGGTGATGTATCTCTCCGGGATGGAAAACATCCGCGACGTGATCCCGTTTCCGCGTACGCCGAGGCACTGTGAGTTTTAAGGAAGAAGATCATCACTGGAGACCGGGTACCAGATTTGCCGTTGAAGATGTACAAGGCGGGGTGCTGCTTAAACCTTTGAGCAATTTTCCGGCTACAAGCCTGCAGAGTGGACTTGGGTGCGTTGGTTATAAGGGCGTGGCAAAAAGTCTGAATGGGATGCAGGCGGCTATTAATGATGAAATGGCTCGTTCCTGGCGCAAATAGCAGTCAGACGTTTTTTCCTTAGAAAAGATTTCATCCGCCTTTATCTTTCTTTATCCCTGTAAAAAGCCTTTGAAGTTAAAAACAAACCTTCATTTAACAGGACCCAAAAGCGGGCCTAAAGGATAAAAAGGATAACAGCGGATAAATGCAAAAACAAAATATATATCCTAAAAACGGCTTTTGATTCCACGAAAAGCACGAAAAGACACGAAAAATTAAATCATTACAGCAAAACAGTAATTCACCAAGCAGGTTACGCCGTACAGTTGTATATCTTTTAGATATAGTTCGTGTATTTCGTGCTTTTCGTGGATAACTGTTTTTGTAGGATATATTGGTTAAATTCATAATGTTTAATCAATCTCTTTGTTCCGGCTTGTCCGAGCTAGGCTAAATCGGAAATATCTATGCACATCTTCTGCCTCGAAATCCAACTCTCCCTTCCATCCCACTCGCTCAAAGAGAAGCGGGGCATCATCAAGAGCATTCTCGGACGCGCCAGAAACCGCTTCAACGTGGCCTGTGCCGAGGTTGACCGACAGGATAATGCTACAGTTGGAGTGCTTGCTTTTGTTACCGTCAGTTCTGATAAAAACATTCCCCGCCAAGTTTTGGAGCGGTTGGAAGATTGGATCTACGAAGGGTGGCCAGATCTGGAGATAACCGGTTCGAATATATCGGAGATTTAGAGATTTAGAACAAGGTTTAGGTTTACATAAAGAGCTGAAGTATGTTATAAAAACTACCCGGTTTTCAGATAATGAACCGGAGATTCGGAAAATTTACGGCAGACTCAAGTTACCATAATAATCAGAGGGGGTAATTCAAATGCTTAGAAAAATCAGACGCCAGCACGCGATGGAAATGGAAAAAGCGCTTAAGAAGCAATCGAGGAAAAACAGTGTCGGAGCATTTGTTGTCACAGCGGCGCTTCTTGCCGGAGCGGTCTGCGCGAATGCGGCTAATGTTACGCAAGGAGGCTCATTTAACCCTACATGGGGAAATACGGCGAACATCACAGTCAACAGTCATGTCGACGGTTCCGGTCAGGGCGGCGTATTTATCAGTACCGGCGGGACAGGCAGCTCGAATCTTTCCATAAATGCCGGTGATTTTAGCAAGGCAATTCTCAGTTGGGACAGGCTGGATATTCCAACAAGCAAGACCCTGAACTTTAACGGTCAGGGAACCGTTTACCTCAACAAAGTTACCGGCGTTAATCCGAGTCTTCTGGCAGGGACACTTACCGGCCATGCAGAGGCAACCGTAATTATAGTGAACCCTAACGGCATTACTGCTCAAAGCACTTTAACCAGTAATGTACAAAACCTTATGTTTTCCACCGCTCCTTTGACAGGTACTGGCATTGGCACACTAACCAATGCAAGCTCTCTGGATTCCAACATCATTTCAAACTCAATATATAATGGCGTTGGCAAGTCTGGTTCCATCATTACAATCAGCAGTCCGATCACCAACATATCCCAACAGTTGCGCCTGCAGGGTGATTCTGTCGAAATCGAAGCTTCGCTTAACGCAACCAATGGGCTTACGATTGAAGGGGCGACAAGCGTCAAATCGTATGCTAATGCCCTTTCGACAGGAACCACCAGCACAATGACAATTACGTCACCAAGCATTACAGCTACCGGTCTTTTGACAACCAAAGACCTGGTCATCGGTGGTGGAGCAGGTGCCGTTACTTTGACGACCAGTGCTGACACTGTTGATGTCACGGCGACAGGCGGTATAAGTCTCACCAACAGCAAGGGCGTCGCTGTAAAAACACTGAACGCAGGTTTAAACGATATTACCCTGACCGTAACTGGCAATGTGGCCAATGGCAGCAGCACAGCAAACGCCAGTGTAATTACGGCTAAGGATCTTGTTATTAAGACCAACGGCGTCGTGGGAGTAACAAGCGGCAGTCTGCTCGGTTTCACATCAGACTCGATCGCCATAACAAACACAAACATTGGAGGAACTACAGGCACTGAAAAAGACATTAACATTTATTCCAAAAAAACAACAACGACCGCGCTTAAAAACATCAATGCAGGTACCGCAGGAAATATAGTCATCACGGCGGACGGCGCTCTCACCCAGACGACCGGAACGGCTCTCACAGGCATCAAGCTCACCCTTAACAATACCGGGAGCTCTGCTTCTACGCTGGATCAGGCAACAAACAGTCTTACCCGCGCCGATCTTACATCTGGCGGCAATGTCACCCTAAATAACAGTAAAGCGATCGAAATCACCGGCGCGAACATCACTGGAACCGGTAATCTCAATCTGACGGCGGTTGGCGCGATCTCCCAGAGCGGAGTGATGAACGTCGTCGGCGTAACAACAATCACCGCCGATACTAACGCAATCACAGCCGATCTTTCCACTTCGGCCAACAACTTCGGCACCGTCACTTTTGGCGCACCGAGTAACGGTGGCAGTTTGACCACTGTCACTCTCAAAGACAGCGGTGCCATCATCCTTGGTGGCGGAACCGCCGGTACTCTGAACGTCTCCTCTGCTGGCGACATCAGCCAGAGTGGCGCGGTAACCGTAACTGGCGCTACCACATTAACTGCTACCAGTGGCACTGCTGATATCTTGCTGGCGACCTCTGCTAATAATTTAGGAGCTGTAACCATTTCAGACACAACTGGAGCAGCAACGGTTCGTGATGTTGCCATTCGCAATACCAGTGTTACTGCTGCCAATCCAACGCTAAACGTTACTCGTAATTTGCGGAACTACACTATTGCGTTTGATAGTAATGGCGTTAATTTAACCTCAATGACACTGACTGGAGATCTTAATGTCACTGCTGGCGGTAATATAACTCAAAGCGGCGGCTTACTTACAGTCCCAGGTACTACGACTCTTGCAGCAAATGGGGGAGCCAGAACAGCCGATCTTACAAGTTTTAGCAACAACTTCGGCACCGTCACTTTTGGCACCCCGAGTAACGGTGGCAGTTTGACCACTGTCAGTCTCAAAGACAGCGGTGCCATCATCCTTGGTGGCGGCACCGCCGGTACTCTGAACGTCACAGCTGCTGGCGACATCAGCCAGAGTGGCGCAGTAACCGTAACTGGTGCTACAACATTAACTGCTACCAGTGGCACATCTGATATCTTGCTGGCGACCTCTGCTAATAATTTAGGAGCTGTAACCATTTCAGACACAACTGGAGCAGCAACGATCCGTGATGTTGCCATTCGCAATACCAGTTTTACTGCTGCCAATCCAACGCTAAGTGTTGCAAACAATTTGCAGAACTACACTCTTGTGTTTGATAATAATGCCGTTAATTTAGCCGCAATGACACTGACTGGAAATCTTAATGTCACCGCTGGTGGTAATATAACTCAAAGCGGCGGCTTACTTACAGTCCCAGGTACTACAACAATCACTGCTATTACCAACGCAATCACAGCCGACCTGTCAACTCAGTCCAACAACTTCGGCACAGTAACCTTCGGAACACCTGCAAGCGGCAGCCTTACGACCGCCAGCCTTAAAGACAGCGGTGCCATCGTCCTTGGCGGTGGCACCGCTGGAACCCTTAATGTAACTGCTGGTGGCGCCATCACCCAGAGCGGGGCACTGACCGTAGCCGGTGTAACAACAATCACCGCTGATACCGCTGCGATCACAGCCGACCTTTCCACTTCGGCCAACAACTTCAGCACGGTAACCTTTGGTGCTCCATCAGGTGGCGGCAGCCTTACGACCGCCAGCCTTAAAGACAGCGGCGCCATAATACTT
>CAIMXI010000058.1 GCA_903845365.1 uncultured Geobacteraceae bacterium | reverse complement strand
TTTACTGACAGTATTTTGCATGGTTTCTGTTTCAGCCATGGCAGCCGAACTTCCCTCGTCCAATGATGCCACTATCAAGGCCGCGCTTGCTTCCGGTAAGCCAACAGTGGCTGACTTCGGTGCCCGAACCTGTATCCCCTGCAAAAAAATGGCCCCGATTCTGGCCGAACTGCAAACTGAGCTAAATGGCAAAGTCAATGTCACCTTTACCGATGTGTGGGAAACGCCGGCACTTGCCAAAGATTATAGTGTTCAGATGATCCCAACTCAGATCTTTTTTGATGCTAAAGGGAAGGAAGTCAAGCGCCATATAGGCTATATCGACAAGGTCGAGATCATTAAAGAGCTTAAAAAAGTGGGACTTAAGTGAGTATTCTCGACAACATCGAGCAAATTATTACACTCTATCCGCTGGTCGCATTCGGCGCGGTCTTTCTCGCGGGAGTTGTCTCGTCTGCCTCCCCCTGCGTGCTATCAACAATTCCGTTGGTAGTTGGTTTCGTCGGTGGCTATAGCGATGGTGATCGCGGCAGGGCATTTCGTTACTCCCTCGTTTTTGTCCTCGGTTTGTCGTTGACCTTCACCATGTTCGGCGCGGCGGCGGGGCTTCTGGGAACAATGTTCGGCACACTCGGCGGCAAATGGTACCTGATTACCGGGGTCGTGGCACTGGTCATGGGTGGACAACTGATGGGATTATATGAACTACGGCTCCCTGTCAGCTTTGATTATAGGCCAAAACAGGGGGGAGTAGTTGGTTCTTTCCTTCTTGGTTTATTCTTCGGAGTCGTCTCATCCCCTTGTGCAACTCCGGTACTGGTAGTCCTGTTGACAGTGGTCGCCACAAAAGGAGAAGTCTTTTACGGTGTGGCGCTTCTATTTACATACGCCATCGGTCATTGCCTACTTATGCTGATTGCCGGGACGTTCACAGGTTTTGTGGAATCACTGGCAAAGGCTAAAGGAGTCGTAAATTTTTCAACATGGTCAAAACGGGCCGGAGGGCTGCTAGTTGCCCTGGTCGGCTTATACTTATTGTCTCAGGCATTCTGATGGCTGTTCCGCACTTCGATAACGCAAACATGGATGACAAGCACATCATTGCGCGAATTAAAGATGGAGATACCCATCTTTTCGAGGTGCTGCTAAACAAATATAAAGACAGTATCTATAGCCTATGTCGCTATATGCTAGAGAACCCGCAAGATGCCGAAGACGCAGCACAGGACACCTTCATTAAGGCATATCAGGGACTAAAAAGCTACTCCTCTACCGCATCCTTTTACACTTGGCTGTACCGTATTGCCGTCAACACCTGCCTCGACTACAAAAGAAAATCCTCTTTTCTCTCGTTGTTTTTTTTCACCGACAAAGAAAATCAGATTGAGTATTTTCCGTCTCAGGCT
Source organism: uncultured Geobacteraceae bacterium (assembly GCA_903845365.1). Classification (GTDB taxonomy): domain Bacteria; phylum Desulfobacterota; class Desulfuromonadia; order Geobacterales; family Pseudopelobacteraceae; genus JACRCG01. Next base: position 6,866 of record CAIMXI010000058.1, on the reverse strand, counting down.
CCCTCGCCCGAATCTGCCTATGCCACCAGTCATTCAATGCATGCGCTAAAGAAGGCATTAAATAACCTCTCTACAAAACTGAGAGCGGTAATCGTTCTGAATGAGCTTGAAGGGCTTAGCTATGAAGAGATTGCCGAGATCCTTGACGTCTCTGTTGGCACGGTGAAATCAAGGATTTCCCGAGCGCGGGAAGAATTAAGAAAAAATATGCAAAAAATTACGGAACAAAAATGAATCTCGATCGTTTAACAGGAAGGAAAGCAACTATGAGATGCTCAAAAGCCGGTACATACCTCTCACCGTATATTGATGGTGAGCTTGACGCGAAAGAAATCACCCTGCTGGAATTACATCTGGCTCAGTGTGCACAATGCCAGTGTAAACTCGGAGAGTTACAACTACTGCGTAACATATTCAGTCAATCTGAAAGTTTTTCTGCTCCCAGCAGTTTTCGTGCTGCAGTAATGGAACGGTTAGACACGGAACCGGCCAAGGGTTTTTCACTCATTCCTGTTTTCATCAGGTTTGCCGAAGCGCTTGCTGTTGTACTGGCAATCACAGTTGGAGTCATGTCGGGTGGTACGCTGATTTATGCTTTTGTTCCTAACCCCAAAGGAGAGCAGGTCATCGCATCACTTTCTCTGGAAACTTTTGAGGCGCTGCCGCCTGATTCACTTGGGAGAGCATATCTGACCATGACGGAGGTGAGGCGATGAGGATCAGCTATGTAAAGATTGCCTTGGCCGTTTCCCTGATATTCAACATCTCCGTACTTGGCGCAGCATGGTATGTCAATTACACGAAGAGCGGCTATTGGGTATCACCGTTCGGTGCCAAGATAAAAAAAGATACATTTCTGTTTGAGCAGCTTTCTTTGCAGCCCGACCAGATAAAGAAGATGCGAGAGAAAGCTATACCATTTCGTGCCCTGATTGACCGCAAACGGCAGGAAATTGCCATCAAGAGAAACGACCTGTTCGCTCTCATGCGCACCGAAAATTCCGACGCTCAGGCAATTAAAACGGCCTTGTCCGAAATCAGCACTATTCAGGCAGAGATTGAGGGAATGGTTACCGAGCATATTCTTCAGGTAAAGGCAACGCTCGACAAAAATCAGCAACAGAAGTTTCTTGACTTGATTCAGAATAATATGATGCAGGACAGGATGGTATGCCTTCCGGCGCGACAGAAATAACACCATAGAGTTTCTTATGCAGCCGAATGCTTGAACTGCACCAATTATAGTGAACACTATCAATCAAGAAGTGGCCAGAGGTTGCTGTTGCCAGTAGTAGCCTCTCAGATCATTCACCATCATTTCAACCCTCAGGTAGGAGACAACCAATGAAAAGTTTTGTAAAAGTTTTGGTATTGCGTGCAGTAGTGCTCGCGGTTATGACAGGCAGTTCGCGCATCTCTTGGGCCGATGCCCCCTCAATGAGTATCGGCTATCAGCCTATGGTGAGCAACGGTCTTGCAGCAAAGCAACCTTTTGAGGCGTGGCTATGGCTCGACAAGACCACCGACCCGGCTACACCTGGATACGCTGTTCCTGCCGGTGCAACGATCAAGCTTCATTTTCCCGAACAGTTCACACCTGAGTCCGGCCATCCGCTTTACGCCGTAATGCTCAATGGCTGGACTCAGGGTGCAATTCCTGCGAAGTTTACCGTCTCTCCAGAACAAAGTGATCCGCGCACGATTGTTATTCAATACAATCAAGGAATTGTACCCGGGGGAGTCGAGAAACCTGGCTTGAAAGCCATTCATCTCCACACCGGTTTACTCAACCCATCCACAGCTGGTGATTACCCAATCACCGTAGAATTTAGCAACGCTGGGTTATTGAACGGCACAAACAAGGCCGTTGTGCACGTCACGCCAACCGCATTGCCAAACGTGGCGTCTTACAACCAACTTCATCAAGGTCTCAATGAAGACTGGCAACATGTACAACGAGGCAAGGAAACCCCTTTGCCGATCGACTTTTTGGTTAACCTGCCTAATGATTCGCGTTCCTTTATCAGCCTGCAACCGGCAAAAACCGGAGGACTCAATATTTTGGGCGACGGCAAGATAATTGGCTCCATCTTGATGCATGGCGTCCCACTTACACTCATACCGGAGGCGTTTGGACCAGGTTTTGCGCGCCTCGGCATCTTCCGTATTCACGCCAGGGCTGGTGAGACTCAAGGCGTCGCTGAAATCGTAGCGTCCTTGGACGGGGGCACACAGTATAAAATTCACGTTGTGGTTGAGTAATCAGAGTTTGAGGAAAAGACGGTTTGCACCGCAATAAAATAACGTGAGAATAGGAAACATATGAGAGCAATACTTGTCCTCTTGGTACTGTTGGTCCTGATTTCTGTTCAAAGCTACGCTGCAGAGCCTTTGACTCTTGACGAAGCCATGGCAACAGCTCTGAAAAATCATCCCCAGGTGATCGAGGCGAAGGAAAATCTCCTTGGTGCCGAAGCAAGAACCGGCCAATCTCTTTCGAACTATTATCCCCAGGTTAACTTCGCTGCGGACTGGAGTCGCGGAAATACTTTTGTTTCCGTTCAGGAAAACATCAAGCTTCTGGAAACAAACTCTGCTGGATTGTATCTGAAACAGACCATCTATGATTTCGGTCGAACTTCCGGAGCAGTTGACGCGGCCCGTGGCAACCGTGACGCCTCTGAAAAGGCTCTCGTCGTGACTCGTCAGGATCTGACATTACGCGTTAAGGTCGCCTTCTACCTTCTGCTTGCAACTGATAAGCAGGTCGTATCCGTCAGAGAAAATGTGAGGGCACGGGAGGAAATTTTTCGACAGGCGCAGGAGTTCTTCAACCAGGGAATCAAAGCAAAAGTTGACGTAGCCAGAGCTGAAGCAAACCTGTTCGCTGCCAGGACATCACTGATACGGGCGGAAAACAACCGGGAGATTGCCAGAATGGAGCTTGCCAATGCCATGGGGTTGGAATCTCTTGGAGAACGCTCCTTGGTTGATTCAGCCCAGACACTACTGCCATTACCAGAACGGGCTTCATCACAACAGGACGCAGTACGCAACCGAGCTGAGATTCAGCAGCTTTCATCTCTGAAGTTGGCAGCATCTGGCAATCTCAAGTCAGCAAAAAGCAGCTATCTACCCATTCTCTCCGGTGTCACCAGCGTCGGCTATGCTGACCGAGATTTCCCACCCAACGGCAATGTCTGGGGATTGGGCCTGAATCTGACCGTGCCACTCTTCTCCGGTTTCTCATCAGTCGAACAGGTGCGGGAAGCGACAGCGAATATCAATTCAATTGAAGCCAGGCAAAACAACCTGAAATTGCAAATCATCAAGGAAGTTGAATCCGCCTGGCTTGGCGGAAATGAGGCATCAGCCCGCATAGTCTCTACCGAGAAGGAAGTTACCGCTGCCAATGAAAGCAAATTGCTGGCGGAAGGGCGCTATAAGGAAGGTGTCGGCAGTATCATTGAAGTGACCGATGCGCAATCCCAGGCGCTGGACGCTAAAACGGCTAACATTCAGGCAATGTTCGATTATTACACGGCACTGGCGCGACTTGACAGGGCTGTTGGCAAACAATGAAAATTTCCGTCAAGGAGTGATGCATGAATCTGCTGAAAAGTTTAGCTCGAAAGAAAAGTTACCTGATCTGGCTTGTAGTTCTTATAGCTGGTGGTGTCGCTCTCAAAATGACGCTATTTGCGCCAACCAAAGTAAAGGACGTGAGCATTGAGAAGCGGGACCTTACTTCACAGGTCTACGGCAACGGCACGGTTGAAGCCAAAGTTATGGTCGGCGTTTCCAGCAAGATTACGGGACGAATCGTAGAACAGTTCGCCGATCAAGGTGATCATGTAAAACGTGGGCAACTACTCGCCAAACTTGAGAATAACGACTTCCGCCAGCAGGAACAGCAGTCTGAAGCAGGACTCAGCCGGTCAGCAGCTTCGTTAAATGTTGAACAGGCCAATCTCCAAAAAGCCAAGTCCAATCTTGTGTTGGCGGAGAAAAATGCCCAACGTTTCAAGACGCTGGCAGAAAAAAACCTGGTCTCCAAGCTGGAGTCAGAACAATATGATACCGCCTGTCAGGTAGCACGCGAAGAGGTCGCTCGAAGTAAAGCTGCTGTTGATACGGTGCGCATGGAACAACGAGCCAACAGTGCCGGTCTCGGCTTCGCCAAAAGCAAGGTCGCCGATACGCTCATATACGCACCACTGGATGGCATTATCATTACTCGCGATCTGGAAAAGGGTGCCACTGTTTCTCCGGGCATGTCGATCTTCACCTTGGCTGATCCCCATACTATCTGGGTCAAGACCAATGTGGATGAATCACAGCTGAAAGGCGTAGCGGTGGGTAAGAAGGCCATAATTACACTTCGTTCCTCACCCAATGATCAACTCCCTGGTCAGGTTGCTCGCATGGGCCATCAAAGCGACCGGGTGACAGAGGAACTGGAAGTGGATGTGGCTTTCTCGGAACCACTGAAAAACTTCCGTTTGGGTGAACAGTCCGATGTCTACATTATTGCCGGGATGAAGAAAGACGTCCCGTCACTTCCCTCTGGCAGCATCGTGTCAAAGGACAAAAAACGTGGTGTGTGGATCGTGAAAAATGGGAAGCTTGCCTTCAAGGAAGTTACGACCGGAATCATGGATAGGCGCAACTTTACTGAAATTGTTTCCGGTCTCGACGGAAGTGAGCGTTTAGCAATGGCGCCTCCACCGGAGATGGCTAATTTTAAGGAAGGCATGAAGGTAAAGGTCGCGCCATGAATCTCGCCATTCGGGACATACGCTATCACCGGGGCCGGTTCATACTCACTTCCATCGGTTTGGGGCTTCTCCTCGGTGTAGTAATGAGCATGGGTGGTATATACCGTGGTCTTTTTGCCGATGCTTTGGCTGTTCTCAATTTCACCAAAGCTGATATTTGGGTGGTGCAGCAGGATACTAACGGTCCCTTTGCCGAGAACTCGCGTATTCCAGAAGACATCAAATATCGGATAAAAGCGGTCCCTGGTGTGGCTGAGGCCTCGCCACTTTCCTTCCAGACCATTCAAATCGAGCGGAAGGGCATGCAATTCCGCTTCTTCCTCATCGGCTACGACCTGAACGGTTTCGGCGGACCACCTGTGATTCTTGCCGGCAGAAACATCCGCCAAAAGCATTATGAAATGGTGGTTGCCAAAGGCATGAAGATGGAGCTTGGCGAGAAGATACGCTTAGGTCTTCATGAATACACAGTTGTAGGCATTACTGGCAAGGTGGTCTCGTCAAGTGGCGATCCTGCTGCATTTGTAAGTCTTGCCGATGCTCAGGATATCCAGTTCAAAAAAGACAACGATGCCATTAGAAATGACCGTGAAAGAATCGGAGCGAATCTGTCGGGCATTCAGACACTTTCACCGGCACAGGCCAAATACCTTAAGCAAAACATCGCCAACATCACTGAATCTACCCACACGGTGAACACTGTTGTGGCTCGGCTTGCCCCCGGTGCGAATCTTAAAGAGGTACAGGAACGGATCAGGCGCTGGAATCATTTCAGACCGATCTCGGTTGAAGAGCAAACGAAGATACTTACCAAGGGGATGATTGAAAAGGCGAGGATGCAGTTGGGGCTGTTCCGAATCATTCTTCTGGTAATATCGGCAGTCATAATCTCGCTTATCATCTACACTTCGACGCTCGACAAGATCAAGGTTATCGCCACACTGAAACTGATTGGCTCCCAGAACCGGGTAATAGTGGGTATGATCCTCCAGCAGTCACTTCTGATGGGGGTAATTGCTTACGGCATCGGATACGTGTTGATCCTGCTTACCTATGAAAAGTTCCCGCGCCGGATTGTTCTGGAACCGTTTGATTTGCAGATGCTCTTCGTGATTGTGGTGGCTATCTGCATGATTGCCAGTTTTGTTGGGATTAGAAAAGCGCTCAAGGTTGAGCCTGCGGAGGCGCTGGGTGGATAACTCCATGTACGCTATAGAAGTAGCACAATTGACGAAGATTTACGGCAAGGGAGAGACGGCAGTAACAGCTATTGCTGATGCGACGTTTCAAGTTAAGCCGGGAGAGCTTGTTGCCATTCTCGGCCCTTCCGGTTCAGGGAAAACAACCCTGCTTACTTCCATCGGCCTGATTAACGAGCCAACGCACGGTAAGGTGGTTATTGATGGTTCCGTGGTAGCCGATGAAGGCTGGACGCCGGGCTTTGACCTGAAGCGGATGCGGCGTGAAAAACTCGGTTTCATCTTCCAGGCTCACAATCTGATACCTTTTTTGAGCGCTATTGAGAACGTTATGGTTGCTCTGGAGATAAACCATCTGTCACGCTCTGAAGCCAGAGGCCGGGCTACCGAACTACTTACCTCACTCAATCTTGGTCATCGTCTGAACAATTATCCGTCAGCTCTTTCCGGTGGCGAGGCACAACGGGTCGCAATAGCGCGCGCTTTAGCTAACAAGCCGAAGGTGATTCTGGCCGATGAGCCGACCGCTGCGCTTGATACCGAAAATGGCAAAAACGTCATGGCCCTCCTGAAAAAACTGGCTGTAGAAAATCATTCCGCCATCCTGGTTGTTACCCATGACCATCGTATGGTGGAAGGCTTCGACCGGATATTTCAGGTGAGTGATGGACGCATTACGGGAGAAAGCTGATTCGCTGGGTTCGTCCCAGGCCAGAGGTTATGCCTGTGCTGCAACAACCCATGCAGAGGTGTGCAGCTGGTGTACGAAGCACTAAAGATATGACTGATTGATGGCGCCCACATAGTTAGATATGGCGTTTTTTGTCTATAAATATATTGACATTCATATCATTGAATAGTATTTTGTGTATATTCACAAAACAAAAGG